>CADBEF010000180.1 GCA_902793555.1 uncultured bacterium | reverse complement strand
GGAGGCGGCGAGGAGCGCGCGCGGGTCGCGCCCGGCGGCGACGTGCAGCACGCGGCCGCCGGACGGCGCGACCGCGGGGTTGCCGGTCGTGCGGTAGAGGCGCAGGCCGGCGCCGGGGACCGAGCCGGTCAGGTAGGTCGCGGCGTTGCCGGCGGGGAGCGCCACGAGCAGGACGAAGAGCCCGTCGTCGCGCTTGAGCAGCAGCCATGGGGCGATGGCGTCCAGGGCGGCCGGGTCGGCGCCCTGAGCGGGCGTGAACCAAAACGGCGAGCGCTGGGCCTGGCCGGCGTAGGCCGCGACGCGCGGCGCGCGGCCGAGCGGGACGTGGCGCCACGGGCCGTGGCCGTGGCCCTCGGCCTCGCCCGTCGCCGGGATGGAAAGGAAGGAGCCCTTGAGGGAGAAGGCCGGGGCGAGGCCCTCGAGGAGGGGCTCGGCGCCGAGCGAGAGAACGCCGTTGCGGAGGGAGAGCGTTTCCATGGCGGTCGGGGCGGGGGAGGGGGCGGTCAGAAGCCGAGCGCGTCGTTCACGAGAATGACGTGGATGCGGCCGGGGTGGCGGGAGAAGCGGGTGATCAGGATCTGGCAGCAGATCGTGTCGGGCGACTTGCAGTCGGCGCAGGCGCCGGTCTTCGCGCAGGGCGTCGAGAGCCCGAAGCGCTGGGCGTTGATCGGCGCGGCGACGCCGCGGGCGCGCTTCATGGCGGAGTCGGCGTCCGGGCAGACCTTGTTCATGCCGACGACGAAGACGACCTTGCGCGGGCCCTGGGCGATGGCGGAGACGCGGTTGGAGTTGCCGTCGACGTTGACGATCACGCCGTCTTCGGTGATCGCGTTCGCGCTCGCGAGAAACACGTCCGCGTCGTAGGCGGCGAGCATCGCCGCGCGTTTGTCCGCGTAGGCGTCGCGGTCGATGAAGTTGTAGTCGCCCTTCTTGAGGGCGTCGACGAGGCCGATCTCGCGGGCGCTCGTGCAGCCGCCCATCGTGACGGACGCCCCCTCGGGGACAAGCGAGAGGGCGACGGCGAGCGCCTCTTCCTTCGACGCGGCCCAGTGGCCCGTCATGTTGCGGGACTCGAGTCCCTTGATCACCTTCTGCGCGAGAAGCGCGTTTCGTTTCGAGACGTTTTCGTTCATGGCGTGGGTTGCGGAGAGCGAAGACAAGGCTACCATGTCCGGCTCCCCCTTGCAAGGGGGAGCCGGACGCACTTGCGGTCCCGTGAGGAGGTTTGGTAGAATGACGGGCCCATGAAAGCGATCCGATTTCCGGTGGCGGTTCTGGCCCTTGCGGGCGCGGCCGCGTTTTCGGAGGAGGCGCCGGTTTCCGAGCCGGCGTCCCTTTCCTTCCGCGCTGGCGGCGACCTGCGCCTGCGCCAGGAGGCGTTCGACGACATCCCGCTCCGCACGGCCGAGCCGGCCGTGACGCGCGGCGGCCGCAACGACTACTTCCGCGTCCGGCCGCGCCTCTTCGCGGGCGTCGACTTCGAAGACTGGCTGTCCCTGGATGCGCGCCTCTGCGACGAATTCCGCGTCCGCGAGACCGGGCAGGAGTCCTACGAGTGGCCCGACGAGCTGATCGTCGACCGCCTCGAACTGTCGCTCCGCGGCCTGTTCGACGGGCGCGTCGACCTGTTTCTCGGCCGCCAGGACGCGTCGCTCGGCTCCGGGCGGCTTTTCGCCGAGGGAACCGCGAAGGACGGTTCGCGCACCGGGTTCTTCGACGGCGCGCGGGCGCGCGTCCGGTTCGACGACAAGCGGACTCTCGACGTTTTCGGCTTCTACGGGCGTTGCGAGAACAAACTTGCGGTCGGCCACGAGCACCGCGACCTGACGGGCCTCGCGCCGGGCTGGAACGGCATGGACGAGGCGACGGCCGGCTTCTTCTACGACGACCGTTCGCTGGACGAGCTCGGTTGGGGCGTCTGGTACGCGTGGCTCCACGACACGGCTTGGCGCGCGCGCGACGGCGCCCGCGTCCCGCACGAGGACGTCCACACGGTCGGCGCGCGACTGCTTCCGCGCTTTTCGGCGGAATGGAGCGCGGAGTTCGAAGGGGCCCTTCAACGGAGCGCGAGCGGCGGCTACGACCGGCGAGCGGGCTTCGCGACGGGCGGTCTCAAACGGTCGTTCTCGTCCGGCGCCTACGTGTCGCTCAACGCGCTCTGGCTCTCCGGCGACGATCCCGGCACGGAGCGGCGCGAGGACTTCAACGTCCTGTTCGGGCGCTATCCTTGGATCAGCGAACTGTTGATCTACGCGTTCGACGCGGACGGCGTCGGCACGTGGCACAACCTCTCGCACGCGTGGATCGAGGCCGGCGGTTCGTTCGGCGAATCGAAAGCGCACAAGGTGCGCGCGACGATCGGTCCCGTCTTCGCCCCGGAGCGCGACGGCGCGGGCGGCGGCCGCGACCGCGGCTGGCTGGAGACGATCCGCTACACGTTCCCCGTGTGGTCGGAGCGGGGCTTGACCGGACACCTCTTCCTCGAGGTGTTCGAGCCCGGAGACTACTACGTCTCCGACCGGACCGCGTATTTCGCCCGCTGGGAACTCAACTGGGCGTTCTGACGTCCGCCCGCGCCGCGCGGAGGCGGGCGTCGCGCGCCTGGCAGGCCAGCGGCGCGGCCGGCGGGCCGGCGAGGCCGTCGACCACGGCTTGCGCCAGGAGGAGACCCTCCACGCCGACGACGTGTGCGAGCGTGCCGGGCGGGACGTGGCGTCCGCCGCGCTCCGAGTCCGGCGCGAAGGGCTCGCGCGGCTCTTCGTCGGACGCCACCGCGCGCACGCGCCGCGGGTCGAGCCCGAGGCGGCGCAGACGCTTCCGCATAGCCTTGGCGAGCGGGTCGCGGTTCGTCGCGTCCAGGCGCGAGATCCGGAAACGCGACGCGTCGAGCTTGTTGCCCCCGCCCATCGCCGTGAAGAGCGGAACGCCCGCCTCGTGCGCGAGGCGGACGAGCAGGAGCTTGGAGGACACGAGGTCGATCGCGTCGACGACGGCGTCGTAGCCGCCGAGCGGCAGCTGCGCGGCGGTGTCCGCGGCGTAGCGGAGGACGAACGCGCGCACGCGGGCCGCGGGGTTGATCGCGAGGACGCGCTCGCGCTCGACCTCGGCCTTCGGGCGGCCGAGCGTGGAAACGAGCGCGCCGAGCTGGCGGTTGAGGTTGGACGCGACGTAGACGTCGGAGTCGACGAGGTCCAGCGCGCCGACGCCCGCGCGTGCGAGCGCCTCGGCGCACCACGAACCGACGCCGCCGAGGCCGAGCACGAGCACGCGCGCGGCCTCGAGGCGGGCGACCGCCTCCGGGCCGAGCAGCCGGGCCGTGCGTTCGGACGCGGCGGGGTCCATGGGGCGGGAGAGGGGAGGCCGGCGCGCTAGACGCCGAGGTTTTCGTCGTCCGCTTCGGACGGCTCGCCCTTCTCGTCCCGGTCGGCGGCGGCGTTGGCGGCGGCCGCGGCGGCGTCGAGCTCGGCCTTGGTCGGCTTGCGGCGGCGCCAGAACGCGAGGCGCGAGAAGAACGCGCCGAGCGCCTTGCGCAGGCGGCGGCCGACGGACGGATGGCGCAGCTTCTCGAGTTTCTTGTAGCCCTCGAGGATCTCCTCGGGGGTGAAGTCCTTGCGGTAGACGTTTTCCTCCAGCTCCATTTCGAGCCTGCGCACCTCGTCCGCCGCCTGGACGACCACGACCTCGACG
This sequence comes from uncultured bacterium, assembly GCA_902793555.1. GTDB lineage: Bacteria > Verrucomicrobiota > Kiritimatiellia > RFP12 > UBA3636 > UBA3636. The sequence continues at coordinate 6,606 of CADBEF010000180.1, read as the reverse complement.
CTCTGCCAGCCGAGCTCCTGCGCCGCTGTGAGGCGGCGGTAGCCGGCGATCAGCTCGTAGGTCGGCGTGACGATGATCGGGTTGAGCTGCCCGACGCGCTTGAGGCTCTCCATGAGGGAATCGAGGTTGCCGGGGTCCTTGCGGACGCGCTCGGGGACGGTGATGTTGTCGACGGGGATTTGCATGGGAGGGCCTTTCGGTGAACGTGGGAGGTTGGAGGAGTGGGGCGGGATGTGGAAACCTGCGGACTTGGAACTTTGGAACGGGGAACGCCCGTCGTCAGACGGGACTGTCGCGGACGATCTCGTTGCGCTCGCCGTCGAAGACGACGATGCGCGGCTTGTGGGAGGATTCCTCTTCGGGCGAGAGGGCGCAGAAGGTAAAGACGATGACGCGGTCGCCGACTTTGCCCTTGTGCGCCGTGGCGCCGTTGAGGCAGCAGACGCGCGACCCGCGCGCGCCCGCGATGGCGTAGGTCTCGAAGCGCTCGCCGTTCTCGAGGTCGGCGACGAGGACCTTCTCGAAGGGCCGGATGCCGGCGGCGTCCAGGAAATCGGGGTCGAAAGTCATGCTCCCCATGTAGTCGAGCCGGGCGTCGGTGACCCGGAGATGGTGGAGCTTGGATTTGAGGAAGAAGGAGAGCATGTCGCGCCTTTCGGTTTGCAAGGTTATCCGTTTTCGGCTACGAATTCAAGCCTTTTCCGCGGCGGCGCGTTGCGCTTCCATCGGGGGCGCGCTTCTGCTACAATGTCCCGCATGGACACGCCCCCGCCCCCCGTTCCGTTTTCCGCCGGGCTCCCGAAGCTCGGCTTCGGTTTGATGCGCCTGCCCCGCAAGGACGGCGCGATCGACCTGCCGCAGGTCTGCGACATGGTCGACCGCTTTCTCGCCGCCGGTTGCGTCTACTTCGACACGGCCTACGTCTACGACGGCAGCGAGGAGGCCGCGCGCGAGGCGCTCGTGAAGCGCCACCCGCGCGACTCGTTCCTGCTTGCCACGAAGCTCGCCGCCTGGGCGCGCACCGGCGCGGGGCACTTCGACTTCTACCTCTTCCACAACCTCGGCCCCGGCCGCACCGAAGCGTTCGACCGCTTCGGACTCTGGGACTGGGCGCTCGAGCGCCGCGACGAGGGGCGCATCCGCCACTTCGGCTTCTCGTTCCACTCGACGCCCGACGAGCTCGACCGTCTTCTGCGGGCGCACCCCGAGGTCGAGTTCGTCCAGTTGCAGGTCAACTACGCCGACTGGGACGACCCGGTCGTCCGATCGCGCGAGAACCTCGAGGTCGCGCGCCGCCACGGCAAGCCCGTCGTCGTGATGGAGCCCGTCAAGGGCGGCCTGCTCGCCACGCCGCCCGATCCGGTCGCGGAGATCCTCCGCCGCGCCGACCCGGCCTCGTCGCTTCCGTCGTGGGCGCTTCGCTTCGCGGCGGGGCTGCCCGGCGTCATGACCGTGCTTTCGGGCATGAGTTCGCTCGAGCAGATGGACGACAACCTCGCGCACCTCGCGCCGGGGCGCTGTCGCCCGTTCGGCGACGCGGATCTCGCCGTCCTCGCCGAGGCGCGCGCCGCGCTCGCGGCCATGCCGACCGTCCCCTGCACCTCGTGCGGCTACTGCGAGAAGGTCTGCCCCGCCGGCATCGGCGTCCGCGGGTCGATCGCCGCGCTGAACCAGCTCGTGCTCTACCGCAACGAAACCCGCGCCCGGAACTACGAGCAGTGGCAGGTCGTCAAGGCCGGGAAGAAACGCGCCGCGGAGTGCCTGCGTTGCGGCGCCTGCGAGAAGGCCTGTCCCCAGCGCATCGCGATCCGCGATGCGCTGGCGAAGGCCGCCGCCGCCTTCGCGTAGCGGATCGCGAAACGCCTCGCCGGGCGCTTCTCCGTTCGCCGAAACGGCGGCCGCCCGCCGGGGATCATGGCGTTCTGCGATCCCGCGCGATGGCGATGTAGAGCGAAACCTGGCCGAGGATTTCGCAGGCGGTTCCGGGGATGGAGCCGGAGAGCGCATCGTAGGCGAGCCAGAGCAGGCTGACGGCGACGAGCAGCCATCGGGCGAGCCGGACGCGGAACGTCCAGAGCGCGTAACAGCCGAGGCATTGCGCCGAGGCCGTGAGCAGGAGCCGCGGGCCTTCGTCCTGCGCCAGCCCCGCCCAAGCGGCCGCGCCGACGCAGAGAACGCCGAAGAGCCACGGCCAGAACGGACGCGACGCCCACGCGCGTTCCCCGCGCCGGGAATAAACGCTCCCGCGGACGAAGCCGAGCAGGTTCATGAGTCCGCCCGCCCACGCGCCGAGCAGGAACATGTGAACGGCCCAGAAGAAACAGCCGGCCGCCTGACGCAATGCGATCCCCCGCGTCGTCCGGGCCTGGTAGCTCAAGACCGTCATGACGAGCGCGGCGAGCCCGACGCCCTGGGCGACGGGATGCTCTGCCACGAGCCGGACAAGTCCGTTCATGCGGCGGATTCTACCAGAACGTCCGTCCGCGCGCAAAACCGGGCTTCCGCCGGCGGCGGCGCGGGGGCTTCTCTTCTATCTCGTCCGTTGGATGACCATGCCACTGGATACGGATTCCCGTTCCAGATTCCGGCGACCTCATGATGCCCGGCGACCCGAGCCGCGCGGCTTCCTCTTCGGAGGCGCGGTTCCAGACCGGTGGTGGACGAGGCGGGATTCGAACCCGCAACCTTTCGGAGCAGATCCTAAGTCTGCCGCGTATGCCAGTTCCGCCACTCGTCCGCGGGGCAGGGAAGGGGAGTCAGGATTGCTGCTGCACCGGGGGCTCGGGGACGGGTTCCTTCTTGGCCGCGCAATGCGGGCAGGTGCCGCCGCAGCCGCCGGGCAACGCGGGGTCTTCGCCGCTCCAGCAGTAGGTGCAGAGGCCGGGGACGCCGATCGCCTTCACGAGGTCGGGCAGGTGGTTGAAGGCGAGCGAGGTGAGGCCGAGGCGTTCGCGGATGCGGTCCACCATCGTCTGGTAGGGAAGACCGTTCGGGTCGCGGTAGCGCGCGGGGTCGGCGTTTTCGCCGTCCAGGTCGCGGATGATGCGCCGCGTGATGAGGTCCATCTCGCTCTTCGAGCGCGAGAAGTTGATGAACGGGCAGGCGAAGAGGAGCGGCGGGCACGCGATGCGCGCGTGGACTTCCTTGGCGCCGTCGTCGAAGAGGCGCTTCACCTGGTCGCGCAGCTGGGTTCCGCGGACGATCGAGTCGTCGCAGAAGACGATCTTCTTGCCTTCGATGAGCTGCGGCAGCGGGACGAGCTTCATGCCGGCGATGCGCTGGCGGTCCTCCTGGTTGCTCGGCATGAACGAGCGCGGCCACGTGGGCGTGTACTTCACGTAAGGGCGCTCGTAGGTCGTGCCGGACTCGTGCGAGTAGCCGAGCGCGTGACCGACGCCGGAGTCGGGGATGCCGGCCACGGAGTCGGCGCCGGGCGCGGGCGAGCGGCGCGCGAGCGCGGCGCCGCAACGGTAGCGGACGGCCTCGACGTTCTGTCCGTTGTAGGCGGACGCCGGGTAGCCGTAGTAGACGTAGAGAAACGAGCAGAGCGCCTCGGGGCCCTGCGGCGGCAGGACCGTCTCGACGCCGGAGCTCGTGATCTTCACGACTTCGCCGGGACCGAGATCCCGCAGGGGCTTGTAGCCGAGGTTCGGAAGCGCGGTCGTCTCGAACGTCGCGGCGAAGCCGGCCTCCTTCTTGCCGAGGCAGACCGGCGTCCGGCCGAAGCGGTCGCGCGCGGCGTAGAGGACGCCGTCCGGCGCAAGAAGCAGGATCGAGATGGAGCCGCGCACCATCTCCTGGACGTAGTGGAGGCCTTCGGCGATCGAATCCTGCGTGTTGATGAGGCCCGCGATGACCTCGGTCTGCGTGATCTCGCCGGACTGGAGCGCGGAGAAGTTCGCCTGGTGGTTGTTCATCAGGTGCTTGACCAGGTCCTTCGCGTTGTTCACGAGGCCGACCGTGACGATCGCGTATTCGCCGAGGTGGGAGAAGAAGAGCAGGGGCTGGTCGTCCGTGTCGCTGATCGAGCCCAGGCCGGAGCAGGGCTCCGCGGCGCGGAACGCGGCGAAGTCCGACTCGAAGCGCGTGCGGAACGGCGCGTTGGAGATGTCGTGGATCGTTCGGAGGAACTTGCCGCCGGCCCAGAACGCCATGCCGCCGCGGTGCGTGCCGAGGTGGGAGTGGTAGTCCGTTCCGTAGAAAACGTCCGCCGCGCAGTTTTCGCGGGAGACCGCGCCGAAAAAGCCGCCCATGGGTCAGTGGAGGAGTGGAAACGTGGAAGAGGGGAACGGCAGCGGAGTCTAGCAGAAACGCGCCCGCGCGGCAAGCGCCGGTTCCCGCCCCGGGGCTCGGGTCAACGGTAGAGTCCGCGGGAGTCGATCCAGGCGGCGACGGCGGGCGGGACGAGTCCGTCGAGCGGCTCGCCCGCGGCGGCGCGCCGGCGGATTTCGGTGGACGAGTCCGGGACGTCGAAGTCCGGATGCCAGTCGGCCGCGAGGCGGGCGTTCGTGTCGGGGTCGAAGCCGAGATCCGCCGGGTCGATCGCGGTGCCGCGCCGCCCGAAGGAAAGAAAACGGCAGAGCTGGACGAGATCGGCCGCGCGGTACCAGCGGTGCAGGCCGGCGAGCGAATCGGCGCCGATCACGAAGAAGAGCTCGGCGTCCGCCGGAAGAGACGACTTCACGGCCTCGACGAGATCGATCGAATACGAGACGCCGCCGCGGTCGAGGTCCGCGCGGCAGAGTTCGAATCGAGGTTCGTCCGCGATGGCCCGCCTCACCATCTCGGCGCGGTCTTCCGGGGATGCGTGCATGAGGCCCGCCTTGAACGGCGAATCCGCGGCGGGCGCGAAGAGCACGCGGTCGAGCTCCGCCGCGCGGAGCGCCGCGAAGGCGAGCGCGAGATGCCCTTCGTGTATCGGGTCGAAGCTGCCGCCGAGCAACCCGACGCGGAGCGGTCCCGGAGGGCGGTTGTGCGGTTGGTCTGCGTCCGTCTGCATGTCGCGTCCATTCTCCCACACCCGCCCGCTCCGCGCAAGGGGGTCTTTGCGCCGGCGTGCTTTCGTCAGGATTCCCGCGGGCGGACGACGAACACGCGGTCCCCTTCGCGGACCGTCGCGGGTCGCCGCACCGTGAACCAGTCGCCCTTGTCCGCGCGTTCGAGGACGGCGTCCTCGCGGCGCAGTTCGGCGGCCGCGAATTCGACGTGTCCGGTCGTCGGTCCCTGAATGCAGAGCGTGTCCCCGCGGCGGACGGGCTGGTCCTGCACGAGAATCTGCGCGCAGCCGGCCTTCGGGTAGTCGTGCAGGACGACGCCGACGCCGCGCTTGACGTGCGTGGCGAGGTTTTCGTCGTTGTCCGTGAACTGGTCCGCTCCGCCGGGGCGTCCGTGGAAGAGTCCCGGTCCGAAGCGACGGTGGTAGGCGCGCGAGACGCGCGCCTCGAGCTTGCGGACGAGCTCGGGGCCGTAGGCTCCGTCGCGAATCGCGTCGACCGCTTCGCGGTAGGCGGAGACGGTCGCGGCGACGTATTCGGGCGGTCGCGCGCGGCCTTCGATCTTGAGAGAGGCCGTTCCGGTCGCCAGGATTTCGGGGAGGAACGGCAGCGAGCAGAGATCGCAGGCGGAGAAGACCGTGTGTTCGCCGACGGAGAAAGCGGCCGCGGGCCCCCGGCCGGACGGCACTTCGCGCACTTCCACGTAGCCGCGCCGGCACGGTTGCGCGCATTCTCCGCGGTTCGCGGATGCTCCGTAGGCGGCGTGCGAGAGCAGGCATCGTCCGGACTCCGCCACGCACTGCGCCCCGTGGACGAAAATCTCGGTCTCCACGCCGAGAGGGCGGAGCTCGGCCGTGATCCGGGCGACTTCGTCCATCGTGCACTCGCGCGCGAGGACGATCCGCTCCGCTCCGTTGGACGCGAGGAAACGCGCCGCCGCCGCGTTCGCGCAGGACATCTGCGTCGATGCGTGCCACGGAACGCCCCGTTCGCGGCACGCGGCGATCACGCCCCAGTCGGACGCGATGACGGCGTCGACGAACGGCTTGGCGAAGTCGATCATCTCGGCGGCGCGGCCGAGTTCGCCGTCGAAGACGATCGTGTTGAGCGTCAGGTAGACGCGGACGCCCCGGTCTCGGCATCGTCCGGAAGCCTCCGGCAGGGTTTCGCGGGTGAAGTTGTGCGAAGCCGCGCGGCGCATGTTGAACGCTTCGAGTCCGAGGTAGACCGCGTCGGCCCCGGCATCCAGGGCGGCTTGCAGGCACGCCATCGACCCGCACGGCGCAAGGATTTCGGCGCCGGCTGTCCGGTTCCCATCCTCCCGATTCGCTCGTCGTGATTCCGTTGTCGTTTCCATGATCCGTTTTCTCTCCATGTCTTTCGAACGTCGTTTTCCGTCGTCTTCCGTCGTTATCCGCCATTGTGATCCATTTGACGAATCAACTGTATTCATTCAGGTCCGACCGTGTTTGATCGAATTGCCCGGCTCCTGCGGCCGTTCGGCCTGCGGTGCTTTGCGCCTAGCCCGTGCGCCGCCATTCGCGGCGCGCGAGCGCCTGCCGCAGGTCCTTCATCGTCCGGCCCGCGGGCGAGGCCAGCAGCGTCTTGGCTT
>CADBEF010000179.1 GCA_902793555.1 uncultured bacterium | reverse complement strand
CACGCTCTCGCTCTGGCTCCTCACGCTCGACGTCTCGCAGTACGGCGAGTTCCTGATCGGCATCGCGATCTTCTTCTACCTCTTCTCGAAGCGCGAGAAAGTCCGCAGCGCCGCGATGGCGACGATCGGCCTCGGGATGCTCTTCTTCGGGCTCGAGCTGATGAAGAACGGCTTCGCGCCGCTGCGCGACATGCCGGAAATGCGCGACGCGCTCGGCTTCTTCCACGCCACGTCGCTGCCCGGGTTCTTCGGCGCGGCGCTCGCGAGCGGCGTCGTCACGGCCCTCATCCACTCCTCGGCGGCGGTCGTCCTGCTCGTGATGGGCCTCGCCGGCGCGGGGGCGATCGACTTCCCGACGTCCGTCGCGCTCGTCCTCGGCTCGAACATCGGCACGACCGTCACGGCGCTCATCGCCTGCATCGGCTCCTCGCGCAACGCCCTGCGCGCGGCGCTCGCCCACACGCTTTTCAACCTGATCGGCGTGATTCTCGTGACGCTCGTCTGGCACCCCTTCTCGCGCGCCTGCGAGTCGTTCTCGACCTGGGCCTTCTCCGGCGAGCCCGAGGGGCCCGCCTACTTCACGTTCGCGATCGCGTGCGTCCACACGTTCTTCAACGTCGCCACGACGGCCGTGCTCTTCCCGTTCATGCGCGTCTTCGTCGCGGTCGTGACGAAGCTCGTCCCGGTCCGCGAATCGGAGAAGGCCGAAGAGGGCTGGCGCCCGCACTTCCTCGACGAGCACCTCATCCCCCAGACCGCGGTCGCGCTCGGCCAGGCGGGCAAGGAGATCCTGCGGATGGGCGAGACGTGCCGTTCGATGCTCGCCGACCTGCGCACGATCCTCGCCGCGCCCGAGCGCGACGAGGACCTCGAGGAGTCCGTCTTCCGGCGCGAGGACTCGCTGGACCTGGCGCAGAAGGAGATCAGCGAGTACGTCGGCCGCGTCCTGCACGACAACGTTTCGCGCTTCCAGTCGGACCTCGCGCGGCGCGAGTTGCGCCAGGCGGACGAATTCGAGTCCGTCTCGGACTACGTCCGCAACGCGCTCAAGGCCTTCCTCAAGATCCGCAACGCGGGCGAGGACCTCTCGCCCGCCGCCCGCGCCGAGACGCTCGAGCTGTGCGACGCAGTGGCGGCGTTCCTCGACGACGTGATGGACATCGTCCAGATCGGCGACCCCTTCAACGTCGCGCGCGCCGAGGAGCGGAGCCGCGCGATCGAGGACCAGGCCAAGCGCTGCCGCGACGCGCACCTCTCGCGCCTCGGCAAGACGTGCAACAGCCCCGTGAAGTCGCTCGTCTACTCGGACCTCCTGACGGCCTTCCGCCGCCAGAACGACCACCTGCTCAACATCGCCCAGACGCTGAAGGTCTGAACCGGAGCGCGGGCGGTGCCACCGCCCGCGCTCCGGTCCGCCGACACCCGCCGCCCCTCCGGCGCTACTTGAGGATCAAGAGCGTGCCGGCGTAGCCGCGGAGGGTCGCGCGGATGCCGGTCGGGGCGTCGCCGGCGTTCGCCGGTTCGGTCAGGACCGACGGCCAGCCGTACGTGTAGAAGAGCGTGGCGCCCTTCGGCGGGGCGACGAGCTCGACGTGGCCCGTGTCGATGCCGCCCTTCCACGCGACGAGCGTCACCGTGCGGGTGTGGCCCGTCTGGAGAATCGGGCTCGCCGGGTCGATGGCAATCACGTAGTCGGCCGCGGGGGTCCCGTTCATGGCGGCGAACCTCGACGCCTCGTTCTCCGATTCGATCACGGGATTCCGCCAGCCGTTCTCCGGGACGGAGAAGAGGAAGGAGGTGTCGGCGTTCTGGAGGTTCTGGTCCCCGGCATCCGAGCTGTTGGAGAACACGCCGGTGAGCGCGATCCGCGGCGCGGCGCCGGACACGAGGATCGACTGGTTCGTCGTGGAGGACCAGTTGAAGTCGGTCCAGATGCGCCCGGCGGTGATCGTGCCGCCGTCGAGGCGGATGCCGCCGTCCTTCACCTCAAGGGCGGGGCCGTTGGAGCGGCATTCGAGCACGGATCCGCCCTCGACGACAATCCACACGTTGCTGCCGACGGCCCAGACGACGTTGCCGATCGAGGCCGTAGCGCCATCGGTGAAGCGCAACGTCGAATTGTAGCACGATCCGGGACTGTTCGGATCGCCGAAGTTGATGCCGTCCTTCTCCTTGAGGGAGACGCCCGAGAACGTCCAATTGCTGTTCTTGAACTCGCCGCCGGAGATGTTGTCGTTGCTCGATCCGAAGCCGGAGACGTCCGGTCCGTCGCCGACGAACGTCACGTCGACATTGTTCCTGGCGATGCTCCAGCTGCCGAACCGGTACTTGCCGGGGACGGAAACGGTCGCGACGGTCCCGTTCGGGAAATCGACGCCCGCGCCCGAGTAGTCCGGATAGCCGGTGCACTCGTAGTCGACGTTCGGCGTCCAGTTGTCCGGATCGTTCCACGCGCCCTCCGTCACCGTCTTCTTCCACGTGTAGATCACATTGTCGGAGGTCGAGAAGGAGGAGGCCGAGCTCCAGCTCTCCCATGTCTCTCCGCCGGGGGAGACGTTCACGGTGTGGAACCGGAAGTAGATCGTGCGCGGCGGGCCGGTGAACGTCCCGGGATACGCGAACGCCCCCGGGCGGTCGAGGACCATGGTGTCGTAGACCGAGAGCGCGCTTGCCGAGTCGCCCGTGAGGATTTCGAGCGTCGTGACGCCCGCGCCGAGCGTGTCGAGCGCACCCCGCAGGATGGCGTAGCGGGTGAGGTAGGTGTTGGCGGAGACGGCGCTGGCGAGGACGGAGCCGGCGCGCGTCGTGAAGGATCGCGCGGGCGTTTCGTCGAAGCCGCCGTCCGTCGTCTCGGCGACGACGCGGTACCAGTAGGTCGCGCCGGGCTCGACGTCGGCCGTCGCGGCGCAGTCGCCGACGGCCGGGTTCGCGACGACGATATTGGTCGCGTTCGCGAAATCGGGATTGTCCGCGAGGAGGACCTTCACGGAGAGCGTGCCCGTGCCGGCGGTCACGACGCGGATCGGGAAGACGGCGGTGTCGCCGTCGGCCCGGACGCCGGCGTCGACGACGCGCACGGCGGCCGGATCGGCCGGGATCGTGTCGGACCACGCGACGACGTTTCCGCTGCCGTCCGCTTCGTAGAACCGGACGTAGCGCGCGCCCGTCGCCGGTGAGAACGCGCCGGAGGCGGAGGCCTGGTCCTCGGCGAGCGCACCGAAGGACGCGGCCGCGCCGCCGTCCGCCGCCCAGGCGGTCTCGTTCGTGCCGTGGTAGGCCGCGCCGCTCACGGCGTAGACCGTGCCGACGGCGTTCGTGATCGGACGCGACACCGTGGCGGAGAGCGTGCCGCCGCTCCACGAGGCGGCGTCCACCGTCAGGCTGCGGTAGCCGCCGGACGGCTCGCCGAGGAGTTCCATCTCGCGGATGAGGTGGGTGTCCGGGGAGCCGCCGTCGCCCTGCGTGAAGCGGAAGGCGGTGGCGCCGACGGCCAGGAAGGGCGCGCCATCCGCGGGCGTGAGGTAGGCGCGGTTGTTGTTGGCCGCGTCGAACTCGAGCTGCGAGCCGGGGATGCGGTGCCACTCGCCCGCTTCGTCGCGCCACTCGAGCGAGGCGATCGAGATCGTACGGCGGCCGCCGTCGGTCGAGTACTGGTAGATGCGGAATTCGGACAGGGAGAACGCGCCGCCCAGTTCGAACGCGACGGACGTTCCGCTCGCGGCGGCCCAGTATTTCGATTCGGTGACGATGCCGTCCGTCAGATAGTCGACCGACCCGACGGAGGCGCGGCTGCCGGTCGTTTCGGTTCCGAGCACCCCGCGCAGCAGGTTGTCCACGGTTTCGGCGGTGGCGCTGGCCCACGAGTCGCAATACCAGCCGTTCACCTGCGAGACTGCGCCGCCGCCGGTTTCGTCGGGCGCGGTCGTGAAGGAGAAGAGGTCCGAAGCGCCGGTGTCGCCCCCGGCGTTCGCAGCGACGAACTGCGCCCAGTAGACGCGGTCGGGCAGGAGTCCGCCGAGCGTGGCCGCCGTCTCGCCCTCGGCCGCGCCGGACGCGACGAGCACGGCCGTCGCTTCCGCGACGGCGTTGGAGACTTCCGCGTAGCGGACATAGAGGTCCGCCCGGTCGCCCACGGCGGCGGAGCCGGCGTCCACGAGGCTCGCCGCGAGCGTCGCGGTGGAGGGCGTCGTCTCGCGGGTCGCGACGTAGAGGACGGTCGGCGGAATCGAGGAGAGAACCTCGACGTCGGGCAGGTAGACCGTCTCGGACCAGCGGACGCCGCCGTTGCCGTCGTCGGAGCGGAAGCGCAGGTAGTTCATGCCCTCGAGGTCCGCCGCGTCGATCGAGAAGTTCTGCGAGAGAGCGCCGGCTTCGGCGGAGGCGGAGGCGACGGCGGTCCACGCCGTGGCGTCCGTCCCGCCGTGCGTCGCGGCGACGCAGGCCGAAACGGTCGCGTCGGCGGGAAGCGCGTGCGAGAAGGCGACGAGCGCCTTGATGCCGGCGGCCGTGCGCGAGAGGGTCGAGATCGAGAGGTCGGCGGGCTGGTCCGCGACGAGGACGCCCTCGGCCTCGGCTTCGCGGAAGTTGTGGTAGCCCGTGGTGGCGAATCCGTCGGTCGTGAACCGGATGCCCTTGGCGGGCTTGTCCCAGAGGTAGTCGGCGCCGTCCGCCGGGAGCAGGTAGCCGTAGTTGCGGCCCCAGGACTCGTTGTAGTGGCCGGGCGTCGGGGAGATCACGGTCCACGTGTCGTCCTCACCGAGCGCCTCGACCGACCAGACGTTCACGCCGGAGCGGTAGTCGGTGGTGCTGTAGAAGACGCGGAAGGCGGTGAGGTAGACCGGATCGTCCCACGTCCACGTGACGAGACGGTCGGGGTTGAGTTCGTAGTAGTCGTCGGTGCCGTTGGAGAGGCGGGCGGCGGGGTAGGTGTCGGCCGCTGCCGCGTCCGTTGAGGCGATGGTCACCGCCGGCAGCTTGTTGCGGAGAAGGCTCGTGTCGTGGAAGTCGGCCGCCGCGCTCGTCCACTTGCCGAACGTCCACGCGGACGAACCGGAGACCGTCGTCGCTGCTGCATTGGCCGTGCGGAACGCGACCGGGATTTCGAGCGTGCCGTCCGCGAGGCCGTTGTCGAGGACGAGGACGCCCTCGTAGTCCGCTCCCGGCGCGAGGCCGTCGGCGACGATCGTCGCCGCGCCGGTCGAGAGGATCGTCGCCATCGGGAAGAGGTTCGACGTCGCACCGCCGTCGCGCGAAACGCGGAGCGTGGCGTCGACGTGGTCGGCGCCCTGGCCGAGCGAGTAGATTTCGAGCGCGGCGGTCCAGTCGGCCTCGCCGGCCGTCTCCTCCTTGATGGAGGCCTGCGGGGCCGGATCGGCCGCGGTCGCCGTCCGCATCCGGACGATCACCGTGCCGCTGCCGCCGGAGCCTCCGTAGAGGCCGGCGTTCGTGTCGGCGCCGTCGTTGGACGCGCAACCGCCGCCGCCACCGCCGCCGAAGCCGAGCGTGCCGTTCTGGGTCGCGACGTTCGCGGGGAGGCGTCCGTCGCAGGACATTTCGCCGCCGTGACCGGCCGTGGCGTCGCCGCCCGCGCCGGGGGCCTTGTAGACGGAGTAGCTGCCGCTGGAACCGCCGCCGCCGCCCGCGCCGTAGACGCGCGCATAGCCGGAGATGGCGTTCGTGACGCCCGCGCCGCCGGTGCCGCCGAACGTGCTCGCGCCG
>CADBEF010000178.1 GCA_902793555.1 uncultured bacterium | reverse complement strand
CGTCCGCGCCGCGCTCGCCGCCGGCGCCGACGACTGCCGCGCGCCCGTCCCCGCCGCAACCCTCGCCGCGCTGCTCGCCTCGCGGACCGCCGCCGTCGCGCCCGCGCCCGGCCCCGGCGAAGAAGCGCCCGACGCCGTCCGCGTCGACCCGCTCACGGGCGGCGTGCTCCTCGCCGGCCGCCCGCTGCCGCTCACCGGCTCGGAGGCCGCCGCGCTGCGCGTCCTCGTCGCGTGGAACGGCGAAGCGCGCACCCGCGCGCAACTGCTCCGCGACCTGCGCGGCGACGACGCGGGCTTTGTCCAGCCGCGCGCCGTGGACAGCCTTGTCGCCGACCTGCGCGCCAAGCTCGGCCCCGCCGGCTGGCGCCTCCGCACCGCCTGGGGCGTCGGCTACCGCTGGGACGCCTCGCCGCGCCGTCCCGGTTCCGGCGGCGACCCCGGCGGCCGCGCCAAACGCCGGCTTCTCCCGGCCGCCGGAGCCCTCGGCCTCGTCCTCCTCACCGTCCTCGCGCACCACGCCCTCTTCCGCCCCCCGTCCGCGCCCGCCGGACTTCCCGGCAGGGACGTTTCCACGAAACGTCCGCCCGACGGACGCGACGTGGGCGCGTCCCTACCAAGAAAAGCCGACACCGACCCGGCCGTCCGCGCGCTGCGCGCCGCCTTCGCCCTTCCGGCGGACACGCCGCCCGCGGTCGGCGTCGCCGTCCGCCCCGCCGAGGATCTGCTCTCCTCCTCCGCCCCTCCGCCCGACGACTACCGCCTCTGATTTCCCCGCCGCCGCCGAACGCTTCGGAGCGTCCGCGCCGCGAGCGGATTCATTTCGCCAGGGAGTAGAGCGAATTGTCGGGCGAGAGGAAACCGCAGCCGGCGGAGACGAAGCCCTCGTCGCCCCTGCGATAGGGTTTGGCGAGGGTCTCGACGTGGCCGTCGCAGAAGGCGACGTTGGTGCGGCCGCGGTGGCGGAAGCCCTGCGTGCCGGCTTCGCGGATGGCGTTGCCGGATCCGTCGAAGGCCTTGTCGCGGACCGGCGCGCGCATGAACTTGTTCGCGCCGCCGGCGTACTGGCCGTCGCCGAAGAGCGCGGTTCGCGCGGGGTCTTCGATTTGCCCGAGAAGCGCCGGCGCGGCGCGGTCGCCGGGGTCGCCTTCGACCTTGCCGACGTAGCTGCAGTTGTAGTTGTAGCCGGTGAACGGGTCGCCGCGCCAGTTCGCTTCGCCGCCGACGAAGGACGGGCACTGCAGGACCTGCCCCGCGCCGGCGTCGGGGATGTGCTTCCAGAGCAGCCCCGGGCGCGGTTTTCCGTCCGCGCCGACGACGAAATCCCAGCACGCCATTTCGCCGTTCTCGACCCGCATCCCCCACGGGAACTGCCCGCGGTGCTCGCCCGCGTACGTGAGCGCGGCGGCCGCCAGCTGCCGCAGGTTCGACGCGCACGCGGCGGTGCGAGCCGCTTCGCGCGCCGCGAACGCCCCCGCCGACACGAGACCGGCCAGAAGACCGATCGCGGCGACGACGACGAGCAGCTCGACGAGCGTGAAGGCGGAACGTCTACTCATGCAGCTCCAGGCGGAAGAAGGCGGCGGGGGCGGCGGCCGTGGCGGGGTCCTGCGCGCGCAAGAGCGGGCGGCCGAGCGCGTTCGTTCCGACGAAGACCGGAAGCGAGGCGGACCAGTCGGCATTGGTGGGCGACGACGACGAGCGGATACGCGCGAGGTCGGCCGCGAACGGCGCGAGCGGCGCGACGAGCGTGCGCGTGGCGGGGTCGAAGCCTTCGATCGCCCACGCGGCGGGCGCGGGGTCCTCCGGCGCGAGGCCGAACGCGGCGTTCACGAAGGCCGGTTCGCCGTTCGCGCAGACCGTCGACTTGGCGTAGCCGGGACGGTCCTCGAACGCGACATGCTTGTCGACCCAGTTGCGGAACGACGGCGCCGGGGCGACGTCGGAGACGGCGTCGAGGGAGATTTCTCCGCCCGGTTCGAGGGACGTGATCCGGAGGAAGCGGATGAATTTTCGCCCGAGCGCGTCGCGGGGCAGGTCGAGTCCGCCGATGTCGAAGCCCGTTCCGCCGGCGGATCCGTCGTAACGGCGGCAGATTTCGGCAAGGGACAGCCCTGCGCAGTCCTCGAGCGAAAACGAGGGATCGACGGGACGCGTGGCGTCGGCCGGAGCGCCCCACCATTCGTTCGTGACGGCGTAGTCGCCGAACAGCGATCGGTCCGGGTTCTCCGGGTCGTAGCGGTAGCCGAGCGTGGGGGCGAACGCGCGTTCGCGGGAAAGCCCCGTTCCGGCGTCGAACCACGTTTCCCCGTCCGCGCTCGCCTCCACCCGGGCCGCAGGCGCGTACATCGAGTCGGTCCGCACGGACGCGGAACCCGGATCGGTCGTCGAGTAGTATCCACCCTGGATGGTGAGGAACCGATACGAAAAGACGATGAAGTCGAGCCCGAAGGGGTTGCGCGGATCGTCGGCGACCGGGTGGTCGAACTCGACCGTGATGGAGCCGCCGGCGTCCTCGCCGGTCGCCGTGGCGAGCTTCACGATGCGATCCGTCTCCCAGGCGCTTTCGCCCGGCGTGGCGGGATGGACGGGAATGTCCTGGTATCCCGAAACGGTCCGTGCCGGCGCTCCGAGCGCGACGCCCGGGTCGGAAGCGACGCCATCCCAGCCGACATAGCCGGCGATGTCCGCCGCGACCACGCGCCAGCCGTAGGGCGACTCCGCGGGGGCGGGCTCGGCGACGGGCTCCGACGACTCCCACGTCTCCCAGTTCGTGCGCTTGAGGCAGTACCAGCCGCCGTCCGTCGCGAGGTCGGCGTCGACGCCGGCGCCGTAGGTCCAGGCGACGGACGCGAAGTCGGGGCCCGTCCCGGGCGACTGCGCCCAGTAGTAGGGGCCCGCGTAGGCGGCGAACAGGGCGGAGGCGTCCGTCGCCGTCTCCGACGCGAGGTCGAACGACGCCGCGACGTCGGCGCGGTCGTAGCCGAAGCCGTCGACCGACGTGCCCCACTGCGACTGCGAGGAGAAGTAGTGCAGGCGGCCGTCCTCGCGGGCGACATCCGCAACCACGCGGGCCATCGGCGGATCGTCGCCGTTCCATCGGTAGCCCCACGCGAGCGACGAGGCCTCGCCGGGCACGTTCCAGTCGACGACGACGACCGTCCGGTTCGTTCCCTCGCCGACCCAGAAGTGGATGTCGTCGAACGAGAACGCCGCCGCGAGACACGGCGCAAATGCCGCGGCAACCGCGGCGGGGAGGCTCTTCATCTGTCGTTCCTTTGCGACCAGCGGGCGAAGGGGCGGGGTCGGGCGGGGTTGCCCGCTTGCCCTTCCCCGCGGCACGTCTTCCGGCTCGCCCCCTGGAGGCTCCGGCCAGACCTTCCCCCTCGCGGGGCGGAGAACCTCGCCCGGGGTGGCGCGACGGCCGTCGCATGCGGAAGCTCACGGTTGCGCAACAGCTCCCGAATCGCACGGGATTCCGTTTGCCTCGGGGCGGAACCGCCTCCGTCGTGGCTTGTGCGGCGGATTCTAGCATACGGCCGCGCACGGGACAAGCGCCGCCGGAGCGAAGCGGCCATCCAAACCGCGCCGCGCGCGAGCGGAGGCCTGAGCTTCAACGCCCGGCCGCGGGCACGGCGTCCGCCGCGCCCGCGTGCCGGACTTGCGCCTGGGCGTAGCGGACGGAGCCCATCGCGTCCTTGGAGTAGAAGTCCGCACCGATGCGGTCGGCGTGCTCCTGCGTGAGAACGGCGCCGCCGACCATGACCCTGCAGTCCGGGCATTTGGCATGGAGAAGGCGGATCGTCTCCTCCATCGCCGGGACGGTGGTGGTCATGAGCGCGGAGAGCCCCACGAGCCGGACGCCCTCGCGCTTCGCGGTCTCGACGACGCGCTCCGGCGGGACGTCCTTGCCGAGGTCGACGACGTCGAAGCCGTAGTTCTCCAGCAGCGCGCGGACGATGTTCTTGCCGATGTCGTGGACGTCGCCCTTCACGGTCGCGAGGACGATCCGCCCCGCGCTCTCGCGCGCCGCGCCGCGCGCGGCGAGCGCCTTCTTGATCTCCTCGAACGCCGCTGCGGCGGCGTCCGCCGCGACGAGCAGCTGCGGCAGGAAGAGCGTGCCCTCCTCGAAGCGCCTCCCGACCTCGTCGAGCGCCGGCACGATCGCCCCGTCGATGAGCGCAAGCGGCGCCTCGCCCGCGGCGAGCGCCTCCGCCGCGAGCTTCGCGGCCTCGGCCGCGATGCCGCGGCGGACCGCGCCGGCCAAGGCCGGCTGGTCTGAGGGTCCGTTGGTCTGAGGGTCTGAGGGTCTGCGTGTCTGTGCGTCCGACCCTTCGACCCTTCGACCCTTCGACCCTTCGACCCCGCCGGCTGAAGCCGGCGGCAGCGGCGGGTGCGTCCGGATGTAGGTCTCGCAGTGCGGGTCGAGGCCGAGGAGGGCGCGATAGGTCTCGTAGGCGTCCGTCATCGGGGAGCTCTGCGGGTTCACGATCGCCGCGGTTAGACCCGCGCGGAGGGCGAGGAGGAAGAAGGCGGCGTTGACGGTCTCGCGGCGCGGGAGACCGAAGGAGACGTTGGAAACGCCGAGGACGCACCCGACGCCGAGCTCGTCGCGGATCAGCCGGACGGCGCGCAGCGTGACGTCCGCCGCGCGCGGGTCGGCGCTCACGGCGAGGCAGAGCGGGTCGATTACGACGTCTCGCCGGTCGATGCCGCGCGCCTCGGCTTCGCGCACGATCTGGCGCGCGACCTCGAGCCGGCCCTCGGCGGTCTCGGGGATGCCCGCGTCGTCGAGGCAGAGCCCGACCACGACGCCGCCGTATTTCTTCACGAGCGGCAGGACGGCCTTGAGCGACGCGGCCTTGCCGCTCA
The DNA here is from genome assembly GCA_902793555.1 of uncultured bacterium. Classification (GTDB taxonomy): domain Bacteria; phylum Verrucomicrobiota; class Kiritimatiellia; order RFP12; family UBA3636; genus UBA3636. Next base: position 961 of record CADBEF010000178.1, on the reverse strand, counting down.
CGCTGTTCACCATCGGCTTGCCCGCGTAGACGCGAAGCGCGGCCTCCATCGCGGCGGGGTCGGAGGTGTCGAGCTGCAGCGGGAGGTCGACGACGGCCTGGATCTCGCGCACGGCGCGTGGCAGGAGCGCCTTCTCGTCGAGGCCCGGGACGCCGACGTTCACGTCGAGCACGTGCGCGCCCGCCTCCTGCTGCGCGAGCGCCTGCCGCAGGACGTAGGGGAAGTCACCCTCGCGCAGCGCGAGCTGGAAGCGCTTCTTGCCGGTGGGGTTGATGCGCTCGCCGACGATCGCCGGCGTTTCGTCGCAGAGCTCGACCGCGTGCGTCGCGGAGGAGACGACCGTGCGCGCCTTGCGCGCGACGGGGACGGGCGCGACGCCCTCGCAGGCGCGGCGCAGCGCGGCGACGTGCGCGGGCGTGGTGCCGCAGCAGCCGCCGAGGACGCGCGCGCCGCCGCGGGCGATCTCCGCCATCCGCGAGGCGAAGTCCTCCGGGCCGACGTCGTAGACCGTGCGGCCGGCGTCGACGCGCGGCAGGCCGGCGTTGGGTTTCACGATCACGGGGAGCGACGAAAGCCGGACCATCTCCGCGGCGATCGGCGCGGCGGAATCGGGGCCGAGGCCGCAGTTGAGGCCGAGGGCGTCGACGCCGAGCCCCTCCAGCAACGCGACGACCGCGGCGGGGTCGGCGCCGCCGAGGAGGCGGCCGTTCGCGCCGAAGGCGACCGTGGCGAAGACGGGCAGGTTGCAGTTCTCCTTCGCGGCGAGGACGGCGGCCTTGAGCTCCAGGATGTCGCCCATCGTCTCGACCGAGACGAAGTCCGCGCCCGCCTCCGCGCCGGCGCGGACCTGCTCGGCGAACGCGGCGACGGCGTCCTCGAAGGCGAGGTCGCCGAGCGGGGCGAGGAGCTTGCCGGTGGGGCCGATGTCGAGCGCGACGAAGCCGCGCCCGGCGGCGTCGCG
>CADBEF010000177.1 GCA_902793555.1 uncultured bacterium | reverse complement strand
GCGCAGGACGAGCGGCGCGGCGCGGCAGCCGCGCGCGGCCAGGAGCGCCGCGACCTCGCCGGGGTGGCAGTGGTCGCCGTGTGAGTGCGTGAACCAGAGCTCCCGCAGCGCGCGCGGGTCGCCGCCGAAGCGCACGAGCGAGCGGAAGCCCGTCGCGCCGCAGTCGATCATCACGCGGCCGTCCACGAGCGTCGCGCACGAACCGCGGACGCCGCGCCGCCCGTAACGGGACCAGTCCCAGTCGGCCGCGCCGGTGCCGAGGAAAAGGAAGTCGAAACCATCGTCTTGCATGCCGACATTCTAGCACGTCCGCGCGCGAAATCCAAGTTGACTTGGCGCCGCGGGCGTTCTAGAATCTGCGACCGTTCCGCCGCCCGGGTTCCGCCCGCCGCCGGTGCGGACGCAAGACAAACCCGCGGCCGGGGTCCCGCCCCGCCCGCAAACCCAACACAAAAGGAAGCCAACCATGGCATACCGCATCAACCTCAACGGCGTCTCCTTCCACGGGAAGGGCGCCATCGCCGAAATCCCCGGACTGGTCAAGGACGGCGGCTACAAGAAGGTCTTCGTGGCGTCCGACCCGGTCCTCGTCAAGATCGGCACGACCGCGAAGGTCACGGACCTGCTCAAGAAGGCGAAGATCAAGTTCGAGATCTTCTCGGACATCAAGCCGAACCCCACGATCGAGAACGTCAAGGCCGGCGTCAAGGCGTTCAAGGCCGCCAAGGCGGACTGCATCGTCGCCATCGGCGGCGGTTCCTCGATGGACACCGCCAAGGCCATCGGCATCATCGTCAACAACCCCAAGTTCGCCGACGTCCGCTCGCTCGAGGGCCTTTCGCCGACGAAGAAGCCCGCGGTCTTCACGATCGCCGTCCCGACCACGTCCGGCACAGCCGCCGAGGTCACGATCAACTACGTCATCACCGACCGCGCGAAGGACCGCAAGTTCGTCTGCGTCGACCCGCACGACATCCCGATGATCGCCGTCGTCGACTCCGACATGATGCTCTCGATGCCCGACAAGCTCGCCGCCGCCACCGGCATGGACGCGCTCACGCACGCGATCGAAGGCTACATCACGCGCGCCGCGAACGACATGACGGACATGTTCCACCTCAAGGCGATCGAGCTGATCGCGCAGTACCTGCGCGACTCGGTGAACGGCAAGGGCGAGAAGAAGGAGAAGGCTCGCGAGAAGATGGCGCTGGCGCAGTACGTCGCCGGCATGGGCTTCTCGAACGTCGGCCTCGGCATCGCCCACTCGATGGCGCACCCGCTCTCCGCGTTCTACGACACGCCGCACGGCGTCGCCTGCGCGATCCTGCTGCCGCCCGTGATGAAGTTCAACGCCCCCGCCACCGGCAAGCGCTACGCCGCCGTCGCCGCCGCGATGGGCGTGAAGGGCGCGGACAAGATGCCGCTCGCCAAGGTCCGCAAGGCCGCCTGCGACGCGGTCGCGAAGCTCGGCAAAGACGTCGGCATCCCGCCGGACCTCAAGCAGATCGTCAAGGCGAAGGACATCCCGTTCCTCGCCCACTCGGCCTACGTCGACGCCTGCCGCCCCGGCAACCCGCGCGACGTCACGGAGAAGCAGATCGCGGCCCTCTACAAGAGCCTGATCTAGTCCGGTCCGCCGAACGGAAGGGCCCGGCTCCCGCGTCGCGGGGCCGGGCCTTTTCCTTTTCCGCGGCGGGGAGGGCGCACCGCGTTGCGCGCGTCCGCTAGTCCGCCGCGTCGGCGGCGCCCTTCACGCGCGGCGAGCCGCGGCTCTTCCACTCGAGCCACGCGGCGATGAACGGCGCCAGGTCGCCGTCGAGCACGCGGTGCACGTCGCCCGTCTCGTGGCCGGTGCGGAGGTCCTTGGCCATCGTGTAGGGCTGCAGGACGTAGGAGCGGATCTGGTTGCCCCAGGAGATGGAGCCCTTCTCGCCGTAGAAGCGCTCCAGCGCGGCGCGCTTCTTGTCCTGCTCGTATTCGTAGACCTTCGCCTTGAGGATCGCCATCGCCTTCTTGCGGTTGGCGAACTGCGAGCGCTCGGCGTCGCACGTCACGACGATGCCCGTCGGCACGTGCCGGATGCGGATCGCCGAGTCTGTCTTGTTCACGTGCTGGCCGCCCGCGCCGCCGGAGCGGAACGTGTCGACCTCGAGGTCTTCCGGGCGGATGTCCACCTCGACCTCGTCCTCGATCTCGGCGACGACGTCGAGCGAGGCGAACGACGTGTGGCGGCGCGCGTTGGCGTCGAAGGGCGAGATGCGCACGAGCCGGTGCACGCCGCGCTCGGCCTTGAGGCAGCCGTAGGCGTCGGGGCCGCGCACGGCGAACGTGCACGCCACGAGGCCGGCCTCGTCGCCGGGCGTCTGGTCGAGCATCTCGAACTGGAAGCCCGCGCGCTCGGCGTAGCGCGTGTACATCCGCAGGAGCATCGAGACCCAGTCGCACGCCTCGGTGCCGCCGGCGCCGGCGTGCAGCGTGAGGAACGCGTTGCAGCGGTCCATCGGGCCGTTGAGGAGCGAGCGCGTGCGCAGCTCGCCGAACTTCCCCTCGGCGCCCTCCAGCAGCGGCGCGACCTCGGCGAGCGCGGCGTCGCGCGCCGCGCCTTCGGGCTCGGCGAGCGCGAGCTCCAGCATCGCCTCGGCGTCCGCGAAGCCGGCGGACACCTCGTCGAACGGCCGCAGCACGGCCTTCGCGGCGTTCGTCTTCGCGATCGTCTCCTGCGCGGCCTTCTGGTCGTTCCAGAATTCGGGCGCGGCGGCGAGCGCCTCCAGTTCCTCTACTGTCTTTCGCTTGCCGTCGACGTCAAAGATAGCCTCGCATTTCGGCCAGTCCTTTGCGCAACTGGGCGAGCCGCGGCTCGATCTCTTCAAGGGGTAGCATGGTGGATGGTTCCGTTCGGTTGGACACGGCGGAGTCTAGCAGAAGCGCCCCGCCGCCGCAAGCGCTCCGCGCGCTCGAAAAAACCGGTTGACACGGCGGCCGGGATTTACTAGACTCCCCCGCCGTCATCACGACCTTGCTCGGGTGGTGGAATTGGCAGACACGCCAGCTTGAGGTGCTGGTCCCGTTTTGGGATTGAAGGTTCGAGTCCTTTCCCGAGCACCATTGGAAGACCGGACGGCCCCCGCCGCCCGGTCTTTCCGTTTCCGCGGCCCGCCCCGCGGCGGAATTCGCTGGACACGGACGCCGCGGATGGGGTAGACTTGGCGCCAACGAGGTCCACCATGACAGACGAAACCGAAACCCCCGCCGTCCCCGAAACGCAGGCGCCCGCCGAGGCGCCCGCCGAATCCGCTCCCGAGACGTCCGCTCCCGCGGAGCCGGCTCCCGCTCCCGCGCCCGCTCCCGCGCCGAAGAAGGAATCCGCCCGCACGGGCTTTTTCGACAAGGTCGCGCTCGCGCCGTTCTACCTTTTCGCCCTCGTGGTCGGCTGGGGCGTCGCCTCGCTCTTCTCCGGCGACGGCTTCGCCTGCCCGTCGTGGCTGCGCTGCCTCGCGCTGTGGGTCTTCTTCCTCGGCGCCGTCTGGAGCGTCGTCTTCCGCGACCGCGTGGCGAAGCCCGCCGGCTACGTGGCGGGGTGCGTCGGACTCTTCCTCCTCGTCGCGATCTTCATGCCCCACGGGACGACCGAAGAGCGGACCGCCCGGCGCATGCTCGACGCGATGGTGTCCGAGTGGCGCGCCGACGGCTACGACGTTTCGGTCGCCTCCTTCTCGACGGACCGGCAGGACGACGGTTCCTTCCTCGGCGCCGCAATGCTCAGCTCCGGTCGCCAGACCTTCGAGTTCGAGCTGACGGCGCGCGGCGTCGAGACGGCCGACGGCTTCGCGATCAAGGTCGAGGGCCTCAAGCCGGAGGAGAACCCGCGCCTCGCCCACATCCGCGAGCTCGCCGTCCGTCTGCCCCCGCCCGACGCGGAGGTTCCCCCGCCCGAGGGGGACAAGCCCGCCGAAGCGGTCAAGTAGCCCGCGCCGATGAGGATTCTCGTCACCGGCGCCGCCGGGTTCATCGGGGCCGCCCTTTCGGAGCGGCTCCTCGCCCGCGGCCATGCGGTCGTCGGCTTCGACGACTTCAACGCCTACTACGACCCCGCGCTCAAGGAGGCCCGCGCCGCGCGCCTCGCCCCGCACCCCGCGTTCCGCCTGGTCCGTGGCGACCTGGCGGACGACGCCGCGCTCGGCGCCGTCTTCGACGGCCCGCGGCCCTTCGACGCCGTCGTGAACCTCGCCGCGCAGGCCGGCGTCCGCTACTCGCTCGAGAACCCCGCCGCCTACGTGCGCAGCAACCTCGTCGGCTTCGCCAACGTCCTCGAGCGCTGCCGCCGCCACGGCCTGCCGCGGCTCGTCTACGCGTCCTCTTCGAGCGTCTACGGCGGCAACCGCAAGATGCCGTTTTCCGAGGACGACCGCGTTGACGCGCCCGTGAGCCTCTACGCCGCCACGAAGAAGAGCGACGAGCTGATGGCCCACGTCTACTCGCACCTCTTCGGGCTGCAGACGGTCGGCCTGCGCTTCTTCACCGTCTACGGCCCGTGGGGCCGCCCCGACATGGCGCCGTGGCTCTTCACGGACGCGATGCTCGCCGGCCGACCGATCAAGGTCTTCAACCACGGGAAGATGAAGCGCGACTTCACGTTCGTCGACGACATCGTCTCCGGCGTCGTCGCGTGCGTCGAGTCGGACGCCCTCGGCCCCGAGGAGCTCTTCAACATCGGCAACAACACCCCCGTCGAGCTGATGCACTTCATCGAGGTGCTCGCCGGCGCGCTCGGCGTCGAGCCGAAGATGGAGCTGCTGCCGATGCAGCCCGGGGACGTCCCCGCCACCTACGCCGACATCTCCCGCATCCACGACAAGCTCGGCTACGAGCCGACCACGCCGATCGAAGCCGGGGTCCCCGCCTTCGCCCGGTGGTTCAAGGAATACCACAAACGATGAAAATCCGCAAAGACGCCCGCTACGCCGTCGCCTGCCTCTCGAGCATGGGGCTGCGCATCACCCCCGAGGACCGCATGGCGGTCCACAACTCCAACCGCTTCTACCTCCAGGCGACGAGCGCCGAGACGAACGTCCTGAACGTCACGAGCAGCCTCGGCCCGGAGTGCCTCGTGATGACGCGCTTCGTGGCGGGCAGCCCGCTCGCGGCGTTCATCAAGGCGCAGCTGCGCGCGCGCAACATCGCGTTCATCGGCCCCGAGGTCCCGCAGGGCGGGCCGTGGGGCTACCGGCACCAGTTCAACGTCGCCGACTCCGGCTTCGGCCTGCGCGCGCCGCGCGTCTGGAACGACCGCGCCGGCGAGGTCGGCCGCACGCTCGACGCGAAGGACTACGACGCGGCGGAGATCTTCGGGAGGAAGGGCGTCGCGATCCTCCACCTCTCCGGCCTCATCGCCGCGATGAGCCCCGAGACCACGAAGGCCTGCCTCGCGCTCGCGAAGGCCGCGAAGAAATACGGCACGCTCGTCTCGTTCGACCTGAACTACCGCGCGACGTTCTGGAAGGGCCGCGAGGCGGAGCTCAAGCGGGCGTTCCACCAGATCGCGTCGGTCGCCGACATCCTCGTCGGCAACGAGGAGGACTTCCAGCTCTGCCTCGGCATGAAGGGCCCGGAGGCGGGCGGCAAGGACCTCGCCGCGAAGATCGAGAGCTTCAAGGGCATGATCGAGACCGTGGCGAAGAAGTACAGGAACGCGAAGATGTTCGCGACGACGCTGCGGCAGGTCGTCTCCGCGGGGCGCCACCTCTGGGGCGCGATCCTGCGGGCCGACGGCAAGTGGTTCGTCGAGGAGCCGCGCGAGATCGACGTGCTGGACCGCATCGGCGGCGGCGACGGCTTCACGGGCGGCCTGCTCTACGGCGT
>CADBEF010000176.1 GCA_902793555.1 uncultured bacterium | reverse complement strand
TCATCGACCGTTTCCGGCGAAGTGCCGGCCCAGCCGTAAGTCGTGTAGCCTTCCTTTGTCGGGTTCCAAACACGCATTTCGGTCGCGTAGGTCCATTCGCTGTCATAGCCCGCCATTTGGTCGTCGAGGGTGCCAATGTGCGAAATGTCCCGCTCAAGGGAATTGGCGCCAACGAGGCCGAACTGGGCGGCAACCATGTTGTAGCCAGCAACCAGATTGATCTTCTGGTAGCCGACAATGTTCGATGAGACGACTTCAGCGCCCCACGCGGGTCCGATTGCTGCCAAAATGGCGAGCAGTGTTAGTGTTCTTTTCATGTGTTTTTTTTCTTGGGTTGGGCCGGGGTCTTAGCCGGAGTGGCTAGGGTGGTCCCGACAGGCAGAAAGTATAGTCGTTGGCGCCCTCAATTTCAAGCATTTTCTTCGCCTCGGAAGCAAAAAGTTTGACAGCGATCAACTTATTGGAAAATCAACATATAAGTGTCAGTTTGCGCCCCAATGGGCAGGACGGACGGGGCTTCCTGTGAAACATTTTTGGCCGTTCGGTGCGGGTCAAGCGCGACTTCGGCAGCCCACTATTTTCCAAATGGCGCAGGCGCCCGTATGCGCACGATGGGCGCACCCACACGTGCGCGTGTGCGCGTTCCACATGATGTCGTCGAACGTTCCGTCCGCCCCCTCGCACGACGCCGTTGCCGAAGCCCCTCGCGGAGGTCCTACCGACGCCCCCTCGGACGGCGGTTGGAATGGCGATGCGAAGACGATGCCGAAGCCGCCGAGTGAATCTCGCCACCGGCGCGAAAGGCGCCAGGCGGCAGCCGCTTCTTCTTCCGCGGCGCCTCGACGGGGCCGAGGCCAGCGTCCGGCATCGCGGAGAAATCGAAGAGCGAGCCCTGCGACGGCGCAGGAGTCGGGGCGGTCGGCATCGGTTGCGTCGGCGCGGCAGGCTTCGCCGTCTCCTCTCCGCCGGCGGCCATCTTCGCACGGTAGCGGCGCAGGTTGAACCGGGCCATCAGCACCGCGAAGCCGACGGTCACGACCGCGAAGGGCGCCACGAGCGACCTCAACGGCAAGTGCCAGACAAACGCGCCGAGGAAGAGGATGATCGGAACGAGCTGGCAGAACGGACGGAAGGTCGCGTGCCAGGCCGTGTCGCCAGACTCGTCGCACATGAATCCGTGCGGCGGGTCCGCGAGCGAGAGCCCGAAGAGCGCGGCCGGGAGCAGGTTTGCCGCCCTCTCGCGCAGCAGGAAAATCGGCCCGACGAAGGCGATGAAGATCGAGAGCGCCTTCGCCGCGTGAAGGAAGAAGCTCTCGAGCCACACCGTCCGCGTCAAACTACGACCGTCCTTCCGTTCGACCGCGCGGTCGACCATCTCGAACATCCGCATGTTCGGGGGCGTGGCCAGGGCCATTGTCGTGAACGAGGCGAGACCGAACACGAGCCCGCCGAACGCCGCCAACCACTCGTGCCGGACGAGAAGCCAGACAAAGCCCGCGATGCCGATTACGAGCGACACCACGACGCCCAGCACGAACACGCGAACGGTCTTGTCGCCGCCCGGCATCGGCGCCGTGAAACGCTTGACGAGGATCGACATGCCTATTCTCCGTCCTCGGCGACGGCGGACTCCGTCTCTTCCTCCTTGGCGGGCGGGAAGAGCAGCGCGGCGAAGTCGGCGGCGTTGGGCGTGCCGCCCTGGCCGAAGGGGACGATGGGCATGCCGCGCATCTCGGACCCCTCGACGCGGGACTTGACGGGCACGCCGTCCGTTCCGGTGACCTCGAGGAAGGCCACGGTGTTGCCAGCGCCGTCATCGCCCAGGCGGACGAGAATCGAGACCGGGACCGGGCCGACCGATTCCGGAATTCCGTTCGTGCCGGACACCCAGCCGCCCTGGCCCCACGCGCGGAACGAGAAGAAGCCGATGGGCGCGGACGTGACGCCGGGAATCCCCTTGTCGCGCTGCATCATCGTGACGGCCGCGTTCACGTTCGTGAGCGCCTGCCGGAACGTGTCGATGTTCTTCTCGCCCTCGATCTGGAAGAAGCCCCAGCCTTCGGGCGCGAATTCGTCGTCGACGTTGAGCACGTCCTTGCTCTGGATGATCGGGTACGGAATCCCGCCGTAGGACCAGTAGGCCGTCGCCATCGGAGACGTCAGGGCGGCCGCATCCATCGTGGCCGCGAGAAGCAGAAGAAGACCGAGTCGTTTCATGGTGTGGTACCTGGAATCGTTGACGGCCCCTATTATCCCGAACGCCCCTCTCCGAATCAAGCCGAAACTCGCACCCGCGTGGGGCGCCGAAGTCGTCTCATCGAACATAGTCGGCTACGAGAAGATCAACCTTGTCGCTGGCTTGAACATGGTCGCGGCGCAATTCGTCCCTGTCGGGTCCGATGCTCTGGAGCGTGAGATTTCGACAATCGGAACACTTGATTCCTCGATGGCGGGTTACGATGACGAATACACCTACGCAACCGAAATGCGAGTGTGGGATGCCACGACAAGGATGTATACGACCTACGGCTGGGCCGGGACCTCTCCCGAAACAATCGATAAAATGCCCGAGCTGAACAACACGTGGCTTGATGCGGGCACCGAGGCGACGGACGATGTTCTCGACACTTCCGCTGGTGTTTGGATCAAAGCGGCATCTGCTGGAACCTTTACGGTTTCGGGCGAGGTTCCGAGCGAGAAGACGGTTTCCGTTCCTCTCGTTGCCGGCCTCAACATGATCGCCTATCCGTATCCCGCCGCAGTACCTGTTTCGACTTTCGGAACGCTGGACTCGAACATGGCAGGATACGATGACGAATACACATACGCCACCGAAATGCGCGTGTGGAACCCCAACACTCGCATGTATACCACCTATGGATGGGCTGGAACGTCCCCCGAAACCATCGATAAGATGCCCGAACTGAACAATACATGGCTTGATGCAGGTACCGAAGCAACGGAAGACACGATTCCTTTCGGAGCCGCTGTCTGGATCAAGGCTGCCACGTCGGGAACAATCACCTTCTCTTCGCCTCTCGCCGAGTAGGCGAATCTAAACCAGGAAACACAAAACATGAAAAAAGCACTCGCATTCCTCGCCCTTTTCGGGCTAATGTCCGCGGCATCCGCTGCATCATTCCAATGGACGGTTTCAAACATCGCCTTCAATGGTACTACCCTCAAGAGCGACACGGGGCTGACAGCCTACCTTGTCTATCTTGGGAATGGAGGTTCCCTTGATACATCCTATGCTGCCTCTTCGATTCTGACCGACCTTCAGACGGTTGATTCGGTTTCAGGAACGAACACGAAGGGTGCGGCGCAGAAGGCGTATGCATTACCAGATCCTGCGAGCGGTGATTACACCGAACTGAATGGCAATGTGTACGGGCTCCTTCTCTCCTATGCGAGCGAAGGAAAGACCTACTACAACCTCAGCTCGGCGACATACACGGTCTCTGGCATGGATGCCGACGGTGGCGCCTCTCTGGACGCCTTCAAACCTGCCGCGTCAACCTTCTCCTACGGCACGTCCAGCGCCAGCGGTCCTGTTACTGCCGGCGGCGGCTGGGTTGCCGTGCCGGAGCCGTCCACGGCCGCGCTGGCCCTTGCCGGCCTCGCGCTGCTCCTGAAGCGCCGCAAGGCGTAATCGGAGCGAACCTCCACACAAACAGAAAGACCGTCGGGAAACCCCGACGGTCTTTCGTTTTGACGTCGTGCCGTGGTTAGGCGCGACGGCGCTTCAGAAGCATCCCGAGGCCGAGGAGACCCATGAGGGCGACAGAAGGCTCGGGGACAGAGACATACATCGATGATCCCGAACCGCCAGCCGCATACAGCGGTGAGGGGGTCGTGCTGAAGATGTTCGTATCGGGATCTTTGATGACCGTCGCCGTGACACCAGCGGCCGTCGTGAGCGACGAATCCGTATAGATGTCTTTGAGGACTCCATTGTAGGAGAAGAACACCTGATACGTCGCACCGACAACATCGGCAACATTCAGCGTCTGGGTCAAACTGGCCTTGCCCGCTTTTGAAGTCGACGTACTCGTATTCACGATATCGGTCATTTTGGCCGTCTGGACGATGTCGGAAGTGGACACATCCGCGGCCGATTTGGCTTGTGCATCGACGCCTAGATACACGAGGACGAAAGCGGCCTCGTTGGGGCTCTTGAATGCATCCGTCCAGCCGCCCGAAACGGTGTAGCCCTGCGTGGCGGTTCCATCCTCTACTCCGTAGAGGAAGCTGCCGCCAGTCCACTTGATGGATGCCGCTTGTGCGGATACGGCGATGCCGAGAACCGCGAGAATTGCGAGTTTTTTCATGTTTCGTTGTTTCCTGTTTTGATTCCCGCCTCTGGGGAAGGGTTAGTAGGGTTTTGTGAACGTGATCGTGGCGGTTCCGGTTCCGCGGTAGCGATACCAGAAGCCGCTACCAGCCGCGATCACCTCAGTGGTCGGAGCATCTGTATCGGTGTCGATCCATTTGTTGGCCTCTTCTGCGGCGGCGCCATCTTCGTTGTAGAAGTAGTAGATCTTGTCATACCCTTGCGTCGTCGGGTTAAAGGTCATAATCGTATCGGCAACATCGGCACCGCCACCCGCGACAACGCCGTTCACAGTGAATGTCGTTCCATTCATCGCAATTGGGGCTGGATACGGATTGGCGACGAAGTTCATGCCCGGAGAGAGGGTAACTTGGTAAACCGGATCCGTGGGCACTTCACCTGCCATCGTAATCTGGATCGACGAATTCGACCGATTGCGATACCACCCGCCGGTTCCTTCCGCGACAATGTCGTCCGTCGGAGCGTCGGTATCAGTGTCAATCCACTTGTTGGCCTCTTCTGCCGCAGCGCCGTCTTCGTTGTAGAAGTAGTAGATTTTGTCATACCCCTGCGTCGTTGGATCAAAGGTCATAATCGTATCGGCCACGTCGGCACCGCCGCCAGAGGTAGCCACCGTTGCGTCGTCGGCGAACTGTCCGTTGAGCGACAGGGCCTCGCCCGTTCCAACGCCTTGGAAGAGGCCGCCGATCATGTTCATGCCGGGTTGAAGCGTGAGCTTCTGGTACCCGACAATGTTCGACGAGACGACTTCAGCGCCCCACGCGGGTGCAAAGCGCCCGCCTCCAAGCCCGCCGCGGCCTGGCGCGGAGCGCGGCCGCGGGGGACTTTCCTATCAGCACCCCACGCGGGTGCAACGGCAGTTGCGCCTGCCTTCAAGTCCATCGCGGCCGCGACGAATGTCGCCGACCAAGGGGGTTGCAAACTATCTGGCAGTTGCCGTCAGAACGAAAACAGCGCGTCGCGGACCTTGTCGGTCATGAGGGGGAGAAGGGAGCCCTTGGCATCCGTGACGGCCGGTCCATCGGGAACCCGGTCCCACGGTATCTGCGCAGCCCGCGGGGGGAGTACGAGCGTGTAGTCGCCAAGCGCGACGGGAGTCGGCTCCGGCTTCTTCTGCTTCGGCGGCTCGAGCGACGGGAAGAGCGAGAAGAGGTCGCTCTTGGGCGTTGAATCATTCTCCGCCGAATCGACGTCGCTGCCAGCGGCGGCGTCCGGAGATGCGCCGGACGGGGCGGCCGCGCGTTGCGCGGCCGTCCCCGTCCCAACATCCAAGGTGTAGTGGACCCAGATGGTTTCGTCCAGATAGCGGGAGCCGCTCTCCGGACCGATCGTGGCGACGGCGGCGAAGCCGAGGCGCTCCATCTGGCGCTTCATCACGGGCAGGAGGTCGAACTGCCAGTTGCTGACGTGGATCGAGAGAATGCCGCCTGGGGCGAGCCGCCGACGGAACAGGTCGAACGCTTCATCGGAGATAAGCTGCAGCGGGATGGCGTCGCCGGAGAAGGCGTCGATTTCAAGAACGTCCCATCCGGGGGCGCCGGCGGCGTCCTCCGCCTCGAGGACCTTGCGGCCGTCGCCCTCGCGGATTTCGACGGTCCCCCTGCAGTCGGAGAGGAACGTGAAGAGGGACGGATCGCGCGCGATGCGGATGTCGGCCGGCGAGATTTCGTAGAACGCGAACGTGTCGCCCGGTTCGGCCCACACCGCCATCGTGCCAGCGCCGAGACCGACGGACGCGAACCGCAGGGTCTTGCCGGGGTTGCGGTCGCGCCACGCCTTGACGGCGAGTCCGCCGCCAGTGTCGCCGTAGTAGGTCGTGGGGGCGTGCCGGTCGGCGACCGGCGTGGCGACCTGGTAGCCGTGATGGGTGCGGCCGTTGAAGAGCATCCGCCCTTCGGCCAGGCCGAACTTCTGGCCCTCGACCACGACGAGCGCGCCGTAGAAATCGCGGCTGCGGTGGATCGTGCCGGGGTAGCTTGCCCGGAACGCCTCGGTCGAAATTTTCGAGAATACGAAAAGCAGGAGGATCGCGAGGATCGGACACACGGGGAGGCGCGTCTTGCCCTTTCCCTTTTCGGCGAGGAAGGCGCGGACGGCGGGAATCGCCGCGTCGACCGCCCAGACGAAGACGAGCAGGGCCGCCGCCCAGACGGCGTAGCGGTATTCCGCGATGTCGGGAAAAACCTGCGGCGCCGCAATCCCGGCCAGGAGTCCGCCGACGGCGCCTCCGACGGCATTGAAGAAGTAGTAGCGGCCAAGACGGTCCTTGCCGGGCCGAAGGGAGAAGAGCCACGTGTGCAGGAACAGGAGGATCGCGGCGAAAGAAACGAGTCCGGAACGCTTGACCTTCACGAGCAGGTCGAGCGTCGTGTACTTGAAGTCGCAGGCGTCCTGGACGAACGCTGCAAGCGGGAAGAGCGCGAACGCGGCCATCACGGCGAGGACGGGCAGCGCCTTCTCGGCCCACATGTTGAACCCGGCGGCGTAGGAAAGGAGGAAGATCGCGAGGAATACGACCCAGAGCAGCGGGAGCGGCGACACGTCCGAGCAGACGAACGTCGTGGTCGAGGTCAGGAGGGCGCAGGAAACGGCAGGTATGGCGAGCCACGCGACCTGGGCGAAGGCGGATGTCGTGCGAGATGCTGCATTCTCCGCGTTCTCCGCACACGGTTCGGCACTCGCGGTCCTGCGGGCGAACAGCAGGGCCGCGACCAGGGCCGCGTAGACCGCCAGTCCGGCGGCGAACGCGGACATCTGCAAAGTGACGGACCAGTTCGGTTCGAGGCCGAGCGGAAAGACGAGAAGACCGCAGAACGAGCCTAGGTTCGAGACTCCGTAGAGCCAGAAGGCGCCCTTCTTCGACGGGGCGGCCGCCTGCACGAGCGTCGCGTTGGCGGAGAGCAGGACATAGGGCACGGCGATGCAGACGCCGACCGTCAGAAGCACGCTCGCCCAGGCGTTCGGAACCTCGACGAGGAACGGCCCGTGTTTCGCCAGAACCGCGAACCACGCGCCCGAGAGCAGCAGTAGCCCGACGTGGACCGCACCGATCCGTCGGCGCCGTCCGGGACGCGAGAAGAGCATTCCGTAGCCGTATCCCGCGACGAGCATCACCTCATAGGCCGCAAGGCACGTCACCCACACCGCCGCCGAACTTCCGAACGCCGGCAGGAGCAGCCGGGCGAACATCGGTTGGACGAGAAACAGCAGGAACGACCCCGCGAAGATGGTGAGAACAGGCAGAAGCATGGGATGTATCCGGGACGGGGCGGAGTATACCAAAGGCTCCTTGAAAATGGAACCTTCCAAATGCGGTGGCCAACAGTGGCCCAGAAACGCGCAGGAGGGGCCTTGGGGGCTCGGGAGCGGCAATGGGCAGGCCGAAACGAAGAAGCCCGCCTGTCGCGCGGACAGGCGGGCTTGCGGGCGTCGGGGGAGGGACTAGGCCCCAGCGTCGGCCAGGTCGGGGCGGATTCCGGCTTCACGCTCCTGCTCGGACCAGACGAGGGAGCGGATGCGGAGGAGCCGGTTGAGCGAGAGGCCGCCGGGCGGGAGGCCGCGGCCGGTGAGGACGGCCTCGACGATG
>CADBEF010000175.1 GCA_902793555.1 uncultured bacterium | reverse complement strand
GGCCGCGGGCGCGGCGCCGGCGCCGGCGCGACCGGCGCCCTGCCCGACCTGGAGCGCGCGCTGCTCTCCCCGGCCGCGGAGAACGCGCCGTCCGAACTGCGGACCGCGCTCTTCGGCGGCGTGTCCGAAGCGCGCACCGCGCTCGAAGCCGCGTTGTTCTCCGCGCAGCGGTATTTCCTCGCGCTCGGCGCGCTGCCGCCCGCGAACGAAAACGCCCTGCGGCTCGTCCCCGCCGCGCTTGGCGGCCGCGCGTGGGCGGAAACCGTGCCGCACCTGCAGCGCCTCCAGGACGACCTCTTCCGCCTCTCCGAGGCGCTGGACGCCCTCGCGCGCGGCCTCGTGCCGCCCGCCGCCGCGGACGAAACGCTGCCGTTTTCGGCCGGGTTGCCGGTTCGCAAGTCCGCGGGTCCGCCCGTTCGCGGGGGCGACGGCCCGGAGAAGGCCGCCGCCGGCGACCGGATCGCCGTGCCGGGCGTCCCGCCGGAGCTCGCCCAGCGCGTCGAAACCGCCGCCGCCGCCGCGAAGGGGCTGCTCGAGACGCTCGACTTCCTCTCCTCGGCGAACGACCCGGAATGGACGTTTTGGGTTTCCTCGCAGCGTCCGCCCGCGGCGCCGTCCGCGCGCATCGGACGCCGGCGCGGGCCCGGCCCGGCACCCGTCGGCTCGCTCCACGCCGCGCCCGTCGAAGTCGCGCCGTTTCTCGCCCGGACGGTCTTCGACCGGCTCGACTCGGCGGTCCTGTGCAGCGCGACGCTGACGGTCGGGGGCAAGCCCGACTTCCTCGCGGGGCGCCTCGGGCTGGACCGCGTCGACCCGGACCGGCTTTCTTCGGTTTTCCTCGGCTCGCCGTTCGACTACGGGCGGCAGTGCCTCGCGGCCGTTGCGTCGTTTCTGCCGCCGCAGCCCTCCGGCCCCGCGGGCGAGGCGTCCGAAGGGCCGTTCGCGGCGGCGTTCGCGCATCTGGTCGAAGGACTGGCGCGCGCGGCTCGCGGGCGCACGCTCGTGCTCTTCACGAGCTACCGCGCGATGGAAACGTGCGCGCGGCTCGCGGGCCCCGGCCTGGACGGCGCGGGCCTGCGCCTGCTCGTCCAGGGCGAAGGCGCGTCGCGCGAAACGCTCGCGCGGCGTTTCCGCGCGCAGGCGGAACCGACCGTTTTGTTCGGGACCGATTCGTTCTGGGAAGGCGTCGACGTGATGGGCGACGCGCTCAGCTGCCTCGTGATCGCGAAGCTGCCGTTCGACGCGCCGGGCGACCCGGTCGTCGCGGCGCGGTGCGAGCGCGTGCGCGAGAAGGGCGGCGAACCGTTCCGCGACTACTCGCTGCCCGCGGCCGTGATCAAGTTCCGGCAGGGGTTCGGTCGGCTCATCCGGCACAAGGGAGACCGCGGGTGCGTCGTCGCCGCCGACACGCGCCTCGTCACGAAAAACTACGGCGGCGCCTTCCGCAAGAGTCTCCCGGCGGAGTTGCGCTCTTTCCCGGACGAAGCGTCGCTTCTGGACGCCGTTGCCGCGTTTCTCGGGTAGCGCGGGGAATGTCCGGGGAGGATGGGGCGCTTGCGCGGCCGGGGGCCGTGTGGTAGCATGGACGGCGCTTCCGGCGACGCCAGGGTGGCGGAATGGCAGACGCAGGGGACTTAAAATCCCCTTTCCGCAAGGAAGTGCGGGTTCGAGCCCCGCCCCTGGCAGATTCGGACGTCGGGCGGCCGGCGCGTTGTCGCGCCCGGCCACGCCTCTTCTCTTGCGGCTCCTTGCCTCCGCCAAGCTCCGCGAACCGTCTTCCGCCTCCCTCCTTCCACCGTCCGCTTCTCGCCTCGCTTTGCCTCCTTCTCCGCCCTTTTCCCTCCTTCTGTCCCTCGCCACCGGCGAGGTGGGGCGCGTCGTGTCCGAGTTGCCGCCGGACCTGCGCCGTCGCGCGGAGGCGGTTCCGGTCCGCTACGAGGAACGGGTCGCGGCGCACTGGATCGCCGACGGCGTGGAGCCCGATTCGCTCGGCCTGTTCAGCGGGCCGGGCCTGCGCGATCCGGACGCCTCGTTCTCGGACGAGCCGCCGCTCGTGACGCTTTTCCTGCGCAATCTCTGGGACTGGTGCGAGGGCGACCGCGACGTCTACCTCGACGAGGTCGCGCGGACGTACCTGCACGAGTTCGGACACTATCTCGGCCTCGAAGAGGACGGGATGGAGGAACGCGACCTGGACTAGCGCGGCCGCGGCTCCGGGCCGGCGCTAGCCGAGGTGGTGGTACGCGCGGAAGGAGGCGTCGGACTCGGCGCCCATGTAGTGGGCGCGGGTGCGGCCGTCGGTCTTGCGCAGGTCGACGAGGATCAGGCCGTCGATGCAGTCGCCGAAATCCGGGTCGACGTTGAAGGCCAGGATCTTCCCGCCGAGCTTGAGGTACTGCTTGACGAGGATCGGGATGCCCTTGTGGTCCTTCTCGATGTCGGCGAGAATCGCGCCCGCGCGGTCGGTGTCCGCGATGAAGGGCTCGTAGTCCGGGTTCTTCCACTCGGCGCGCTTCGTCCGGCGCGCCGGGCGGCGCGGCCGCACGAGGCGGGCCAGCTCGCGGGCGAAGTTCGAGAGGCTCAGCGAGCGCAGGAGGATGTTGCGGGAGGCGTCCCGGTAGGCGGCCGAGATGCTCACCGGCCCGAACAGGTTCGCGTATTCCGGGTTGCGCGCGATGAACGCGCCGATGCCCTTCCAGAGCATCAGCAGCGGGCCGAAGCCGCGCTGGTATTCCGGCCGCACGAACGACCGCCCCATTTCGATCGCGGGCTGGCACTTTTCGATCAGCTCCGCCGAGTACTTGAAGAGCGTGTGGGTGTAGAGGCCCTTGACGCCCTCGGCGGCCATGATTTCCGGCGCGAGGCCCATCCGGTAGGCGCCCGCGATGCGGCGCTCCTTGGGGTCCCAGAGGAAGAGGTGGTGGTACGTCAGGTCGTACCGGTCGGTGTCCGAGGGCTGGCCGGTCCCTTCGCCGACGGCGCGGAACGTGATTTCGCGCAGGCGCCCGATTTCGCGCAGGATCGGCGAATCGGCGGCGAGCTTGGTGAAGTACACGTCCAGGCCGGAGCCGGACAGCAGGAAGGCGTCCTTCGGCAGCGCCGCGAGCGCGGCCTCGATCTCCGCCAGGGGCGTTTCCGGGACGATCGGCGTCTCGGGCGGGGCGGCCTTCGGGCGGCGGTGCAGGCGGGGGAAGAGCGTGCGCTTCTTCGCTTCCACGCGCCCCTCGAGGGCGTAGGAACGCAGGCGCGCGTACTGGATCAGCTCGGCGTCCGTGGCGAATTTCGCGCATTCGGCCGGGGAAATCGGCGCGCCGACGAACGCCCGGATCGCGCGGCCGCGGCGGCGGGCGGTCATGCGCGGGAGCAGGACGGTCCGCAGGCGGGGGTGCACGAGGCCGGCGAACTGGAAGAAGCCCGGGTTGCGGCCGCAGAAGTGCATCGGGACGATCGTGGCGCCCGTCTTGCGCGCCAGCGAGGCGATCATCGGGTTCCACGGCGGGTCGCGGACGAGGCGGCTGCGCAGGTCCACGCTGGAGACCTCGCCGGACGGGAACACGCCCAGGATGTGGCCCTCCTTGAGGTGGCGCAGGCTCGCCTGGATGGGCTTGATGTTCTGCTTGAGCGCGTCGGAGCCTCCGAACGGGTTCACGAAGATGAACATGTCGCGCATCTCCGGGATCGCGTCGAGGAAGTAGTTGGCCATGACCTTGTAGTCCGGCCGGACCTTTTCGAGCATCCGGATGAACGCGACGCCCTCGATGCCGCCGAAGGGGTGGTTCGAGACGAGAACGACCGGGCCGGTCTTCGGGATGCGGGCCAGGTCCTCGTCGGAGACTTCGAGCTTCACGTCCATGCCGCGCAGGACGGCGTCGCAGAAGGTCTCCGCCCGGCCGGAGGAAAGCTCCTCGCGGGCCTGGTGGATGATTTTGTCCAGTTTCGGGAAGCCGACGGCCCGTTCGACGAGCCCGCGGGTGACGCGGTTCCGGAACCCGCGCGGCGCCACGTCGGGGTCGATGAAGAAGACTTTCTCGATTTTCTTTTTTCTCATGGAAAGGGGGGGCGTCGCGGTTGGGCGTCGCACGGGGGGAATCCTATCAAACAACCGTTTCACGGGCAAGGGATTTCGTCTTGCCGGGAAGGCTCAAGCGCCGGCCAGGACGTCGCCGGCGAGGAAGAGGGACCCCGCCACGAGGACGGGGCGGCCGGCGGCGCGCGCGTCGGCCCGCGCCGCGTCCAGACCCTCGCCGAGCGTGGCGCAGGCCGCGACTTCCCGCAGCCCCGCGCCGCGCGCGAAGGCGGCGAGCTTGTCCGGCGGGAGGCCGCGCGGATTGGAGAGCGGCACCGTCCAGACTTTGCCGACGACCGGCGCGAGAACCTGCAGCCAGCCCGCCGGATCCTTGTCCGCGCACATGCCGCAGACGAGCCGGACGCCGCGGGCGGCCTTGGCCGCCTTGAGCGCCCCGACGAGCGCTTCGGCCGCGCAGGGGTTGTGCCCGCCGTCCAGGATCGTGGCGGGGTCCTCGGACAGAAGCTGGAAGCGGCCGGGCAGTTCCGCGGCGCCGAGACCGGCCGCGACGGTCCTGGCCGGCCATTCGATCCCGAGGACGCGTCCGAGCGCCTCGACGGCGGCCACGGCCGTGGCCGCGTTCTCGACCTGGTAGGACGCCGCGAGCCGCATTTTGACGCGCCCGTAGTCCGCGGCGCCGGACGAAACGGCGAGTGTCTGCCCGGTCAAGTCGCCGCGGACGCGCGCCACGCCGACCGAGTCCGGCGCGGAAACGGCCGGCGCGCCGACCTCGCGGGCGCGGGCGAGGATCGCGGCGCGGGCTTCGTCCGGCATCGCGCCGAGCACGAGCGGAACGCCGGGTTTGGCGATGCCGGCCTTTTCGAGCGCGATCTTTTCGAGCGTGTCCCCGAGGTACTGCATGTGGTCCATGCCGATGCGGGTGACCACGGATACGGCGGGGAGGAAGACGTTCGTCGCGTCGAGGCGGCCGCCCATGCCGACCTCGGCCACGGCGAGTTTCACGCCCTCGCGCGCGAACCAGAGTGCGCAGAGCGCGGTCGTCGTCTCGAAGAACGTCGGCTCCGGCGCCCCGCGCGCGACGAGCCGCCCGGCCGCGGCCTCGACTTCGTCGAGCAGCGCGAAAAACGCGTCGTCTGGGATCTCCGAGCCGCCGATCCGGAAGCGCTCGGAGAGGCGGACCAGGTGCGGCGACGTGTAGAGGCCCGTGCGAAGGCCCGCGGCGCGCAGGACCGAGTCCAGCATCGCGCAGACCGAGCCCTTGCCGTCCGTCCCGGCGACGTGCAGCACGCGGAAGGACTCCTGCGGGTCGCCGAGTTCGCGCAGCAGCGCGCGGATCGAATCGAGGCCGGGTTTGATGCCGAACGTGCGGCGGGCGTAGAGCCGTTCGAGGCGGGAAGCGTTGTCCATGCGTGCGGGTCTAGCGCAGGCGGAGCGTCTTGATCTCGAACGGACGGAAGGAGAGCTTCGCCGGCAGCGCCAGCGGCGCGCCGGTCTCCTCGAGCTCGTTGGCGAGGACCGGGACGGCCAACGACCGGGGGGCGGCGCCCCCCGAACCCCCTGCGGCGGCGGAAAGCGTGGCCTCCGCGCGGCGGCCGCGGGTCTCCACGAGGCGCACCACCAGGTCGTCCGAGTCCTCGGCCTTCTTGAGCACAGCCAGATCGATTCCCTCGCCTTCCAACGCCACGGGGAGCGCATTGTGCATTGTGCATTCTGCATTCTGCATTGCGCATTCGAGGGCGAGGCCCTCGGCCCTCGAAGCGCTCCACGCCCTGGTTCAGCTCGGCGGCGGCGGCGACCACCTCGTCGGTGTGCGCGAGGTCGCCGGCGTGCGGGAGGATCGAGTAGGTGAAGCGGTGCGCGCCGCGGTCGGCGACCGGGTCGGGCTCGGTGGAGGCGCGCAGGAGCGAAATCGAGAGCTCGCTTCCCTTCACGCGGTAGCCGTACTTGCAGTCGTTGAGGAGCGCGACGCCGAAGTCCGGCTCGGAGAGGTCCGCGTAGCGGTGCGCGCAGCTCTCGAACTGCGCGTACTCCCACTTGGTGTTGTCGTGCGTCGGACGCGCGACGGTGCCGTACTGGATCTCGAAGCGGGCCTCGTTCGCGACGACGTTCGTCGGGAACGCCGCGCGCAGGAGCTTGTGCGACTCGCGCCAGTCGTCGGTCGAGGTCTCGAAGTCGAGGCGCTTGGAGCCGGCCGCGAGGCGGATCGTCTGCACGAAGCGCGAGGAGCCGATCGTGAAGGCCGCGCGCAGGCCGCTGCAGACGGGCCCGTCGAAGGGCTCGGCCGACTCGACCTCCGGCGCGCCGACGGGCATGCCGTAGAGGTATTCGTCGATGTCCCACGCGTCGAAGGCGTGCGGGTGGTCGTCGTAGAGCGAGAGGACGTTGCCCGGATTCGCGCGCGAGATGAACTCGCGCCCGCACTCCTTGTCGAGCGCGCGGACCACGCGGAGCGTCTTCGTGTCGATCTCGTAGCGGACGCGCGCGTTCTCGAGGACGAGAAGGCCCTTCGCGCGGCGGCTTGCCGGGATGGCTCGCTCCGCCGGCGCGGCCTTCAGCAGCGTCGCGAAGGAGCGCGGCGGGATTTCCACTTGCACGAGAACCTTGCCGTCTTCTTTCTGCGAGGGCAGCGCGCCCTGCGCGCTGCCACACGCGCATTTCGCGCCGGCCCATCCGGCCGGCAGCGAAATGACGCCGGAAAAGGGCGTGGACGACGGGTTGAAGAGCGTGAGCGCGTCCTTCTTCTTCGCGAGGAGCGCGGCGGCGGCCTTGGCGGCGAGGGCGCGGGCCTTCTCCGCGACGCCGCGGACGAGCGCGCCGCTCTCCTCGTAGACGCGGTGGATCGACGAGCCGGGGATGATGTCGTGGAACTGGCAGAGCAGGAGCGACTTCCAGAGGCCGAGCAGCTCGGCCTGCGGATAAGCCGCGGGCTGAAGCCCGCGGCACGGAACCGCGCCGCTCTTCCCCTTGGAGCCTTCGGCGGCCGCGGGGCGGTTCTGTGCTCCGGGCTTCAGCCCGGAGTTGGCCCACGCCGTTGCGCAGAGCATCTCCGCGGCGCGGAGCGCCTCCTCCCCGCGGCGGTTGGCGAGCTTCTGCGCGGCCTGCGTGGTGTAGGTGGCGCGGTGCATCTCGAAGTAGAGCTCGCCGCGCCAGACGTCGAGGTCGGACTCCTGTTCGGCGATGCGGTCCATCGCGTCCTGCGCGAAGCCGAACGTCATGGGCGGGCAGCCGTTGAGGGCGGCGCAGCGGCGGCCGCGCTCGATGTGCTCCTCCTTCGGGCCGCCGCCGCCGTCGCCCATGCCGAAGAGCGAGATGGCGACGTCGACGATCCCCGCCTCGCGGTTGTTCGTCTCGTGGTTCTTGAGCTGCTCGGGCATCAGGTCCGCGTTGTAGGTGTCCTCCGGCGGGAAGTGCGCGACGACGCGCGAGCCGTCGATGCCCTCCCACACGAACGAGTTGTGCGGGAACTTGTTGTAGCGGTTCCAGGAGAGCTTCTGCGTGAGGAAGAAGCCGATGCCGCACTGGCGCAGGATCTGCGGCAGCTGGCCGGAGTAGCCGAAGACGTCGGGGAGCCAGAGCCCGACGAGGCACTGGCGCACGAGCGACTCGCCCGAGGGGATGTTGCAGTCGGCCTCGACCCACATGCCGCCCTGCACCTCCCAGCGGCCGTCGGCGACGGCCTTCTTGACCTTCTTGTAAAGCGCCGGGTAGTTCTGCTTGCAGAGCTCGTAGAGCTGCGCCTGCGACGAGCCGTATTTGAACTCGGGGTAGCGCTCAATGTTCAGGATCTGGCTCGCGAACGTGCGGCCGACCTTGCGGACGGTCTCGCGCAGCGGCCAGAGCCACTCCACGTCGATGTGCGAGTGGCCGATCGCGGTGACGCGCACAGCGGCGGGGTCGACGCCGACGCCCCACACGGTCCGGCGCAGCTCCTCGTGGACGGCGCGCGCGCCGCCGCGACCGGGCGGCAGCAGGTCGAGCGCGCGGCTCGTGGCGCGGACGACCTGGATGCGGCGCGAGGACTTCTCCGGGAGGGCTCGAGCGAGGGAGAGGATGACGTCGAGGTCCTGCTTGAGCTGCCACTTGTCGTAGTCGAAGCGGCAGACCGAGAGCTGGTCGACGGAGGCGCTCCACGTGCCGTGGACCGCCTCGGGCGCGGCGCCCTCCGCGACGGGGTCGGGGCGGCGCGAGACGCCGAACATGTCGTTCGCGCCGGCGTCGACCCAGAAGTCGACCTTCTCGCCGCCCTTCGCCTTCGCGAGCCAGTGGAAGTGGTCCTTGCGGTAGCCGGGCATGAACGCGCAGCCGTTCGTGAGGCCGACGAGCGGGCAGCCCTTCGCGTCGAAGACGAGCGCCTCGCCGTGGAAGTCGAGGTTGAGCGTGACGCACGCGCCCCTCCACGCCTTCGGCACCTCGCCCGTCACGTGGAACCAGCCGCAGTCGAACGCGCCGCCCCAGCGCTCGCCCCGCTTGATCGGGCGGTACTTGAGCTTCAGGCGCTCGGCGTAGGGGACGGGCTCCTTGGTGACGGCGGCCTCGGCGCGCAGCGGGACGCGCTCGGCGGCGATTTCGTTGACGAGGCGGCCCGCGACCTCGCGGATGCGGTGCTCGTGGATGTCGAGGTAGAAGTGGGACATGGTTGGGTTTCGGAAGTCCCCTCCGCGGCGGTCGGCGGCTGCGCCCCGCCCGCGCGGAGCGGGCTTGTTTGGTTGGGGTGGAAGTTGGGTTAATTCTACCACACCCCGCCGCGAAGCGGCAAGGTGCAGTTTGCGGGCCGGCGCGCCGGTCCGGCTACCGGATGAGGAGCATCGTCCGGATCAGGCGGGCGACGATTCCCGGCTTGGCGCCGATCCAGTCGTCGTATTCGCCGTCGTCGCCGGTCCAGGCGTAGCCGGATCCGACCCAGTCGCCGTTCCTCGACGCCGGCCGGCAGAAGTCCTCCGAGTCGAGTTTCGTCGACACGAACGCGGGCGGGGTGGCGAGCACGATGTTGCTCGAGATCGTGCAGCCCCGCGAAAGGTCGTAGCCCTCGACGAGCGTCGCCGGGCCGCCCGAAATCCCATTCGTCGCGTACCAGGCGTTGTTCTTGAGGCAGCCGTTGTCTCCGGTCTTGAACGACGAGAAGTTGCCGCTCGCGAAGGCGGTCTGGTTGTTCTTGAAGAGCGTATGGACGTCCGCGCTCGCGGGGTCGAGCACGATGAGGTTGTCGAAGATCTGCGGATACCACGAACAGGCGCTGTTCGCTTTGACGATCTCCGCGAAATGCGACACGTTCACGAGCGTGTTGTGGTGGATGAGAACGGAACCGCTCAGCCCGTGGTAGTTCTTGGTAATGAAAGGAACGGCGCTTCCGGAATCGCACCAGAAGATGTTGTAGCGGATTTCCGCTTTCTGGAATTCGCCGGCGCCTCCGTAGATTCCGGTGGGAATCGTGCCACAGCGGTAGAGGACGTTGGATTCGATCAGGAACGGCTCTCC
>CADBEF010000174.1 GCA_902793555.1 uncultured bacterium | reverse complement strand
CGGGGTCTCGCGCGGCTGCTCGCGCCGGGGGCGGACGCCCGCGCGCTCGCCGCGGCGCTCGTCCCGCTGGAGCGCGTCGACGCCCGGACGCGCGTGACGGACGCCGACCTCGGGCTCACCGATTCGGACGCGCCGGACGCCGCGCCCGACCGCTTCCCGCTCGTCGCCGTCGCGGACAATCTCCGCGCCGCGCTCAACACGGGCGGGCTCTTCCGCACGGCCGACTTCTTCGGCGCCGAGGCGCTCTGGCTCTGCGGCTACACGGCGGCGCCGGACCACCCGCACGTCGCCCGCGCCGCGCTCGGCGCGGAGAAGACCGTTCCGTGGCGCGCGTTCCCGGACGTCCGCGACGCCGTCGCCGAGGCGCGCGCGCAGGGGCGTCGCGTCTACGCGCTCGAGACGTCGGCCCGCGCGGTGCCGCTCGCGGAGGCGCGCTTCGGGTTCCCCGCCGCGCTGCTGCTCGGCAGCGAGCGGTTCGGGCTCGACCCGGACGTCGTCGCGTCCGCCGATGAATGCGTCGCGATCCCCGGGCACGGCGCGAAGAACTCGCTCAACGTCGTCGCCGCGTTCGCCGTCGCCGCCGCGGCCGCGCGCGCCGCGTGGGAGGCCCGCGGGGTGGGGGAGGGGACGCCGTGACCGATGCCGCTTCCGTCAACTTCTGCTCCCCGCGCGAGGTCGGCGCGCTCCTGCGCGAGCGCGGGATCCGCCCGAGCAAGGCGCTCGGCCAGAACTTCCTCGTCGACCGCAACGTGCTCGCTCGCATCGTCGAGGCGGCGGCGCTGCCGCCCGGCGCGCGCGTCCTGGAGGTCGGCGCCGGGCTGGGCGTCCTCACCGCGGCGCTGCTGGACGCCGGCGCGCGCGTGACCGCCGTCGAGAAGGACGAGTCGCTCTGGCCGGTGCTGGAGGAGCGGTTCGGCGGGCGGGACGGCTTCTCGCTCGTGAAGGGCGACGCGCTGGAGCTGCCCTGGGACGCGCTCCTCGGCGCGCCGGACGGACCCCGCCACCTCGTCTCGAACCTCCCGTACTCCGTCGGCTCTCGCGTCGTCGTGGACGCCGCCTGCTGCGCCGCGCCGCCGGACTCGATGACGCTGCTGCTGCAGAAGGAGGTCGGCGACCGCTTCGCCGCGCCGGAGGGCTCGCCCGCGCGCGGCGCGGCGTCCGTGTGGCTGCAGCGGCTCTACGACGTGCGCGCGGTCCGCGACGTGCCGCCGGGCTGCTTCCTGCCGCGGCCGGAGGTGACCTCGGTCGTGCTCTCGCTGCGGCTCCACGGCCGCCACCCGCTCGACCGCGCGGCGGCGGAGCGCTTCCGGGCGCTCGTCAAGGAGGCGTTCCTGCACCGCCGCAAGCAGCTCGCCTCGTCCATGCGCGGCGCGGGCGGCGGACTCGCGCGCGACCCGGACTTCGTCCGCGCCGCGCTCGCCGCCGCCGGCGCGCCGGAGACGGCCCGCGCGGAGTCTCTCTCCGTGGAGCAGTGGCTCGCGCTCGCCGCGCGTTGGTAGCGCCCTAGGGCCGGAAGCTCCAGGCGAGGTTCGCGGCGCGGACGTCGGCGCGGTCGCCGGAGAGGAAGGACAGCACCGCCCCGCGGGGCTTCGGCGGCAGGAACGCCGAGGCGACCAGGAGAGCCGCGCGGACGCCGCGGTGCGCGCCGTCCGCGCGGAGCAGCTGCACCATCGGCGTGCCGTTGCGAAGATAGCTCGCGAGCAGGAACGGCCGGTAGTGCTGCGCGCCGCCCCGCCGCCGATCGACCACGACCGCGGGCTTGCGCACGCGCCCCAGGTCCGACACCTCGTAGGGCGCGCCCCATCCCTCGAGCGCGCGCCACGTCTCGCCGGGGCGGACGTCCGGCGCGCGCCGGCGGCGAGGTTTCTTGCCAGGTGTGTTCATTGCCAGAAAGATTGAAGGCCAGAGGTCAGAAGGACACGGTCTCGGTGCGGCGGCCGGTCCAGAACTCGGCCTTCACGCGAACGGAGTCGCCCTCGACGGCGGGGAAGCCGAAGGTCGAGCCGCGGCCGAAGTTCATCCAGCTGCGGTGCTCGACTTCCTTGCCGTCGACGACGAGGACGATCCGGGCGAGGCCCGATTCGTCGCCCGAGACCTCGAGGTCGAAGCCGTCGCTTCCGCCGCCGCCGCCGAACATGCCGATGAACGCGGCGGCCGCTTCGGCGTCGCCACCGTCCGCGCCGCCCGCCTGCGCCATCGCGGCCGAGAGCCCGGCGGCCATGTCCGCTTCGCCGCCGCCGTCCGCGTCGCCGTCCTCCTCCGCGGCCGGCACCTTGAGCGAAAGCGGGCCGAGGCGCGCCGTCGAACCGGGCTTGGTCGAAATCGTCGCGGTCTTCGTCTCGCGGCCGGTCGCGCATTCGATTCCGATCGTGCCGTGCACGACCGGAACGGCGTTCTTCACGCGCGAGGCGCCGGGCGCGAGGCGCACTTCGAACGTCGCGGCCGAGCCGTCCTCCGCGACGGACGGAAACGGGCCGGCCTTCCACGAATCGCGGCCGCGGTCGTTCTTCGAAACGTCCGCGCCGCCGGCGGTGGCGGACGAAACCTTGAGCGACTCCTTGTCGATGCCCGTGATGCCGGTGCCGCGGACGAGGAAGGTGACGGCGTAGCCGCCGCCGGACGAATCGCCGCCGCCGGAGATCACGGTCGTGGAGCCGCCGAGGTTCAAGTCCCGCGGGAGGCCCTTGGGGAGCGGGGCGTCGATTTCGACGCGGACCGGCTTGGCGCGCATCGCGCCGGCGGGCGCGGTGGCGGCAGCCTTCGGCTTCGCAGCGGAGGGCTTGGCCTTGGCGCCGGGCGTGGCGGCAGCCGCCGAAAGGGCGAGCGGAAGGAGAAGGAGGGCAAGTTTGTTCATGGCGGTGTTTGGGGGTTGATGGCGAGATCTGATGTCAGGGGATTCTAGCAGATTCCGTTTTCCGAATTGTCATGGAATTGTAAAATTTTCGGGGGCGGCGGAGCGGGTTAGAGACCCTCCGCGGACTCCGCGTGAGAGTCTGTCTGGGGGCTCTGCGTGTCCGGGTTGAGCGGATTTGTCTTGTGCTTGAGGATTTCCGCGCCATCCCAGACGCCGTCGCCGTCGGTGTCGGGGTTGTTCGGGTCGGTGCGGTATTCGTTCACTTCGTCGCCGTCCCGGAGACCGTCGGCGTCGGTGTCCGGGTTGCACGGGTCGGTGCGGTATTTCGTCGCTTCGTCGCCGTCCCGGAGACCGTCGGCGTCGGTGTCTGGATTGTCGGGATCGGTGTTCCATTTTTCGAGTTCCACGGAATCGGGAAGGCCGTCGGAATCGGTGTCCGCCCCGTCCGGCCGGACGCGGTCCGGCGGACGCCGCGCGGGAGCGGGCGTAGCGGCGGCCGGCCCCGGAGATTCCGGCGGGCCGATGTGCGTCGGGCCGAGCGATTGCAGGGCGGGCAGGAGCGCCCGCAAGGTGGCGGGCGGAAACATCCAGAGGTCCGTCCGCGTTCCGACCGCCGCCCCCCCGTCGGGGCCGACCCAGGTCGCTCCGCCCAACACGGCGTCTTCCGATTCGGGAACCTCCGCGAGGAACGGCAGGTTTTTGGCGAGAAAAGAACGGAGCGAAGGGTTTCTTTCGGGGAGTTCCTCCGGTGGGCCGATTCCGTCGAGGACGCGAATGAAGAGGAGTCCGTGCACGTCGTCGCAGACGAGGGAAAGCCGGGTGGATTCCGTCGCGTCGAGCAAGGAGAAGAGCATGTCGCCGATGGCCTCTTCGAACACGGCGTGCTCCTCCATGTGCCCGGCCCAGCGGAGCTCGTCCTCGACATCCTCGCCGGCGGCGGCGCGTTCGCGGAGCCGGGCCGCGTTCGCGTGGAACTCCTTGCGCTTGGCGAGCATGCCGTCCCGGAGGCCCGCGAAGCGCGCCGGCTCGCGGAGGACGGCCTCCAGCACGGCGCCGTCCGGTTCGAAGCGCGCCGATTCGACGGCGCGTTCCGGACCGTCGCCGGCGGCGAACCACGCGCGGGGTTCGTCCATCGCGAACATCAGAAGCCGGTCGCGGCGCACGACCATGCCCGAGCCGAAGGGTTTCGTCCACGGCGTCCCGGGAGCGTCCGGGGCGGCGTCCCGCACGGGAAGCATCCACAGGACGGAGGGCGGGGCGGAGCCGTCGGCGGATTCCGGCAGCCACACCAGCAGGTGCGCCGGTTCGTCCGCGAGCGCGTCGCCGAGGACGTGTTCCGTCAGGCGCGCCATCTGGCCGGGATACGGAAGGCGTTCGGCCGGAACCGCCGGCCGTCCGAGAAGTCCGGCCAGCGTCGCGACGGCGTTCGTCGCGGCGGAGACGCCCGCGATGCGGATGACGGCGTCGGGCGGCGGCGGCAGGGCGGGGTCGGCGGCGGCGGCGAAGGCCGCCGCCGCAATGACGAATGACGTCGCCGCTGCGCGGCAATGACGAATGACGAATGTTTTCATGGTTTCGATCGGCGTGGCGGGGTTGGACGGAGGCGGAGTCTAGCAGACTCCGGGAACCGAATTGTCACCGAATTGTAAAACTCTCGGTTAGATTCAAGATTTGAGATGTCGTGATTTGGTGCGTAATTTGAAATTCGACTTCTCTTGATTTGGTGTTTTTCCGCTTGCGTTTCTGTATGATTTGTGGAAGAATTGCAATCCGGAACGACGGAACCGATACATACATCCATCCCGATGAAAACCACACTCGACCTTCCTCCCGAGTTGATCGACGAGGCGATGCGCGCCGGAAAATGCGGAACGAAGACGGCGGCGATCGTGCTCGCCCTGCAGCAGTTCGTCCGCTTGGAGAAACTGTCGCGCCTGCGCGCGTTGCGCGGCTCGATGCCCGGATTCTCGCTGGACCTTGACACGCTCAGGGGGCGCACATGCAAGGCGTAATGGTCGACACGTCCGCGTGGGTGGCGTATTTCCGCGGCGGAAAGGCGGCCGCGCCGGTCGCCGACGCCGTCGACTACCTTCTGGCGGGCGACGAGGCGCTGCTCGACGAAGTCGTCCTGACCGAACTCGTTCCGTTCCTCCGCGTGCGCGGCGAAACGGCGGCCGAGGAGGCGCTTTCGGCCGTCGGGAATCCGCCGTTGCAAATCGACTGGCCGGCCTTGCGCGATCTCCAGGAGCGGTGCATCCGGGCGGGCATCAACAAGGTCGGCGTTCCCGATCTCGTGATCGCGCAGCATGCGATGCAGCTCGGCGTTCCGCTCTTTTCCCTCGACCGGCACTTCGCGCTGGTCGCCGGCGTCTCCGAACTGAAGCTCTGGCCGCAACCGGCCGTGTAGGTGGATCGGCGGCCTTGCACGGCGTGGCTCGCGCCACGCTGGCTGCGGCCGGCTCTGCGAGGCTCCGTGTTTCATTCCGCGTCCTCCGCGGACTCCGCGTGGGGTTCCGGTTCCGCGCCCGGCGCGAGCGGGCAGCGGTCGAAGGCGCCGGGGCCGATGCGCGTGCAGGAGGCGGGCACGTCCGCGCGGCGCAGCGAGGTGCAGCCCGAGAAGGCGTCCGCGCCGAGGATGCGGAGCAGCGGGGAGAACCGCACCTCCCGCAGCGAGGTGCAGCCCCGGAACGCGCCGCGCCCGACGACCCCGACCGGCAGGTCCGCCTCCGCGAGCGAGCGGCAGCCAGCGGCGAAGAGCGGCGGGAGCGCGTCCGGCCCCGGGGACGACGCCGTCGCGCCGAGGCGCAGCTCGCGCAGCGAGGTGCATCCGGCGAACGCCGCCGGGCCGAACGAGCGCACGCCCCGCGCGTCGAAGCGCTCCAGCGCCGTGCACCCGCGGAACGCCTCCGCGCCGACGGCCGCCAGCTCGCTTTCGGCGTCCAGCGCCACGTTGGTGAGCGCTGTGCAGCCCAGGAACGCCTGCTCGGCGATCTCGAAGTCCGGCCGCGCGCCGGCGACGCGCACGCTCCGCAGCCCGCGCATCCCGCGGAACGCCCCGCGCGCCACGCCGCCCACCGGCAGCCCGCCGAGCGTCGCCGGCAGCTCCA
>CADBEF010000173.1 GCA_902793555.1 uncultured bacterium | reverse complement strand
GACCGGCGCGGGCGCCGCAACGGGCGCGGGCGCCGCGACGGGCGCGGGCGCGGGGGTTTTCACGGGAACGAGCAACGTCCGGCCCGCGCGGATGCGGTTCGCGTCCGCGATGCCGTTTTCCGCCATGAGCGCCTTCACGGTCGTCCCGTGGCGGAGGGCGATGGCGGAAAGCGTGTCGCCGGAACGGACCACGTAGGGCGCCGTGTCCGCGGCGGCCGCGGCGGCGAACGCGAGAAGGGCGGCCGGGAAGATCGGAAGTATGCGCTTCATCGGAATCAGCGGGTGTAGGACAGGGCGTAGGACCGGTCCGTTCCGTACTTGTCGCCCGAGCCGGACATCCGGTCGCCCTTGACCGTGAGATGCCAGACGTCGCCGCCGCCGATGTGGAGCGTGACGCTCTTTCCGGAACGGCTGCCGGAAACGGAACGGGTGTCGTTGTTGTGGACCCAGGACATGGAACCGCGGATGCGGCCGTCGCTTTCGGTCAGCGTCATGACGGAGTACCACTGGCCGGAACCGGAATGGCCCGACCACACCCCCGAAACGTTGTTTCCTTCGTCCTTGTCGTTCAGGCCGGCCCGGTCCTTCGCGTCTTCGATCTTGTCGTCGATCTTGTCCTTGACGTCGTCGCTTTCGCAGGAGCAGAGAAGGCCGGCGGCGAAGACCGCGGCGGCGAAGCGGAGGAAAACGGAAGCACTTGTTTTCATTTTCGGACTCGTGTTTTGTCGGGAGGTTTTCCGGTGCGGCCGGACGGCCGGCGGACGGATTCTCGCCCGGCTAGCGGACGAAGCTGATGTTGTACGTTTCGTGGGTCTTTCCGGTTTCCCCGGAACCCCACATCTTGTCCCCCTTGATCGCGAGGCGCCACCAGTCGTCGTCGACGTAGAGCATCACGTTGCGGGCGGACCGGGTGCCGGACACGGACACGGCGTTCGTGGAGCCGGACGAGGGCCACGTGGCCGTTCCGGAGACGTCGCCGTCCTTGTCGGAGAGGACCAAGACCGTTTTCGCGCCGTCCTTTCCGGCCGTTCCGGTCCAGGTTCCGGCGGCGGTGACGCCCGAGACGTTTTCGTCGGAGGCGCCGACCTTCTCCTTGGCGTCTTCCCATTTGTCGCGGGCCTTGTCCTTTTCACAGGCGCAGAGGATGGTTGCGGCGAAGAGCGCGAACGCGAGTCGGGCGGCGGCGGTTTTCATCGGAGTCGGCGGTAGTGGTTGACGGAGCGCGATTCTAGCACAAACCGGGCGCCGTCTTCAACACCGGACGGCGGAGCGGACGGCGGTCAGGAGCAGGGTCGCGGAAACGCGGTCCGCCGGGAGGTTCGCGAGCCGGGCGACGGCGGCGCGGTAGGCGCGCATCTGTCCGGCGTAGGTTTCCGCCATGCGCGCGGAAAAGGAGTCCGAGGTCTCGCCCGGCCGCGGTCGGTTGGTCTTCCAGTCGTAGATCTCCGCGCGGCGGGCGTCGCCCTCGCCGCGGAAAACGACGCGGTCGAATGTGCCGGAGATCCATTCCGAGCCCGAGAGCTGCTCGAAGGAGCGTTCGCGCCACAGGTCGACGGCGTCCGCCGGCCGCACGAGCGCGTCCCGGAGCGGCGATGGCGAGGCGAGGTCGAGGTCGGCCACGTCGATCCCCTCCGGCTGCGCGCCGGGCTCCGCGGGCAGCCAGTCGATCCGCGCGAGCGCCTCGTGGAGCGAGGTGCCGCGCTCGGCGGCGGTTTCTCCGGCGGACGCCGCGAAGAGCGCGGCGGCGGACTTGCCGGCCCGTCCTTCGCGCGACGGCGTGCGCCGCTTGCCGACCGCGCGCGGAAGCGGGGCGGACAGGGCGGGCCATTCGCATGCGCCCGATTCGCGCCGCGCGTCGGGCGCCGGGTCGTTGGGTTCGCCGCGTGCGGCGAACCAGCCGGGGTCGCCGTCGGTCCATTCGGCGGAGCCGCCGCCGAGGCCGAGGACGCGGGCGACGTGGTCGGAAATCGCGGGTTTGCGCAGGTCGGTCTTTTCGGGCAAGAGGACCTGGAGCTCGGATTTGGCGCGCGTGAGGGCGACGTAGGCGACGCAGAGCTCCTCGAGCGCGGCGTCCGCGGCGGCGCGCCGCGCGGCTTCGCCGGCCGTCGGGTCGGCCGAGACGCCGGCGCCGTAGGGCAGATACCACGCGGGCGGGTCGCCGGGGCCTTCCAGAACGAGGCCCAGATGCGAATGCGGCGTCCCGAAGGCGTGCCTCATCCTTCCGCGGAAGAACGGGACGAAGACGAGGTCGAAGCCGAGGCCCTTGCTCTTGTGGATCGTGAGGACCTTCACCGTGGCGGGGTCGGCGAAGGCGCGCTCGACGCGGGCCTCGACGTAGCGGCGGAAGTCGAGCGTCGTTCCGGAGCGGTCCGGGTCGGCGACGTAGTCCGCCGCGGCGGCGACCAGCGCGTCGAGCCGCGCGCGCAGGAACGCGGCGCCGTCCGGCTCGGCGGCGCGGAGCGCGAGGCGCGCGAGGTCGCGCACGGTCTCGGCGAGGCCCTTGCGGGCCAGGTCGCGCGCGATGCGGCGCGAGAGCGGCGCGAGGCCGCCGTCCTCGCGGGCGCGATCCTCGCCGGAGAGCAGCGCGCGGCCGAGCGGCGAGGTCCGGACGTGGCCCCACGCGAAGGATCCGGCGTCGGGGTGTTGCGCGAGGACGAGCGCGTCGAGGACGGCGAGGACGGCGGGCGTGTCGGCGACGGCGCCGTCGCCCTCCCAGACGGCGCGAAGGCCGTGCGTCTCGCGCAGTGCGCGGACGAGCGGCACGCCCTGGTCGGCGTTGCGGACGAGGACGGCGGCGACGAGTCCGCGATCCCACGGGCGGACCTCGGCGAGGCGCCCGGCGATCGCGGCGGCGAAGACGTCCGACTCCTCCTCGCCGGCGTCCGCGTCGGGCGCGCGGACGAGGGCGGCGCGGACGAAGCCGCCGGGTCCGAGCGCGGAGGCGTGCTCCTCCCACGTCTCCGCCCAGCGCGCGGCGGCGTCGCCGGCCGCGGGAACCTCGGAGTCGGCGAAGGTCGCGAGGACCTCGCCGCCGCGGAAGACGCGGTTCACGAGCCCCGCGATCTCGGGGCGGAAGCGGTGCGATTCGACGAGGCTTCCGAGCGCGTAGGCGCCGGAGGCGCGCTCGGCGAGGAAAAGGCGCGAGTCGCCGCCGCGCCAGCCGTAGATGGCCTGCTTGGCGTCGCCCACGAGGAAGAGCGTGCGGTCCTCCGCCTGCCGGATCTCGTCGGCCAGCGGACGCAGCGCGCGCCACTGCGCGGGAGAGGTGTCCTGGAACTCGTCCAGCGCGAGGTGGCGGAAGCGCCCGTCGAGGCGCCACTCCAGCTCGCGGCGGTCGCGGGCGGACATCGACGCGACGAGCAACGGGATGTCGTCGAACACGAGCTCGCCCTCGCCGCGCACGTCGCGCGCCCAGCGCTCCTCCAGCAGGTAGAGCAGCACGTAGAGCCCCTGCGCCCGGCGGCACCGGCGGCGGAGCGCGCCGGCGCGCAGCTCGCGCACGACCTCGCGCAGCGCGGCGGCGGCCGGCGCGGAGAGCGCGAGGCGGGCGCGGTTGCACTTCACGACGGGCGCGGCGTCCGAGGAGTCGGCGGCGGCGACGAAGTTGCGGACCTTCGCCGAGGTGTCCGCGAGCGCGTCGGGGCCGTTCGCGCGGACGGCCTCGCAGAAGGCCTCGAGGTAGTCGCGCGCGACGCCCTTCGGGTCGTCGCAGAGCGGACGCGAGGCGTCGCGGAGGGCGGAGAGAGAGCGCTCCGCGCGGGCGGCCCCCTCGGCGTCGGAGGCGGCGACCCGCTCCGCCGTGGCGGGGTCGGCGGCCCAGATGCGCGCGGGGTCGCCCCACGCGGCGCGGTCGGGCTGCGCGCGGAAACGGGCGTGCCAGTCCCGGAGCTGGCGGGAGAAGTAGTCGCGGAACGTCTTGCGCAGGCGGCCGTCCTCGGCGAATCCGAGGATCGTCTCGAGCTGGCCGAAGACGTCCGCGCGGCGCGACTGCAGGAGGTCCTCCACGACGCGCTCGCGGCGCAGCGCGGCCGCGTCGTCGTCGAGCATGCGCACGTCGCCGCGCAGGCCCGTCTCCGCCGGGAAGGCCTGCACCATGCGCGCCATGAACGAGTCGATCGTCCCGAGCCGGCTCCGGTGCTGCGCGGCGAGGAAGGCGCGCAGGACGCGGAGGAACTCCGCGCGCGGGACGCCGCCCGGGAAGCGTTCGCGGACGGGCGCGCCGCCCTCGCCGTCCGCGAGCTGCGCGGAAAGGGCCTCGGCGGCTTCGTCCGATTCCGTCGCGGCGGCGAGGCGGCCGACGACGCGGTCGAAGATCTCCGCGGCGGCGAGGCGCGAGAAGGTGAGCGCGAGGATCGAGGCCGGCTCCTCGCCGAGGAGCAGCAGCCGCAGGACGTGCGAGGAGAGCGCGAACGTCTTGCCGGTGCCGGCCGAGGCGGCGACGAGGAAGTTGGAGGGGGCGCTCACGGGCGGCCTCCCTTCCGCCGCCGTTCCTGGTCGGCGATCCAGCCGGGGGCGATGCCGAGCTCGGGGCGGCCTTCGGGGAGGATGGCGCGCGCGGCGTCGGAGAGCTCCGCGCCGGCGAGTCCGCCGGCGGGGAGGAAGAGCCCCGCCTTGATGCGGCGCACGGCGGCTCCGGCCGTGCGCCACGCCATTTCGAGCCCCTCCGGCGTCGGCTCCCGGAGCCCGACGAGCCCCGAGCGCTCCGGCGAGTCGCCGAGAACGAGATACTGGCACGAGACGCGCGCGCCGCCCGGGATGCCGAGCGCGGGGTCGTTGCGCGCGAAGATCGCGTAGAGCGGCAGCTGCAGGTCCGCCCACCAGACTTCGGACGGCCGATCCGCCGCGGCGTCGACGGCGACGCGGCGGATGCCTGCGGCCTCGGGGTTTTCGCCGAGGCCGGGCGGAGGGACGCGCGAGAAGGCTTCGGTCCATTTGTCCGCCTTGTCCCACGTCTTGTAGTCGACGACGCGCCACTCGCCGGTGCAGACGTTCTCGTCGATGCGGTCGGCCTTGCCCGATATCTCCACGCCCTCGACCGCGCCCTTGAGGACCGTCTCCGCGCGGCGGATACGCCAGCCCTCGCGCACGAGCTCCGCCTGGATCGCGGCGAAGGTCCGCATGCGGGCGAGCGCGGCGGCCTCCTGCAGGCGGACGGCGGCGACGAGCCCGCGGTTGCGCCCGGCGTAGCGGGCCCGGATGCGGGCGCGGAGCTTCGCCTCGAGGAAGGCGTAGATTTCCTCGCGGTCTTCGCTTTCGTTCGGCGCGCCGGGCGCGGCGAACGCTTCGAGCGCCTCGTGGCAGAGCGTGCCGAAGTCGTTGGCGGGGATTTCCGCGGCGGGGTCGCCCGCGGTTTCGTCGTCGCCGAGCTCCTGGTCGAGGAACCACTGGAAGGGGCTGCGGAGGTAGCCCGCAAGCGTCGTCACCGGCAGGCTCGCGGGCGGCTCGCCGGACGGAACCGGCAGGTCGAGGCGCCACGCCGCGTCGGCGCCGCCGCGCGGGACGTCCGGGACGCGGTCCAGGTCCGCGTAGAGCCGGCGCACCCGCGGGCCGAGCTCGGCGTCGCCGCACGCGAGCAACAGGCGCGAGGGCTTGCGCGCGTCGCCGCGGCCGTCGATCTTCTCGAGGAAGACGCGCACCGCGCCGGGCGCGCGGCAGGCGAGCAGCTCCGAGAGCAGGAACGCGTCGCGCGCGAACCGGCGCGCGTTGTCGGGCAGCCCGAGCGCGCGGCGGACGGCGTCCGGAAGGAACGAATCGCCCACGACCGCCTCCGGAACGGAGCCCTCGTTCATGCCGGCGAGGACGAGCCGCGGTTCGTCGCACCACGGCAGCTCGAGCCAGCCGAGCAGCGGGACGCGGTCCGGCGCGCCGTCGAGCGGGAAGGCCGCCTCCGCGAGGAGCCGGCGCAGCAGCGCCGCCCGCTCGTCGGGCGCGAGGAGCCGCCCGAGCACCGGGGAGGCGGCGTCGCGCAGCGCGGCGCGGACGGCG
>CADBEF010000172.1 GCA_902793555.1 uncultured bacterium | reverse complement strand
GAATCCGGCGCGGACGGCGCCGCGGCCACGGGCGGCGGCGGTGGCGGCGCGGGCGCGAACTCGGCCGACCTTCCCTCCGGCGCCGGCGGCGCGGGCGTCGTCGTCGTCCGCATGCGCACCGGCGGCAACGGTCTCCTGATCCTCGTCCGCTAGAGGCCGGCATGGAACGGAACGACCGCACGATATGCGCGACCGGCCGCGACCGCGGCGGGCAGGTGATCCTGTTCGTCCTCGCGGCGGTGCTCGCGCTGCTCGCCGCGATCCTGTGGCTCGCCGACCTGCACGTCGCGGTGCTCGGCAAGGACAAGACGCAGAACGCCGGCGACGCCGCCGCGCTCGAGGCCGCGCGCTGGCAGGGCGCCTCTCTCAACGTCGTCGGCGAGCTCAACCTGCTGCACGTCCTCGCGCTCGCCGCGGGCGACGCGGATGCGGCCGAGACGATCTCCGAGGCCGCGGTGCGCGCCTCCTTCGCCGGGCCTGTCGCCGGCGCCGCCGCCGCGCAGCAGGCCGCGAAGCTCAACGGCGCGCCCGCGAACGACGACTTCACGGAGTTCGTCCGCGAGCGGGCGCTCGTCGTGCGCCGCGGCTACGGGCGGCAGCTCGGCGGCGAAGACGCGATGCCGGAGCCCTGGCCCGGCGCGTGGGGCGAGTATTCCTCGATGCTCGACGCCCTCGCGGACGAAGGGGTTGCCGCCGGCCCCGACAACGCCGCGTTCTTCGACGACCCGTCGGGCTCTCACATTCTCTTGAACCAAGGTTTCTACGCGGCCGTTCTCGGTCGCTCGTGGTGCTGGTTCCACTGGGCCGCGCCGACGCTACTCGACGACTACGCCGGCTGGAGCTGGTGGCCGCCGCTGCCGCCGGAGGACGATGAGCCGCCCGCGTCGTCCGAGTTTCTCTCGCTGCACCTGCGTACGGCCGAGTTTTCCGGCGGCGACCTTGCCGTGATGCCGGGCCTGCCGGAGGCGTTCGCCGCCGAGGGTCTGCCCGACCCGTTCTCGGAGGGCTTCCCGGACGAGATCGCCGCCACGAACCCGGCGCCCGGCTTCCTGCTCTACCGCCCCTCGCGATGGGGCGCATGGGAAACGATGCGCGACCCGTCGTTCCCGATCGAGGGCAAGCTCAAGCCCGAGTACGACTACGCCGGCGCGGACGCCGCGATGCGCGTCGAGAACCCCGTCCGCCGCCTCACCGCGCCCGAGGCGGACGCGGGGACGCTCGTCTGGACCGGCGCCGCGAAGCCCTTCGGGTCGCTCGAGGACGAAGGCGGCGGCGCGGAGCCGCCGACCGCGGTTCCGCTCGTGCTGCCCGTCTTCGAGCAGGTGCGTCTCGTCCCGCTCGACGCCGTCGCGATGCAATCCGGCGGCGCGTTCGACCTGGCGTGGCGCCGACACTGCCGCGAGCACCTCCCGAAGTACCTCGAGCGCGGCACGGGCGCGCTCGTGGCGGGGTGCCGCTATTGCCGCGCGCTGGAACGCTGGGAGGCGCCGTCCTTCCGGCTCGCCGGCTCGCGCTGGCTCGCGACCAACTCGTGGAAGTGCACGGTCTCGCCGCCGGGCGGCGGGCCCGGCGGCGGCTCCCGCCACGCGCACTGACGGCGCGGGCTACGCCTGCGCCGGCAGGCCGAGGGCGTCGCGCAGGGCGTCGGCCTTGTCGAGCCGCTCCCAGGGGAAGCGCCTGCGGCCGAAGTGGCCGCCGTTGGAGGTGTCGCGGTAGCACCAGCCCTCCGGCCGGAGCAGACCGAGCTCGCGCACGAGCATGCCGGGGCGGAAGTCGAAAAGCCCGCTTTCGAGCAGCACGCTCGTCGCCTTCTCCTCGGGGACGCGCCCCGTGCCGAAGAACTCGACGAAGAGGCTCGTGGGCTCGGCCATCCCGATCGCGTAGCTCACCTCGATCTGCACGCGCTCCGCCGCGCCCGCCGCCACGAGGTTCTTCGCCGCGTAGCGCGCGTAGTAGGCCGCCGAACGGTCGACCTTGCTCGGATCCTTGCCCGAAAAGGCTCCGCCGCCGTGCGCGGCCGCGCCGCCGTAGGAGTCCACGATGATCTTGCGCCCCGTGAGGCCCGAGTCGCCCGCGGGGCCGCCGACGACGAACTTGCCGGTCGGGTTCACGTGGAAGCGCGTCTGCGCGTCCACGAGCCCCGTGTCGCGCAGCTCGTCGCGCGCGATCTCCTCGACCGTCGCGCGGATCGCCGCGATCGGCAGGTCCTCGGTCTGGTGCGAGACCACGACGTCCGCGATGCGCAGGACGCGGTGCCCGTCGTAGACGGCGGAGACCTGGCTCTTCGCGTCGGGCCGAAGCCACGGGACGTTGCCGCCCTTGCGCTCCCGCGCGAAGCGGCGCATGAGCCGGTGCGAGAGGACGAGCGGCGCGGGCATGAGCTCCGGCGTCTCGCGCACCGCGTAGCCGAACATCATGCCCTGGTCGCCCGCGCCCTGCGCCTCGGCGGAGCCGCGCGAGACGCCCTGGTCGATGTCGGGCGACTGACCGGTCAGCCGGTTCAAGTACTCGAAGGTGTTCCAGCAGAAGCCCTCGGCGGGGCGGTCGTAGCCGATGTCGCGCACGACGCCGCGCGCGATCGCCTCGTAGTCGAGCGTCTCGGCGCCGTCGAACTTGAGCTCGCCGAGGTTGGCGCAGAAGTCGGGGCCGACGAACGTCTCGGCGGCGACGTGCGCGTTCGGGTCGCGCGCGAGCGCGGCGTCGAGAATCGCGTCGCTGATCTGGTCGGCGACCTTGTCGGGATGTCCCTCGGAAACGGCTTCCGAGGTGAATACGTGGAGGCTCATGGAAAGCTAAAAGTTAAGAGTGAAGAGGTGAGAGTGAAGGGGTGTAAGGTTGAAGCGGTTGAAGCGGTTGAAAGGGTTGAAAGGGTTGAATGACGAGTCGCCGATGCATTCATCATTCAGCATTCAGCATTCGGCATTCGGCATTATCCAAAAAAGGCGGCGTAGGCGCGGTGGGTGTACCAGCAATCGATCTTGGAGGCGACTTCCCAGGGGGCGTGCATGTTCAGGAGCGGCGTGCCGAGGTCCACGACGTCCATCCCGTAGCGCGAGAGGAACATCGCGATCGTGCCGCCGCCGCCCTTGTCGACCTTGCCGAGCTCGCCGATCTGCCAGCGCACGCCGGCGCCGTCGAGGACCGCGCGCAGCTCGCCGAGGAACTCCGCGCGGGCGTCGTTCGCGCCGGACTTGCCGCGCGAGCCGGTGTACTTGTTGAAGCAGGGGCCGGCGTGCAGCACCGCCGCGTTGCCGGGCGAGTCGACGTCCGGGAAGTGCGGGTCGGCGGCGGAGGTGACGTCCGCCGAGAGCATCTTCGAGGCCTCGAGCGCGCGGCGGACCACGATGTCGCGCGGCTCCTTCTCCTCGCGCTCGAGGAGCTCCGCGACGGAGTTCTCGAAGAACGTCGACTCCATGCCGGTCGCGCCGACGGAGCCGATCTCCTCCTTGTCGCAGAGCAGCACCATCGCGGTATGCTCCGGCGCGGCGGCGGGGCGGTCCAGCAGCGCGCGCAGCGCGGCGTAGGCGCAGACGCGGTCGTCGTGGCCGTAGCCGACGAGCAGCCCGCGGTCGAAGCCGAGCTCGCGCGGCGCGCCGGCGGGGACGACCTCCAGCTCGGCGCTCGCGAGGTCCTGCTCGGTGACGCCGTAGCGCTCGAGCAGGAGCCGCAGGACGTTCTTCTTCACGGCGTCCTTCGCGCCCTTCTTCGCGCCGGGTTCCGGGAGCGAGCCGACGATCGGGTCGAGGCTCTCGCCGGGGATCGCGTCGCGCATCGGCTTGGACATCTGGTCCTGGCCGAGGTGCGGGAGGATGTCGGAGATGAGGAAGACGGGGTCGCCGGGCTTGTCGCCGACCGCGATCTCGGCCTTCGTGCCGTCCTTGCGGACGACCACGCCGTAGAGCGCGAGCGGGATCGTGACCCACTGGTACTTCTTGATGCCGCCGTAGTAGTGCGTGTCGAAGAACGCGAGGCCACCCTTCTCCGCGAGGGGGACGGACTTCAGGTCGATGCGCGGCGCGTCCGTGTGGCCGCCGACGATGCGCAGGCCGGCCTTCGTGCCCTTCCGGCCGATGACGGCCGCCATGAGCGTCTTGCCGTGGTAGCCGCGCCAGACCTTGTCGCCGGGCTTGAGGGACTTGAACGAATCGAGCGGGCGGAAGCCCTTCGCCTCGAGGAGCTTCACGGCCTCGGCGTAGGCGAGGCGCTCGGTCTTGGCGGTGCCGAGGAAGGCGAGGTAGTCGCGGGCGTAGGCCGCGGCCTTCTTCATCTCGGCCGGGGCGGGGGCGTCGGTCCTGCGCTCCAGGAGAGCCTGCGCCGGTTTCTTGGATTTCGTGCTCATGGCGCGGAGTCTACCACACCCCGCCCCGCCGCCGCAAGGCGGGGCCGCGAGTTTGACACGGGCGCGCGAAAAGGCTAGTATGCCGCGCGTTTCACCCGCCAAACCAAGGGAAACGAACAGTGAAAAACGAAACCAAACCGGAAACCGGCCGCCCCGAGGCGGCCCCGCAGGCCCGTGTGCAGCCCCGCACGGGCGCGCGCGTCGTCGTCGAGGGGCTCGAGCGACTGGGCGTGGAGACGGTCTTCGCGTATCCCGGCGGGGCGATCCTCGACGTCTTCGACGAGCTCGCCAAGTCCGAAGGGCTGCACCTGATCCTGCCCCGCCACGAGCAGGGCGGGTCGCACATGGCCGACGCGTACGCGCGCGCCACCGGCAAGCCCGGCGTCTGCATCGTCACGTCCGGCCCCGGCGCCACGAACATCGTCACCGGCCTCGCGACCGCCAACATGGACGGCATTCCGATGGTCGCGTTCACCGGCCAGGTCTCCACCAAGGCCGTCGGCAACGACGCGTTCCAGGAGGCCGACACCTGCGGCATCACCCGCCCGATCACGAAGCACAACTTCTTCGTGCGCGACGTGAACGACCTGCCGCGCATCATCGTCGAGGCGTTCCACATCGCGACGACCGGCAAGCCCGGCCCCGTGCTGGTGGACCTGCCGAAGGACGTGCAGATCGGCAAGACGGCCGTCCCGTTCCCCGAGAAGTTCGACCGCGTCGGCTACAAGCCCTCCTACGAGGGCCACCCGAAGATGCTCGCGCGCCTCGCGCAGCTCGTCAACACGAGCAACAAGCCCCTCATCTACGCCGGCGGCGGCGTCCGCAGCGCCGGCGCCGTGAAGGAGCTCGCCGAGCTCGCGCACAAGGCGAACATCCCGGTGGCGACGACGCTCATGGGCCTCGGCGTGTTCCCGGAGAGCGACCCGCTCTCGCTGCACATGATCGGCATGCACGGCCTGATCGCCGCCAACAAGGCGCTCGACGCGTGCGACGTGCTCCTCGCGATCGGCGCGCGCTTCGACGACCGCGTGACCGGCAAGGTGAGCGAGTTCGCGCCGCACGCCAAGATCGTGCACGTCGACGTCGACCCGACCTCGATCTCCAAGAGCGTCCGCTGCGACCTCCCGGTCGTGGGCGACATCAAGCCCGTCCTGCGCGACCTGCTGCCGCAGGTCAACAAGGCGGAGCACGCCGCGTGGCTCGCCGAGTGCGAGCAGTGGAAAAAGGAGGACCCGTTCTCCTGGGACGAACCGCCTTCCGGGGCGATCATGCCGCAGTCCGTGCTCGCGACGGTCGATAAGCTCACGAAGGGCGACGTGATCGTCACGACCGACGTCGGCCAGAACCAGATGTGGTCCTGCCAGTTCTTCACGCACGAGAAGCCCCGCAACTTCCTCTCCTCCGGCGGCCTCGGGACGATGGGCTTCGGCCTCCCCGCGGCCATCGGCGCGCAGCTCGGCCGCCCCGGCGAGCTCGTCGTGTGCGTGACGGGCGACGGCGGCTTCCAGATGAACGCCCAGGAGCTCGTCGTGGCCGTCGAGCACAAACTCCCGATCAAGGTCGTGATCCTCAACAACACGTACCTCGGGAACGTCCGCCAGTGGCAGGACATGATGTACAAGGGCGTCCATTCGATGACGCACCTCGCGCAGGCCGGCCG
>CADBEF010000171.1 GCA_902793555.1 uncultured bacterium | reverse complement strand
GCGGGGCTCTACGACGGCCTCGGCCCGATCGGCGCCAACCTGCTCGTCCTCGCCGCCGGCGCGGAGAAGCCCTCGGAGCTGCCCGCGATGATGCGGCGCGCGCACGCCGACGCGATGGTCTACATGGGCGCGTTCGAGCCGGACCTGCTCGCGGCGATGCTGCGCGAGGGGCCGCCCGCCGTCGTGCTCGACTACGACGCGGGCGACCTGCCG
Organism: uncultured bacterium; assembly: GCA_902793555.1. Taxonomy (GTDB): domain Bacteria; phylum Verrucomicrobiota; class Kiritimatiellia; order RFP12; family UBA3636; genus UBA3636. The sequence continues at coordinate 5,845 of CADBEF010000171.1, read as the reverse complement.
GTGGACGGCATCCGCGTCGACAACGCCGCGGTCGGCCGCATCGCCGCGTCGCGCCTGCTCGCGTGCGGCGTGGCGCCGGCGGACCTGGCGATCGTAGAAGGCAACCCGCGCGACCTTTCCTCGCGGCGCCGCCTCGAGGGCGCGCTCGACGCCCTCCGCGCGGCGGGCGCGGATCCGGCCCTCGCGCGGCGCGACGTCGGCGGCTACACGCGCCCCGGCGGACGCGACGCCATGCACCGCCTGCTCGCCGACGGCCGTCCGCCGCGCGGCGTCTACTGCATGAACGACGAGATGGCCGCGGGCGCGCTCGACGCGCTGCGCGCGGCGGGGTTGCGCGTCCCGGAGGACGTGCGGCTCGTCGGGACGGACGATTCGCTCTGGGCGCGTTCGGCCGTCCCGCCGCTCACGACGGTCCGCATCGACGCGCGGCACATGGGCAGCCAGGCCGTCCGCCTGCTCCTCAAGCGCATCGCCGCGCCGGACGCCCCCTTCGCGCGCGAAGTCCTCGCGCCGGCACTCGTCGTCCGCGGCTCCTGAACGGGCCTCCTTCCGCGCGAGCCCGCAAAAAACGGTTGACTCGCTCCGGGAAACGTGGTAGTTTTCCCCGCCGTCCGCGCGACTCCGGGGGAGAGCCCCGATCCAGCGTCGCGACCGTGGCGAGGTAGCTCAGTTGGTAGAGCAGGGGACTGAAAATTCCCGTGTCGTGGGTTCGATTCCCACCCTTGCCACCATTTTTTTGCCCGTTTGACGACGCCCATGCAACAAGCCCTTCTCTTCCTGTCCGCCGCGGCGTGCTCCTACTTGGTCGGATCGATTCCGTTCGGCTATCTGGCCGGGTGCATCGCCGGCGTCGACATCCGCAAGACCGGCAGCGGCAACATCGGCGCGACGAACGTGTTCCGCACGCTCGGGCCGCGCTTTGGGATCGCGACGTTCCTGCTCGACGCCGCGAAGGGCGTCGCGGCGGCGGGCGTCGTCCCGTGGGCCGTCTGGTCGCTCGCGTGCGCCGGGTCGCCCCCGCCCGCGGCGGCGCTCGTCTGCACGGTCGCGGTGCTGGCGGGCCACGGTTTTCCGCTCTTCCTCGGCTTCAAGGGCGGCAAGGGCGTGGCGACGGGCCTCGGCTGCGCGCTCTCGGTCGTCCCGCACACGGCGCTCGCGGCGCTGGCCGTGTGGATCGCCGTCTTCCTCGCCACGCGCTACGTCTCCGTCGGCTCGATCGCGGCGGCGCTCGCGGCGGCGGTCCTGCCGTGGTTCGTCGACCGGCCGGCCGGCGCCGCGGCGTGCTCGCTCGTGGGCGTGCTCGCGCTCCTGATCGTCTGGAAGCACCGCTCGAACGTCCGCCGGCTCCTGGCCGGCACCGAGAACCGCTTCGCATTCACCGCCCGCCAGCGCGAAGAGCGCGACCGCCGGTCGAAGGGCGCGTGAGCCCCTTCCACCGGGGCGCGGTTTCTGCTAGAATCGCGCCCCCATGAAGACCATCGTCACCGGCGGGGCCGGGCTCATCGGCTCCAACATCGTCCGCCTGCTCAACGCGCGCGGCGAGGATGACATCCTCGTCGTCGACCACCTCCGCGGCGACCCGCTCAAGCAGCGCAACCTCGACTCGCTGCGCTTCGCGGAATACCTGGAGCGCGACGCCTTCCGCGCCGCGGTGAAGGCGGGGGGAATCGAACCCCCGGCCGTCCTCTACCACCTCGGCGCGTGCTCGAGCACGACCGAAACCGACGAGGCGTTCCTCGACGACAACAACACCGGCTGCACGCGCGAACTGTGCGAATGGTGCCTCGCCAACGGCACGCGGTTCGTCTACGCCTCCTCCGCCGCGACCTACGGCGACGGCTCGCTCGGCTATTCGGACGACGAGGCCGGCATCCCGGCCCTGAAGCCGCTCAATCTCTATGGCTGGAGCAAGCAGAAGTTCGACCTCTGGGCGCTCTCGACCGGCGCGTCGAAGAAGATCGCCGGCCTCAAGTACTTCAACGTGTTCGGCCCGGGCGAGGACCACAAGGGCGACATGCGCTCGGTCGTCGCCAAGCAGTACGCGACCGTGCGCGACGAGGGGCGCATCGCGCTGTTCAAGAGCGACCGGCCGGACTACGCGGACGGCTGCCAGGACCGGGACTTCGTCTACGTGAAGGACGCCGCGGCCGTGACGGTCTGGCTCGGCGACCATCCGGACGCGAACGGCATCTTCAACTGCGGCACGGGGCACGCGCGCACGTGGCTCGACCTCGCCAACGCGCTCTTCGCCGCGGTCGGCAAGGCGCCGCGCATCGACTTCGTCGACATGCCCGCCAAGCTCAGGGGCAAGTATCAGTACCACACCGAAGCGCAGATGGGCAAGCTCCGCGCGGCGGGGTGCGACGTGCCGTTCCGGCCTCTCGAGGACGCGGTGAAGGACTACGTCGAAACGCACCTGTCGCGCTTCGCGTAGAGGCGCCCTCCCGCGGCGCGGCTAGAACGTCACGCCCGCGTAGACCATCGCGGTGAACGCGCTGAAATCGGCGGATTTGTCGAAGCGCTCGCGCGCGGCGACGACCGCCGCGGCGTCCCGTTCCTTCGACTTGATTTCCGCGTCCAGGTCCATGTACTCGAACCGGAGACCGACCGTGAAGCACGTCGCGTCGTTCATGGGCAGAATGACGGACGTGTCGAGCGAAAGCGAGAAAAAGTCCAGGTCGAGGTCCTTCTCGCGGTGGTCCGAGCTGGAGAACGGCTTGGTGCTGCCGGAGTAGGAAAAAAGACCGAAGTTGGCGCGCGTGACCCACTGCACCCAGTCCTCGGGACCGACGCGGACCTCGACGCCCGCGCCGACCATCGGCGCGCCGGCGCCGATGAAGCTCGACGACGAACCGCCGACCACGAAGTCGACCGGCGGGTTCTGGTAGACGGTCGTCCCGTGCGGCTTGCCGGCGTCGATGTCGTACTGCCCGCCGATCAGGACGATCCCGAAGTCGAGCTCCGGCGTGACGCGGACGGCGTCCGCGACGTCCAGCGTGAACGGCGCGAACGCGCCGCCGAGCGTCGCCCAGACGCCGTCGAACTCGATTGAGAAGTCGGTTCCGGCGGAAATCATCAAGTGGTCGTATTTGCGGCCGCCGAAGGAGATTTCGTCGCCCAGGCCGAGGTAGTAGTCGCGGCGGGCCGTCGCGTCGGCCTCCAGGGAGAGCCAGAGCAGGTCGAAGCGGAAGGAGAAGAACGGCCACTGCTTCTCGTAGTGGGCGCCGAAAGCGGGATAGGAGCCGTCGACGCCGAAATCGGAGAAGGAGTAGGATTCGGCCAGCGCCTGCTTTTCGTCCTGTCCCGTCGCCTTGTAGAACGCGCGGAACGTTTCGTCGACGTGTCCGTCGATTCCGGCGAGCGTTCCGTAGGAAACGGTCCATTTGGCGTCGCGGTCGGCGGGCAGGGGACGGCCCCAGGACAGGACGTCCCCGCCCGGGGCGGCGGCGGCGGACAGGAGGAGGAGGAGCGGAAGCGTTTTGTTCATGGCGCGTGCGTCGGACGGGCGGAATGCTACCAGAAACGCCGACTCCGGGCAACCGCGCCCGCGGCGGAAAAAGGAACGGCGGCCGCGCGGATTCCGCGCGGCCGCCGTTTTTCCGGGAACCGGATCCGCCGCTAGGCGGCCTTGCGCTTGCCGAGGACGGCGCGCAGGACGAAGAGCGTCGCGAGCATCAGCACGATGGCGATCGGGAGCGCGACCTGCCAGCCGCCCGCGAACGGGGCGACGAGGTAGGCGACGAACGAGACCGCCGCGACGAGGAGCGCGTACGGGAGCTGCGTGTTCACGTGCTCCACGTGGTTGCAGTCCGCGCCGGCCGACGCCATGATCGTCGTGTCCGAGATCGGCGAGCAGTGGTCGCCGCAGACGGCGCCCGCCATGCAGGCCGAGACGCAGATGATCGTGCTCTCCGGGGCGGGCGAGGCCGCCAGGACGATCGGGATCAGGATGCCGAACGTGCCCCACGAGGTGCCGGTCGAGAACGCCAGCACGATCGCGATGAGGAAGATGATCGCCGGGAGGAAGTCCTGGAGGCCCGCGGCCGGCCCGTTGATGATCTGCGAGATGAAGACCTTCGCGCCGAGCGAGTCGGTCATCGTCTTGAGGGTCCACGCCGAGCAGAGGATCAGGATCGCCGGGACCATCGCCTTGAAGCCTTCGGGCAGCGAGTCCATGCAGTCCTTGAACGAGACCACGCGGCGGGCCATGAAGTAGAAGACCGCGAAGACGATCGTCACGGCCGAGCCGTAGACGAGGCCGACGGAGGCGTCGGAGTTGGAGAACGCCTCGACGAAGTTGCGGTAGGCGTCCTTGTTGTCGGCGTCGAAGAACCCGCCCGAGTAGATCATGCCGACGACGCACGCCGCGACGAGGAACACGACCGGGACCACGAGGTCGTAGACGCGGCCCTTCGGGTTGGCGTTCTTGAACTCGTCGGCGCCGAGCGCGCCGAGGTCGCCCGCGAGGGCCCTCTCCTCGTGCCGGCGCATGCCGCCGAAGTCGAAGCCGGCGATCGCGACGAAGAAGAGCGTCACGATCGTGAGGATCGCGTAGAAGTTCCACGGGATCGCGTTGATGAAGAGCGAGAAGCCGCTCTCGGCGCCGGCGCCCTTGGCGAAGCCGGCGACCGCCGCGGCCCACGACGAGATCGGCGCGATGATGCAGATCGGGGCGGCGGTGGCGTCGATGAGGTAGGCGAGCTTGGCGCGCGAGACCTTCTTGGCGTCCGTGACGGGCTTCATCACCGAGCCCACCGTGAGGCAGTTGAAGTAGTCGTCCACGAAGATCAGCATGCCGAGGACGACCGTGGCGACCTGCGCGCCGACGCGGCTCTTGATGTGCGTGGAGGCCCAGCGGCCGAACGCGGCGGAGGCGCCGGTCTTGTTCATCATCGAGACGAGCGCGCCGAGCAGGACGAGGAAGACGAGGATGCCGATGTTGTAGGCGTCGGCGACGGACTTGATGAAGCCGTCGGAGAAGACGTGGACGACCGTCCCCTCGAACGAGAAGCCGGACCAGATGAGGCCGCCGGCGACGATGCCGACGAAGAGCGAGGAGTACACCTCCTTGGTGACGAGCGCCAGCACGATCGCCAGCAGCGGCGGGAACACGGCCCAGAACGTGCCGTAGGCGGGGCGCTCCTGCCGGACCGTGGCGAGGGCCTTTTCGATGTTCGCCTTGAAGTCCTTGTCGGCCTGGACGTTGCCGGCGTAGTCGTCGATGTAGCCCTGGGCGGTTTCGGCGTCGGTGAGATCGGGCGCTTCGGAGGCCTCCTCCGCGGCGGGGGCGTCCGCGGCGGCTTCCTCGACCGCGGCGGCGGCCTGGTCGAGTGCTTCGACCGCCTCGACGGCGGGCGCGGCGAGGGCCGCGGCGGCCGCTTCGGCGGCCGAAGGCTCGCCGGTCTGGGCGCCGGCGGCGGTTGCGAGCATCGCGGCGAAGGCCGCGGCCAGCAGGGAACGTGTGTGGTTCATGGGCGTTTTGTGGGTTTGTCCCGCCGAGCCCCTTCGGGCCGCGGAAATCGGGCGGAATTCTAGGGGCAACGCCCCGGCGCCGTCAAGCGCTTTGTTCGGCGCGGGTCCGCGCTACAGGCCCGCGGTCTTCGTGAGCTGCAGGATCGGGATGACGAGCGCGAGCGCGAGCGCGAGGACGAACAGCCCGACCGCCGCGAGGAGCGAGGGCTCCAGCAGCGCGAGGCGCGTCGAGAGCCAGCGTTCCCAACGGCCGCGCAGGCGCGCCGCCGCGGCGTCGAGCATCGCGGGCAGGCATCCGCCCGCCTCGCCGATGCGCGCCCACGGCGCGAGCTCCGGGCCGACGAGCGGCACGCCGCCGAGCGCCTCGGCGAGC
>CADBEF010000170.1 GCA_902793555.1 uncultured bacterium | reverse complement strand
GAACGCCGCGCGGCGGGCTTCGGCCCGCGGCGCGAGCCACGGCGGCGGGGCGGGGCGCTCCGCGCAGGCGGCGCGGTTGCGCTTCATCGCCTCGCGGCAGATGGTCTCCTGTACGTGCTTGAACTGGTTGACGAGCGCCATGTATCGGCGGTCGTACCCGTGGAAGCAGGACGTGGGATCGGGGTTGCCCGACAGGGCGCGGACGCCCTCGATGAACGCCTGCTTCGCGTCCGCGAGGCGCTTCTCGTCCCAGTAGCGGCCCTTGCGGCGGAAGAGGTCGTAGCGCTTCTGGAAGAAGACGGCCGCCTCGTGGATGAATTCGTCGACGCCGTGGTCGATCCAGTTGATCAACGCGATCGTGAGCGCGCCGTCGGTGTAGCCTTGCGCGCGCATCATGCGGTCGACGGCCTGGACGCCTTCGAAGACACCGGTACTGGGCATGGCGGGGGCGGGGAAGGAAAGGGAGGGCGGGGAACGGGAATCGGAACGCGGAAGAGGGCGCGGAAAGCGAAAAGACGGTTGGGGAGACCTTTCGAAGCGCGAGTCTGGCACAAAGAGCGGCAGGAGTCAAGAAAAATTTATTACGGACGCTTAATTTGAAAATAGGCCATATCGTTAGGAAATTACCCCGAGCGAAAACGGCTCCGCATGCTGATGCGGTTGCCGAAAGAACGATGGCGGATGCCGATGGGGGGGGGCGGAGGAACGATGGCGGTTCCGATGGAGGAGCTGGAGGAACGATGGCGGATGCCGATGAGGGGACCGGAGGAACGATGGCGGATACCGATGGAGGGACCGGAGGAACGATGGCGGTGCCGACGGAAATGCCGTCGGAGGTTTTGCTTGCGAAAGTTTTACAATTCCATGACAATTCGGAAAACGATTTGTGCTAGAATGCCCCGCCATCGACACGCAACCACCTCCGGAAAACGCCTCGCACATCCCGCCTTCTTCCCCGGATATTCCACCTTCCTCCCCCTCATCCCGACCATGAAACGCCTCGTCTCCCTCGCCCTGCTCGCGCCCCTCGTCCTCGCCGGTTGCCGGACGGGTTCGTTCCGGCCCTCGCCGTCCGCGCCGCCCGAAGAGCGCGCGGACGCCCTCGCCGCCGCAATCTTCGCCGCGCCGGACGAAACGGTCGTGCACGACGAGATCCTCCTCGGGTCCGACGCCGGTCCGCGCCCCGCCACACAGTTCGCCGTCGTCCGCGGGCGGCGCGCCGCGGTCGCGGTCACGCATCCGGCGGACGTCCCGGACGTCCTCCGGATCGACCTGCCGGAGGGCTCGACGCTCGCGCGCCGCCTCGACGCCGTCCGCGCGCTCGCGCCGGATCGCCGGGCGGAGGAGCTGCGTGCGCTCCGCGCCGACGCGCTCGCCCTCGCCGCCGCCTCCGGCCCGGACGCGGTCCGCCGCACCGTTCGCGATTGCGTGCGCTTCGACGCCATGAACCCCTTCGCGCGCCGCCACGCCCGCTTCGGGTTCTCGGTCGCGGTCGTCGAATCGGACGAGCCGCCGCGCGCCGTCGTCGTCTCCTTCCGCACGTCGCCGGGCGCCGTCGTGCGCGTTCCCGCCGGGTCGCTTCTCGCGCGCGATCTCGCGCGGGTGGTCGCCTGCGCCGCCCCGTGGGACTGGCCGGACCGCTCCGCCGAGGGGGAAAGCGTCTCCGTGGCCGGGCAGTCCGGCGTGCGGCTGTGGCGCAGGGCCGAGCCGCTCGTCCGCGGCGAGGACGGCGTCGACCGCGCGTCGCGGGCGTTCGAGAATCTCGCGGAGGACGTCCTCCGCCGCATCGCCCTCGCGCGCAAGGCGCCGCCGGAGGCGCCCGCGCTGCGCGTCGAAACCGTCCCGGCGCCGCCGCCCGACGGTCCCGACGAACGCCTTTCGTTCGAGCTCGAGGCGCGCTTCCTGGAGCTGTCGGCGGCGACGCTCGAGGAACTCGGCCTCGAATGGCTGGTCGCCTGGTCCGAACAGGACGCCCGGCTGTGGGACAACCCGGACGGGAACGTGCGGAACGGCTGCTGGCCCCCCCCGTCCGCCGAAGACATCCGGAAGCGGATGGTCGTCGTCCGGCACGGCGAAGCGGAACGCGCCGATGATTCGACTTTCTCGCCGCCGGAACTCGAACTCGTCCTCGGCTCCCTCGCCGGAAACAACCTCGTCGAATCCTGCGCCGACGCCTGGACGACCGTCCGCGACGGCGACCTCGTGCGGTTCGCCGCGCCGGGCATCGCCCTCGACGCCTCCGTGTGCAAGCCCGGCGGACGGAAAGGGATCGCGATCGAGCCGTCCCTCGCCGTCGAACTCGACCCCTCCGCCCCGCTCGTGGCGCCGCCGCCCGTGGCCCTCGGGCTCTACTCCGGATCGACGGTCGCGATCTTCCTTCCCGGCGGCGACGCCGGGCCCGTGCGGCTGCTCCTCCTCACCGTCCGCGAGGTCGGCGGCGAACCGGCGTATTCGCTGGACCGCACCCCCGCCGCGCCCGCCGACTTCGCCGCCCTCGCGCGGCTGCTCGCCGCCGAGGTCCGCGCGGAGTCCCCGCCGGGGGAGGACGCGGACGAACTCCGGGACGACCTGTTCCCCCTCTTCCCGGTCGAACCGGACGCCCCCCTCGAAGACGCCGACTGGAAGCGGCTCTTCGCCGCGTGCGGCATCGACTGGCCCGACGGCTCCTTCGTCCACCAGATGGTCCGCGCCCACGCGAACTTCCTGACCGTCCGCAACACCGCGCCCGCCCTCCGCCACGTCCGCCGCGTTCTCGACGCGCTCGGCAACGACCAGACCCGCGCCGCGCGCCTTCTCGCCACGCCGGGTTCCGCGCAGGAAGAACCCCACGCGGAGTCCGCGGAGAGTCCTTCCGCGGCCGCGCGCGGCGGCGCTTGTCCCGGCGGGCGACATCTGCTAGACTGAAGCCCCGTTCCCCGAACCTGCGAACCTGGAACCCGCGAACCTCCGAACCATGAACAAAGTCGTCTGCATCGACGGACCCGCCGGGTCCGGAAAGTCCACCACCGCGCACGCCGTTTCCGAGACGCTCGGCGTGCTGTTCGTCGACTCCGGCGCGCTCTACCGCATCATGACGCGCGAATGCCTGCGCGCGGGCGTCGACACGGCCGACGCGGCCGCGGTCGCGGCGTTCTGCAAGGGCGTGAAGGTCGACTTCGTCGTGAAGGGCAACCGCGTCGCCTACGAGGTCGGCGGCGAGGAGCCCGGCGACACGATCCGCACGCCCGAGATCAACGCTCACGTGAGCCCCGTCTCCGCCGTGCCCGAAGTGCGCGCGATCGTGACCGGCTGGCTGCGCGAGATGCCGCGCCTCGGAGACATCGTCGTCGAGGGCCGCGACATCGGCTCGGTCGTCTACCCCGATTCGCCCTACCGCTTCTACCTGGACTGCGACCCGGACGAGCGCGCGCGCCGCCGCCAGAAGGAGGACGCGTCCAAGGGGTTCGTCCAGACCGAGGCGCAGGTGAAGGCGTCGCTGCTCGCGCGCGACAAGATCGACTCCTCGCGCAAGACCGCGCCGCTCAAGGTCCCCGAGGGCGCGATCCGCATCGACACGACGCACCTGCCGGTCGACGGCGTGGTCGCCGAAATCGCGAAGCACCTCGCCTGATGTTCGGACGCCGCCGCAGCCCGCAGCACGACCGCGCCGCCCGGCCCTCGCGCCGGAAGCGCATCCTCCGCATCGCGCTCGCCGCGCTCGCGGTCCTGTTCGTCGCCCGCTTCTTCGGCCTGCGCGCGACCGACCGCACCGCGTGGCCCGCCCCCGCGCCCGGCGTGCGGCTGGAGCCGGCGGCGACCGGCGGCCGCATCCAGCTGATCGACCCGGCGAAGGCGGACGCGATCCTCGCCGCGCTGCCCCCCGCGACGAACGCCCCGATCCACGCCTACCGCGTCTTCCAGGCCGGCGGGCTCGACGCGCTGTCCCCGGAGGAGCGTGCCGCCATCGACATGCGGCTGGATTGCGATCTGCCGGGCATCGTCGACTGGGAGGCGGGGGCCTGGCCTTGGAACGGCTTTTTCGGTCTCATGGACAACTCGTTGTACGCCCCGAGCATCGGGTTCGCCCCGAACCCGGACGGGGCCGCGCGCTACGCGGAAATGGTCGGACGCTTCTCCGAGGCGATCGTCCTGTTCTGCTACTGCGCCCAATCGGGCGATCTGGGCGCAGCCTTCAAACTTCGGTCGACTGCCGCCCGCAATCTCGTCGCCGGCCCGCTGTTCCACGGCGCGGGTCTTCCCGGCCGGGCGGCCGCGCTCCAGTGCGTCTCGCTGCTCTGCCGCGAGACGCTCATGGCCTGCGCCGATTGGCCGGTTGCGCCGAAGGCCGAAACGGCGCAAACCGCCATCGAGCGGCTGCGGCAGGCGGAATCCTACATCGTCGATTGCGCGGAGGCCCTGCGCGAGGACCGCGTTTCGATCCTCGCCGCGGTGCACGCGATCTACACGGGGGAGGGCGGGGAGAACCTCGCCGCGGCCGCCGGCGGCGAAACGCCGCAGGGGCTGCACGGGTTCGGCGGCTGGGTCGTGCGCCGGCTCGGCGGGACGGAGGAGGCGACGCGCGCGCACCTCGACGCGCTGTTCTCTCGGCTGATCGCGAACGCGGAGAACCCCTACACGCCCGACGGCCTCGTCGCGGGTCTGCCGGACTGGTGCCGCCTGAAGAAGCGGACGCCGTGGACGCGCGACCCGGTCGGTTCGGCGATCGCGGCCGCGTACCTGCGCCACGCGATCGTCGCGGCGGCGGTCGATCCGACGCTGCGGCTGGAGCTGCGCGCGGCGCGCGTCGCGATCGCGCTGCGGCTCTGGAAGGACGCGCACGGCGGCGCGTATCCGGCGACGCTGGACGAGCTCGCGTCGGGGGAGAAGCCGCTGCTCGTGCCGGCGGACTTCGCGGACCCGTTCGCGCCGGACGGCGCGCCGCTGCGCTACGGGCGCGACGGCGACGGCTGGCGCTTCTGGTCGGTGGGGCTGGACGGCCGCGACGGCGGCGGCGCGCGCGACGCGTTCACGGCGCCGCCGGGCGCGGACACCTCCGACGCGGACCTCGTCTTCACCTCGCGCGAGCGCGACATCCGCCGCGCCGCGCTCGACGCCGCCGTGCGCTAGCGCGCGGGAAGGACCTTGAGGCGGGCCGGGGCGGTGGAGCCGCGGACCAGCGGGTCGTACATGCCTTCGGCCGAGAGGGCGGGCAGGACGAAGTCGCCCGGCGAAACCGCCTGCGCGAGGTAGACCAGACGCGCCTTGCCCTTGACGGTGCGCGAGAAGGCGAGGAGCCGGTCGTCCCGCGCGTCGGCGCGCAGCAGCCAGTCGTGCGTGTCGCCGGACGCCCACGGAAGGTGCGCGTCGCCGCCGACGGAGACGATCTCCAGGCCCGCGGGCAGGAGTTCCTGCACGACGAGGTCCGAGAGTTCCCTGCGTGCGCCGCAGAGCTCCAGGTCGATGGCGACGGCGACGGTGTCGCCTTGCCGGATCGCGCGGTCGGCGTCTTCGCCGGTCGGGTCGAGCGGTTTGCCTTCGCGCGTCAGGAACGTGCGGGCGACGACGAGGCCGTTCGTCTCGGCGGCGACCGTCTCCGGCACGGGCAGGCCGCGCGCGGTGCGGACGAGGAAGCGCGGGCCGGCGGCGGTGTTCGTCACGGCCGCGACGTCCGACGGGAACTTCTGCGCGGCGTCGCGATCGGCGCCGCCGGCGCGGCGCAGGAGCGACGCGGTGGCGAGCAGGGCGTCCGCGTTCACGCTCGTCCAGCCCCAGTGGCCTTCGGCCCACTCCGGGCGCAGCGCGAGCAGCCGCGCATACAACGCGTGGGCTTGAGAAAGCGCGTCGTCGGACGGCATGGCGAGCCACGCGACGACGCCCCACGCGGCGTCCGCGACGGCGCCGCGGTCTTCGTTCCACCAGCACCAGCCGTCCTTGCGGGCGGGGGCGGCCGGGATGGCGCGGAGCGTTTCCAGCGCGGCCTCCGGGCGGCCGGCGGCGGCGAGGGCGAGCGCGAGCTGGGCGCGGGCGGCGCCGGAGAGGCCGGGGCGGCGGTCCAAGAGGCGCAGGAGCCACGCCTCGTCCGGCG
>CADBEF010000169.1 GCA_902793555.1 uncultured bacterium | reverse complement strand
TCCTCTTCCAGACGCAGAACGAGGGCTTCGAGGCCGTTCCGGCGCCGGGGGCCGTCGCGATCGACGGCGACCTCGCCGACTGGGACCTCTCGGGCCGCATCTGGAGCTTCGGCGACACCTCGGTGCGCGATTCGCATTCGGTCCGCACGGCCGCGATGTGGGACGCGCAGAACCTCTACCTCTCGTTCGAATGGCGCGACCCCACGCCCATGACGAGCCGCGTGAACCCGGCCTTCGACCCCGGCCGCGGCTGGGTCTCGGACGCCGTGCAGCTGCGCATGCTCGCCGGCGACCGCGCGTTCTGGGCCACGGCGTGGCTCTACGACCGACGCGTGCCGACGCTCACGTTCGACGCGATGGCCGCCGCCGACCTCTGGAACCCGCGCTTCCTCGAGCAGCTCGTGCTCTTCGACGAGGCCGGTGGACCCGAGCTCGGCGAGGGCTTCGCCTCCGCCTACCGCGAGGCGCCCGACGGCCGCGGCTACGTGCACGAGCTGCGCATCCCGTGGCGCAAGCTCGGCGTCGCCGCGCCCGCCGCCGGCTTCACGATGCGCCTCGGCCTGGAGTTCCTCTGGGGGCCCGCCTCCGGCGACACCTTCCCCTCGCACCGCTACGCCGACAACATGCAGCCCGGCAAGCTCTCGCGCGAGTTCTACTGGACCGCGAAGGACGCCTGGGGCGACCTCGCCCTCCGCGACTCCTCCGTCCCCGCGCCGCGGCGCTACCTTCCCGGCACGCCGGTTCCCCAGGGCGCGATCGAGATCCCGGTCGATCTTCCCGAAGGCACCGCCTCCTTCACGCTCGCCATCGACGACGCCTCCGGCCGCCGCGTCCGCAACCTCGTCGGCGGCGCCGACCCCGCGCTCTACGAACTCGGAGCTGAAGCTCCGAGCACAGAACCGGGAACCGCCCCCGGAGCTTCCGCCGCTCGCCGCGAAGCCGGTTCTGTGCCCGGGGCTTCAGCCCCGGGTTGGGCTGTCCGCTGGGACGGTCTCGACGACGCGGGCCGTCCCGTCCCCGCCGGCACCTACACGCTCCGCACCCTCGCGCTCGGCCGAGCCCTGCACGGCGTCTACGAGCGCTGCTTCTACAACCCCGGCACGCCGCCGTGGTCGACCGCCGACCACACCGGCGCCTGGGCCGCCGACCACGCCGTGATCCGCCACCTCGCCGCGACCGCCGACGGCGGCGTCGTGGCGTGGTGCGACTTCGCCGAGGGCGGCGCCGGCGCGATCGGCATCGGCCCGGACGGCCGCAAGCGCTGGGGCGACGTGCGCGGCGCGGCCTGCGCCGCCGTCGGAGGCCGCTTCGCCTACTCGATCCCCAACGACTGGAACGCGATGGGCACGCATCTGCTGCGCCTCGACGCCGCCACGGGCGCGCCCGCGCCGTTCGTGCGCGACGGTGCGGAGCTCCCGATGCCGCTCCCGCTCGCCGCGCTCGAATCCGGGCCCTCCGGGGACGCCCCCGTCTGCGCCATCGCGGCGGACGCCGAATCGTTCGTTCTCGTCCGGGAAAACGGCGACGCGTCCGTCTACGACGCGTCGTCCGCCGCCTTGCGCCGTTCGTTCCTCGTTCCCCGGGAGCTGCGTGCCGCCGTTCTCCGCGAGGGCCGGCTCTACTACCTCGTCCGCGGCCGAGACGTCCGGATCTTCCTCGACGGCCGGAAGGGCCCCGTCTACTCCCTCCGCTGGCACGACGTCGCGACCGAGCAGTCCGGCTCCCTGCCGCTTGCCGGCGCCTCCCTCGGCGCGGTCGCCGCGCTCGCCTTCGACCGCGCCGGCGCGCTCTACGCGCTCGATGCCGGCCCGGCTCTCCAAGTGAAGAAGTTCGCCCCTGTGCGCGAAGCCGGTTCCGTGCCCGAGGCTTCAGCCGCGGGTTCCCAAGCCGGTTCCGTGCCCGAGGCTTCAGCCGCGGGTTTCGTCTTCGAGCGCGCCTTCGGCAAGCGCGGCGGCCGCCCGGGCCAGGGCCACTTCGAGCCCGACGGCCTCTACGCGCCGACCGGCCTCGCGGTCGCTAACGACGGCGCGGTCTGGGTCGCCGAGTGCAGCCGCCGTCCCCGGCGCGTGTCGGTCTGGAACTCGGACGGCACCCTCCGCCGCGACTACGTCGGCAACACCGGCTACTCCGCCTCCGGCACGGGCCTGCACGACTCCGACCCGACCCGCGCCTTCGCCGAGGGCAACGAGATCGCGTTCGGCCCCGGCGGGCCGCGCGACTGGCGCGTCACGGAGCTCATGCAGACGCCCGACCTCTCGCTTGTCGGCTCTCCGGAGGCCGACCCGCCGCCGGAGCTCGGCGACAACGGGCACATGTTCTTCTCGTCCGCCTCCGGCGAGCGGCACGAATACTTCGTCGCGCCCGGCGGCTGGGGCGGCGGGCTCGTCGTGCTGCTGCGAGACCCCGCCACGGGCTCGTGGCGCACCGTCTCGGCGCTCTGCAGCGTCGCCGAGATCCAGCGCACCTACGGCGGCGACTACGGCGCGCAGATCGTGGCCGGCGCGCGCGGGCAGTTCGCGGACCGCGACCCCGCCGACCTCGTGCTCTGGACCGACCGCAACGGCGACCAGCTCATCCAGCGCGCCGAGTGCGAGATCGCCCCGGCGCTGCGCCCGACCGACTACGGCCCCGGCACGCGCGCCGGAAACGGCGCGCCCTCGCTGCCGCTCTTCGGCGGCAAGGGCTGGTACCGCCGCGTGCGCCCGGAGGACTTCTCCTTCTACTGCGACGGCACGCCGAACATGCCCGGCGTCTGGCGCGTCGCCCCCGTCGCCTTCACGCCCAACGGCGCGCCGGTCTGGAGCGCCGACGGCGGGTGGACGCGCGTCGCGCTGCCCGAGGGCTGGTCGCTCATCGAGTCCACGCCCGTCCCGGGCTCCGACCTCGTCCTCGCCTTCGCGCACTTGCGCGAGCCCGCCTCCGACTGGGTGATCGGCTTCGACGGCCGCACCGGCGCGATCCGCTGGCGCTACCCCTCGCCCTACCACGGCGTCCACGGCTCGCACGACGCGCCGATGGCGCGCCCCGGCCTGCTCATCGGCTGCCTGCGCATCTGCGGCACCGTCCCCGCCGACGGCGACGCGCCCGCGCTCTTCATGATCCGCGGCAACCTCGGCGAGGACTACTGGCTCACGCAGGACGGGCTCTTCGTCTCCTCCTTCTTCCGCGACGGCCGCCTCCCGTCCCCGCCGCTCCCCGACACCGAGGAGGCGCTCCTCGACCAGCCGATGGAGGGCTTCTCCGGCGGCTCGGAGCACTTCTGCGGCTGGGCCGGGCGCCACGACGACGGCGCCGTCCGCACCTCCTGCGGCCTCTCTCGCGAAGCGGGCATGGTCGTCCGCATCGAGGGCCTCGACACCGCGCGCGAACTCCCGCCCGTCCCCTTCGCGCTCACCGAGGCCGACGTCGCCCGCGCCGCCGCCGATCGCGCCGCCCGCGATTCCTCCGCCTCCGCCACGCCCCGCCGCCTCTCCGTCCCCCGCGCCCCCGCCCGCGAAGCCGGTTCCGTGCTCGGGGCTTCAGCCCCGAGTTTCACCCTCTCGCGCGAAGGCCAGCCCGAGCGCGCCTCGGTCTCGCTCTGCTGGGACGACGCGGGCCTCCACGTGCGCTTCGACGTCTCCGACCCGCTTTCCCCGTGGAAAAACGGAGTCGCCGACCCGACGCTGCTCTTCAAGGGCGGCGACGCGCTGGACGTGCGGCTGAGTCGGGACTCCGCCACGCCGGGCGTCCGCTACGTCGCCGCGCCGTTCCAGGGCGCGCCGTACGTCCTCGCCATGCGCGAGACCGCCCCCGGCGCCCCCGCCGAGCGCCGCCGCGTGTACTCCTCGCCCGTCGCGACCATCGCCTTCGACGACGTCGGCCCCGCGCCGGAAACCGTTCGCCTTGCGGTCGAGCCCTCGGCCGAGGGCTACGCCGCCACGCTCGACGTCCCGTGGGCCGAGCTCGGCCTCTCCTCTCCGCCCGCGCCGGGCACCGGGCTGCGCGGCGACTTCGGCCTGCTCTCCTCCGACGCCTCCGGCCGCGCCACCGCCTCGCGCGTCTTCTGGAGCGCCCCCGGCGGCAACCTCGTGAGCGACCTTCCCTCCGAGGCCTCCCTCCGCCCCGAGAACTGGGGCGAGCTCGTCCTCGGCGGCTCCGAAGGTCAGCGGCGGGTCACGCCGTCGCCGTAGATCGTCTTCCAGTCGTCCCTCATCGAGACCGGGACCCAGCCGTTCGCCTCGCAGAGGGCGCGCATCTTCGCCGCCTTCTCCGGGTTGCCGTTCTCGCGCTCGACGTCGTCGCAGCAGAGCATGAACGCGAGGGCGCGTCGCGGATTGCCGCGCGTCGCGTAGGCCGCCATGCTCGAGTCGCCGGTGCTGTTCCCGAAGGCGAGCACCGGGCGCGCGCCGATCTCGCGCACGATGGCGGAGAGCTTGTTCATCTTGAGGTTCTTGACGACAAACCGCCCGCCGAGGACGACCTCGTCGCCTTCGGCGAGCTGGTAGACGAGCCCGTCCGCGCCGTTCTGCCCCGACGCGACGACAGTCTCGTCGGATCCGATGATCCGGTCCGGCGGCACGGCGAGCGGAGACCCCGCCACGAGGCCGCGCACGATGAAGCGGTCGGTGCCGCTCACGACCCAGATCCGGAAACCGCGAGCGCGCAGGAAGTCCACGACCTGCAGCATCGGCCGGTACCAGCCGTCCCCGCGCGCCATCCCGTCGTAGCCCGGCATCGGCAGCTTCTTGAACGCCTGGACGTAGCGGGCGAACTCCTCGAGCGTGAATCCCGAGAACGCGGAGGCGACGGCCTTGCCGTGGTCGGTCTCGAGCCCCTTCGCGGCGACGCCGGTCGCGTTCATCTCGAGGATCTTCCGGACCGTCTCCCGCTCGGCCTCGCTCGCGCGATCGCGGTAGTCCGGGTCCTCCGTCACGCGGTGCACGAGCAGCGTGTAGTCGAAGTAGTTCGGATCCGTCTCGCAGAAGAGCGTGCCGTCGAGGTCGAACACCGCCACGCGCTCCGCGGGCGGGATGAAGTCCGCGCCGTTCGGGTCCGTTACAGCCTCGACGTAGGCGACGAGCGCCGCACGCGCGGGAGCGTCCTCGTTCCAGAGCGAGAGCGCGGTCTCGGCCGAGACCCGCACCGGCACGTCGGACACGGGGCAGCGCGGCGTCATGCAGCCGGCGAGCAGGAGGCAGGCCGCGACGGCGGCCGTGGCGAAGAGGTGGCGAAAGACGGGTTTCATGGAGCGCGAATTCTACCAGAAGAGGCATCCGCCCGCCAATGGATTCCGCCGGGCGAATCGTCGGAATGAAATAAGTTCACCATTTCTGAAAAAGTCCGATGTTTTCCTCTTGACCGGGCGACCCGCGTTCGGATAGGCTGACCCCATGCGACACCCTCTCCCTCTTTCCCGTCCGGCGATCGCCGCGCTCGCCCTTTCCGCCTTGACCGCGCAGGCCGGCGTGCGCGTGCCGTTTTCGCTCCCGGACGAGCCTGGGAGGACCTGGCTCGTCACGCTCGCCGCCACGCTGCCGGACGATCCCTCGCACATCGTCTCCACGTTCGTGTCCGGCAAGCCGTTCACGGTGACGGCGGAGAACGGCGGACGCTTCGAGGCCGAGTGGGACGGCCTGGACGACGATTACCTGCCCGTCCCGCCGGGCGAATACGGCCTCAAGGGCATCTTCTCGCCCGCCGAGCGCTGGGCCGTGGACGGCGAGTTCCACGCCGTCACCCCGCGCTATGTCGGCGGCGCGGGCTCGTTCCTTCCGGACCCCGCCACGCCGGACCTGCACAAGATCCCGATCCCCTTCGAGGGCGATCCCGTCTGCTCGCCGATGGTCGACGTGGACGCCTCGCCGGACGGCCGCCGCGTCGTGCTCCAATACCAGTATCTCGAGAACGGCCGCAACTGCCCGATCCTCGACCTCGACGCGCCCGACGGCCCCGCGCAGGTCGTTGCCGCGTTCCCCTCCGGCGGCGTGGGCGGCGGACCGGTCGCCTGCACCGACGGCACCGTCGTCTGGGCGTGCAGCCGCGACGGCACGCGCGACTTCGTCTACCGCTCCGACGGGCGCCCGTTCGGGCCGGACAGCGCCCCGGCGCGCTCCGGCGGATTCCTGCC
>CADBEF010000168.1 GCA_902793555.1 uncultured bacterium | reverse complement strand
GCGCAGATGGACTTCACCCGCGAGCTCGTCGGGCTCTTCCGCCGCCTCTCCCCGCGCCTCTTCGGCAAGGAGACCGACCGGCAGAAGCTCGTCGACGCCGCGCAGGAGCACCTCGACGGACTCGTCTCGCTGGAGGAGGAGGCGGAGCAGGAGAAGCAGGAGGAGCAGTCCGCATGAGCAGCCCCGCACCCGTCTGGCTGGACGACATCGTCCGCGAGTTCGGCCGCTCGGCCGGGCTCTCGAACTTCTCCCTCAACGACCGCGGCGCCGCGGCCGCGACGTTCGAGACCGGCGCGCAGCTGCGCTTCGAATACGCCTTCGAGTCGCTCGTCGTCGCGCTCTCGTTCCCCTACCCCGCCGCCGACCCCGCCGCCGCGCGCCGGCTCCTCGCCGTCGCGCATCCCGGCGCGCGCGCGCCGTTCCGGCTCCGCGCCGGGATCCTCGCCAAGTCCGGCCGCGCGATCCTCGCCGCCCGCTTCCCCGAGCGCGAGACCACCCTGCCCGCCGTGAACGCCGCCTTCTCCGCGCTCTGGCGCCTCGCCGAAGACCTCGCCGGAGGGCCCGCCTGATGGAAGTCGCCCGCACCACCCACGCCCTCACCTTCAACACCGGCGTCAGCAACGCCGAGTGGGCGACCGGCGTCGTCGGCCAGACCCCGGGCCAGACGCAGCAGGCGCTCCTGCCCGGCTCGACCACGGTCACCGCCGCGCTCGACGAGGTCTTCCCGGAGGCGCGCACCGCCGCGAACGACATCTTCGCCGCGCTCGTCGCCGGCAACGGCCCGGCGCTGCGCACCCCTGGCGGCTTCAACTTCGCCGCGCGCAAGGCGCTGCGCTCCCTCCGCGGGCGCAAGGGCCCCGCCGCCCAGCGCGCCGCCCGCGAGCTCGGCACGCTCCTGGCCGACACCGAGCTCTTCGAATCCTACCGCGCCGCCCTTCTGGAAACCTAGCCCAGCCATGCCCCGCAAACACTCCGACATCGCAGGCCTCTTCACCCGCTTCGGCGACCTCGTGCTCGCCGTGCTGGTGGTGTGCATCATCGGGCTGCTGATCATCCCGCTGCCGTCGCCCGTCGTCGACCTGCTGATCTCGACGAACATCATGATCTCGACGGTCCTGCTGATGCTCTCGCTGTACCTCCCGCGGGCGCTCGCGTTCTCGACGTTCCCGTCGATGCTGCTCTTCACGACCCTCTTCCGCCTCGCGCTCAACGTCACCACCACGCGCTGCATCCTGCTCAAGGGCTCGCAGGACCCCAACGCCGCGGGCGCCATCATCAACACGTTCGGCAACTTCGTCGTCGGCGGCAACTTCGTCGTCGGCGCCGTCATCTTCCTCATCATCACGATCGTGCAGTTCGTCGTGATCTCCAAGGGCGCCGAGCGCGTCTCCGAGGTCGCCGCGCGCTTCACCCTCGACGCGATGCCCGGCAAGCAGATGTCGATCGACGCGGACATGCGCGCCGGCGCGATCGACCAGGACACCGCCAAGCAGCGCCGCGCCGAGCTGGCGCAGGAGTCGCAGCTCTACGGCGCGATGGACGGCGCGATGAAGTTCGTGAAGGGCGACGCCATCGCGGGCATCATCATCACGTCGATCAACATCATCGGCGGCATCCTCATCGGCATGCTGATGTTCGGGCACGACGTGGGCTGGTGCGTGAAGCGCTTCGGCATCCTCACGATCGGCGACGGACTCGTGGGCCAGATCCCGGCGCTGCTCATCTCCATCACGTCCGGCGTCATCGTGACGCGCGTCGGCTCCGAGAACGCCAAGCCGCTCGGCGTGGACATCGTGAGCCAGATCTTCGCGCAACCCAAGGCGCTGCTGCTCGGCTCCGCGATGCTCGTCCTCATCGGCCTCATCCCCGGCTTCCCCAAGCCGCAGCTCTTCGGCCTCGCCGCCGCCGTCGGCTTCGTCGGCTGGAGCCTCAAGGTCAAGGCGAAGCTCGCCGCCGCGCGCGCCGCCAAGGGCGAGGACCCGCTCGCCGCCGCCGCGCCCTCCGAGGGCGCGACCCCGCGCCCGAAGAAGAAGGACGGCGACGACTTCGCGATGGTGACGCCCCTCACCGTGGACATCGACGCGAACATCCGCGGCGCGCTCTCCTACGAGGAGCTCAACGACCGCATCATGGACGTCCGCCGCGCGCTCTACCACGACCTCGGCGTGCCGTTCCCCGGCATCAACCTCGCGCTCGACGCCAGCCTCTCCGACGGCCGCTACCGCCTCCTCGTCAACGAGGTTCCCGTCTCCGAGGGGCAGCTGCGCCAGGGCTGGGTCTTCGCCCTCGAAAGCTCCGAGAACGTCGCCGCCACCGGCATCCCGTCCGAGAAGGGCAAGGACTTCCTCTCCGGACACGAGACGATCTGGGTCAAGGAGGAAGACGCGCCGAAGCTCGACGAGTCCGGCATCCGCCACCTCTCCATGACGGACGTCCTCACCTACCACCTCTCCTCGGTCCTGCGCCGCTACGCGCACGAGTTCCTCTCGCTGCAGGAGACGCGCCTGCTCTTCGACCACATGGAGAAGGAGGCGCCGGAGCTCGTGAAGGAGGTGCAGCGCGTCCTCCCGCTGCAGAAGATCACCGACGTGCTGCAGCGACTCGTCCAGGAGGGCATCTGCATCCGCGACCTCAAGCGCATCACGCAGACGCTCATCGAGTGGGGCCAGAAGGAGAAGGACACCGTCCTGCTCGTCGAATACGTCCGCTCCGCCCTCTCGCGCTACGTCTCCTACAAGTTCAGCGGCGGCCAGAACATCATCGCGGCCTACCTGCTCGACCCGTCGCTCGAGGAGAAGATCCGCAAGTCCGTCCGCCAGACCTCCTCGGGCTCCTACCTCGCGATGGACCCCGCCACGGTCCGCTCGATCCTCGCGGTCGTCAAGAAGACGGTCGGCGACCTCGCGAAGGTGCCGCAGAAGCCCGTCGTCATCGTGTCCGTCGACATCCGCCGCTACTTCCGCAAGACTTCCGCAAGATGATCGAGAAGGACTGGTACGAGCTGCCCGTCCTCTCCTTCCAGGAGCTCAGCCCCGAAATCAACATCCAGCCCCTCGGCCGCCTGAAACTGTAAGCCATGAAGTTCCTTTTGAAGATCGTCCAGGGCCCGAACGCGGGCGCGGAGATCGCCCTCGTCGAGGGCGTCCGCGTCACGCTTGGCTCCGCCGATTCGTGCGACATCGTCCTGGCGGACCCCACGCTCCCCGCCGAGGCCTGCGCCATCGAGGCCTCCGCGGACTCGGTCGCGCTCTCCGTCTCCGGCTCCGAGCCGGAAAACCTCGCCCCGCTCCAGGTCCGCTCCTTCGGCTCCACCGCCCTCGCCGTCGGCCCGGCCGATTCCCCCTGGGGCCCGCTCTCGTGGGAGGCTCCCTCACGCGGCGAAGCCGCGGAGGGAGCCAGTGAAGCGGCGCGCCCGGAGAGCGCGCCGCCTGCGGAAGCGGATTCCGCCGCTCCGGATTCCACGAAGAGCGCGGAGACCGGGAAGGCCGACGCCGGCCCGGCCGATTCCGGCGACAAACCCCGCTCGCGGAAGCGCGGCCTGCTCTGCGGCTGCCTGGTCGCCCTGCTGGTCCTTCTGCTCCTTCTCGCCGCCGCCGCGTGGTTCCTCCTGCCCCATCGGCGCCCCGCGAGTCCGGACGGGCCGGCTCCGTCCGGCCCAACCCCCGCCGACACGTCGGCGGACATCGCCGGCCTCGCCGCACGCCTCGGCCTCACGCTCGTCGAGACCAACGGCACCACTCTCGCGCGCGGAGACTTCGCCACGCGCGCGGAGCGCGTGCAGGCGACCGCCGAGCTCTACGAGGCGCTGCCGGACATCGCGCTGGACCTCGCGGACGCCGAGACCCTGCGGAACTCCACCGCGGACCTCCTCGCCGCGGCCACCGACGGCGCGATCACGGTCGCCGGCATCACGAACCGGATCGCCGTCCTCGCCGGCCGCGCCCTCGACCCGGCCTTCCTCGCGGCCACGGTCGAGGCCCTCCGCGGCGACGTCCCCCGCCTCGCCGGCGTCGACACCGCCGCGGTCACCCTCGACTCGCCGCTCTCCGCGCCCGCCAGGCCCGCGGGTCCCGGGGCGGACGCCCGGCCCTCGCGGGCGCAGCGCCCGCGCCTGCCGCTGCGCTGCATCCTGCTGCAGCCCTACCCGTGCATCGTCCTGCAGGACGGCCAGCGCCTTCTCGAGGGCGCGGAAGTCGGGGGCTACAAGATCTCCAAGATCACGTTCGACCGCATCGCGTTCCGCAACGAGGCGGGGGAGGAGCTCGAATGGACGCCGTAGCCACCGCCGGCCCGCAGCTGCTCGCCCTCGAGCGCGAGCTCTCCGGCCCGGGCGCCGCGGAGGCGCTCGCGCGCCACGACGCCGTGCTCCTCGGCCTCGAGAACCGCCTCGCCGCCGCCCTCCGCGAGGGCGTCTCCCCCGACGACTTCCCCAAGCTCCAGCAGCTCCGCGACGCGAACGTCGTCGCACGAAAGATTCTCCGCCTCGCCACGCGCGACGGCGAGACGAACAACAACTAACCCAAAACCAACAAACCAACCCACAAGGAGAAGCCAAAAATGGCCATCACCCTGCCCACCATGCCCACCGCGACCGGCGTCCCCGCCGTCAGCACGGCCGAGATCCAGATGTACCGCGTCGCGGACGGCACCGCCGAGAACAACATCCACACGGATGCCGTCTACAACGCGCTCATGAACGCCGCCAACCTGATGGAGCAGCGCCTCAAGGAGTCGCTGGAGAACTACCAGGCGCACCCGGACGTGCAGGCGAACCTCCAGCAGCTGCAGTACGACCTGCAGGCCTGGAACCTCGCCCTGACGACGATGACGAACATCAACAAGAACATGGGCGACGCGATGAACTCGATCGCGTCGAACTTCCGCTAGTCGATGTTCGATCTCGCACCCGAAGAGGCGCGACTGCTCCTCGACGTCGCCCTGCTGGCGACGGGGCGGAACCGCTTCCAGTCCGCCGCGAAGATCCTCGCGGCGCTGGAGCGGTTCCGCCCGGAGGAGCCCTCCCTCCCGGCCGCGACCGCGATCCTCTTCATCAGCATGCGCGACTTCCGGGGCGCCGTCGACTACCTCGACCGCAACGCCCTGCCGCGCTTCCCCGGCGCCCCGATGCTCCTCGCCTTCAAGGGGATGGCCCTGCTCCGCATGGGCCTGCTCTCCGAAGCGCAGGCGCCCCTCCTCGCCGCCGCCAACCAGGCCGCCGATCCCGCGGCGGCCAACCTCGCAAAGGATCTCCTCACATGGAAACCCTAGCCGTCGAAGCGATCCGCGCTTCCCAGTCCGCCACCGCCGCGCAGACCGGCGCCCAGGCCGCGGGCCCCTCCGCGCCGCCCAGCGCCTCCGCCGTCTCCAAGTTCCAGGCCGCGATGGCCGCCGACGCCCCGCAGGGCGTTTCCGAAATCCCCTTCGCCTCGCAGATCTCCGCCGTCTGGCGCTCCGCACAGGCGAACAACCAGGGGATGGTCCACCGCATCCGCGCCCTCTCCGAGCTGCAGGGCCGCCACTCCCTTTCCGCGCCCGAAATGGTCGAGCTGCAGTACGAGGTGATGAACCTCTCCTTCCAGCAGGAGGTCGTCACCAAGATCGCCGACAAGTCCTCGAACGCGGTCCAGACGCTCATCAAGAACCAGTAGGCATGGCTCGCGGCGCAAGCGCCGCGGCCATGCCTATGAGGAAGAAGCCCGCCTCCATGAAAAACGCCAATCCAACCATGCTGCTCAACCTGTTCCGCGTCGGCGGCCGGGCTTGGTTTTGCGCGATGATGGCCTGGATGTTCTTCGGTTCCGTGACGGTCCTGCCCGGTTCGGGCGCAGAGGGCGTTTTCCACGCGGTATCCGTCGCCGCGTTCGTCGTCTGGGCGGTCCTCGGCCTGGTGCTTCTTGCCGCCTGGATCGCCGCGCGCCAGGCGGAGCCGACCGGGGACCTCGCCATCATCCGGGAGGCCATGTCCCGGTGGCTTGCCGCCATCGGCGGCGGACTCATCGGCGGCGTGGTGGCGGCGGTCGTGGCGAACGCCTTTTTCATCCAGATCGAGCGTGCCGGCTCGTTCGTCCTCGCGTGCCTCGTCGGGCTTCTCGCCGGCCCCGTCGCCCTGCTTCTGCACCGCCGGCCCGCCACCACCGCCTTGGCCGCCATTCCGCCCGGTCTTCTCCTCGCGGCCTGCTTCCTGAATCTTTTCGGCTTCGCCTGATTTCTCTGCTCCTTCAACCTTTTCAACCCCTTCAACCCTTTCAACCAAGGAGATTCCGACATGCGACCTTCCGACCTCCCTACTTCCCGACCGCGGCGCGGCGTTGCGATCCTCGCGGTGCTCGCGCTGCTGACCGCCGGCTGCGACAAGGAGACGCGCCTCAACACCAACCTCGAGGAAACGCAGGCGAACCTGATCGTCGCCGCGCTGCTCGACGCCGGCATCTCCGCGCACAAGTCGCCGGGCGACGAAGGCGCGTGGAACGTCGAGGTGGCGGAGTCGCGCTTCGCCGAGGCGGCGAACCTGCTCGATCGCAAGGGCCTGCCGCGCCGCGCCTACAACGGCGTCGGCGAGGTCTTCAAGAAGAGCGGCATGGTCTCCTCGCCCTCCGAGGAGCGCATCCGCTTCATGGACGCCCTCGCGCAGGACCTCGCGCGCACCATCTCGGGCATCGACGGCGTCCTCGACGCCCGCGTCCACATCGTCCTCCCGGAGAACGACCCCTTCGCGCGCAACGCGCTGCCCTCCTCGGCCGCCGTCGCCCTCCGCGCCCGCTGGGACGCCGACGTCACCGACTACATCCCCGCCATCAAGAGCCTCGTCAAGAACGCCATCGAGGGCCTCGCCTTCGAGAAGATCACCGTTACCGTCTTCCAGGACCCGCCTCCCGCGCGCAAGTAATGGAAAAGGACGACCGCCAGTTCCTCCTCCTCGCCGCGTGGATGTTCCTCCGCCACGGCCAGCCTTCGCGCGCACGCGCGTTGTGCGAAGCCGTATTGGAGGAGGACCCGCGCGACGGAACGGCGGCGGCGGCCCTCGCCCAGATCCAGCTCGACGCCGGCGAGCCCGCCGCCGCGCTCGAAGCGCTCCGCAAGGGCGACTTCCCGCCCGAGCTCGCCCACGCCGAGGCGCTCCTCGAAACCCGCGCCCTCCTCGCCCTCGGCAAGAAGTCCGAATCCGCCGCCCGCTGGCGCCGCCACCTCGAGGCCCGCAAGGGCGCCGCAAGATCGTGGGTGAAAGCATGAACGATTCCGCCATCAGCCTCGCGGACGCCCGCCCCCTCGTCGCCAGTCCCCTCTGGCCGCGCATCCGCGCCTTCCTGTGGAACTTCGCCTCCCTCTGCGACCCGGATCGGCTGTCCGCCGCCGCGGAAGGGGGTTCGGGGGGCGCCGCCCCCCGTTCGTTGGATCTGCTCGACGCCCCGCGCGTGGCCGCCAGCGCCCTCCGCGCCCTCGGCGTGGAGCCGATCTTCCATTCCTTCTCCGCCGCCGGCGCCTCGCGCCTGCTCCTTCTCTCCCGCGAGGACTACGACCGCCTCGCGCAGTTTCTCGGCGTCGTCGCCCTCGCGCCCGCCCTGCGCCGCGTCACCGCCGGCGCCGACGTCCGCGCCCTCAAGGCGGCCGTCCCGGACTATCCTGCGACGTTGGCTTTTACGGCTTACTTCCGCAAGCACGAGCCGCTCTTCACGCAGGTCGCGCCCGCCGAGGCGGCCGCGAATGCGGAAACAGTCCTCGCCGCGGGCCACCGCCTCCTCGCCGCGGCCCTCTCCGACCTCCCCCCCGAGCTCCTCCTCCGCCAGCGCCTCCGCTTCCCCGAAGGATCCCCCGCGGACGCCGCCCTCGCCCGCGGAGCCGGTTCCGTGCCCGAGGCTTCAGCCTCGGGTCCCGCCCTCGCCGCCGCGAAGCTCGCCCTCAAGCTTTCCAACCCGCAGGAGTACCAGCAATGCTTCTCGTAGACAAAAAGGACTTCACACTCCGTTCCTCCGGCCGCCTCGTCAAGGCGGAGGAGGTCGCCGCCGCGCGGAGCGCGGCCGAGGCCCTGGCCGCCGCCGAGGCGGAGGCCGCGCGCATCCGCGAGGAGGCGAAGGCCGCCTTCGAGGAGGAGAAGAAACGCGGCTACGAGGAGGGACTCGCGCAAGGGCGGATGGAGATCGCCGAGAAGAAGCTCGAGATGCTCGACTCCTCCGTCGCCTACATGGAGAGCGTCGAGGGTCGGATGGCCGACATCGTCATGAAGGCGCTGCACAAGTGCGTCGAGGAGATCGGCGACAAGGAGCTCGTCGTGCAGGTCGTGCGCAAGGTGATGTCCGCCGTCATCCGCACGCAGAAGCAGGTCACGCTCAAGGTCGCGCAGGGGATGGGCCCCGTCGTGAAGGAGCGCCTCTCGCAGATCCTCGCCGACTACCCGACCGTCGAGCACATCGACGTCGTCGAGGACGAACGCCTCAAGGGCCCCGCCTGCATGATCGAGACGGAGGCCGGCGTCGCCGACGGCTCCGTCGACTCCCAGCTCGCCGCCATCGAGCGGTCCATCAAGAAGCACTTCAGCAAAGCCGAGTAGCGCCCCGTACGCCGCGGAGCGACATCCCATGCCAACGAACACCTTCTCCTACATCACCGAAGTCCTCGACCGCGCGATCGAGGACGCCCAGCCCATCGACGTGAAGGGCAAGGTGATCCAGGTCGTCGGCACCATCATCAAGGCGTCCGTCCCGGGCGTCAAGGTCGGCGAGATCTGCATCCTGCGCAACCCGTGGGAGAACTTCGAGGTGCAGGCCGAGGTCGTCGGCTTCACGCGCGACGCCGTGCTCCTCACCGCCCTCGGCGCGATGATCGGCATCAGCGCCGAGACCGAGGTCATCCCCACGCGCCGCGTGCAGATGGTCCCCGTCGGGCGCAACCTCCTCGGCCGCGTGCTCGACGGCCTCGGGCGCCCGATGGACGCCGAAGTCAAGGGCCCGCTGCGCCCGGACGGCTACTACCCACCCCCATCTCCCTCGGCGTCCGCGCCATCGACGGCCTCCTCACCTGCGGCGAGGGCCAGCGCATGGGCATCTTCGCCGCCGCCGGCGGCGGCAAGTCCACGCTCCTCGCGCAGATCATCCGCAACACCGAGGCCGAGGTCACCGTCCTGGCGCTCATCGGCGAGCGCGGCCGCGAGGTGCGCGAGTTCATCGAGAAGGACCTCGGCCCCGAGGGCCTCAAGAAGTCCGTCCTCGTCATCTCCACCTCCGACCGCTCCTCGATGGAGCGCCTCAAGGCCGCCTACGTCGCCACCGCCATCGCCGAGTACTTCCGCGACCAGGGCAGCAAGGTGCTGCTGCTGATGGACAGCGTCACGCGCTTCGGCCGCGCCCAGCGCGAGATCGGCCTCGCGGCCGGCGAGCCGCCGACCCGCCGCGGCTTTCCGCCGTCCGTCTTCTCGGAGCTTCCCAAGCTCATGGAACGCGCCGGAAACTCCGCCAAGGGCTCCATCACCGCGCTCTACACCGTCCTCGTCGAGGGCGACGACATGACCGAGCCGATCGCCGACGAGACCCGCTCCATCCTCGACGGCCACATCATCCTCTCCCGCAAGCTCGCGCAGCAGAACCACTACCCGGCGATCGACATCCTCGCGTCCGTCTCGCGCTGCCAGAGCGCCATCATCCCCAAGGACCACAAGGCCGCCGCCGCCAAGCTGCGCGCGCTCCTGGCGAAGTACGCCGAGGTCGAGCTCCTGCTCAAGATCGGCGAGTACAAGAAGGGCTCCGACCCCGAGACCGACGAGGCCATCGCCAAGAACGCCGCCGTCAACGCTTTCCTCAAGCAGGCCCTCGACGAGAAGCCGACGTACGACGAATCGATTGCCAAATTGAAGGAGGCGGTGAGCTAGCGCGGCGCTCCGCGCCGCGCGCTCACCGCCAGATGAAAAGAACATGAAACGTCCCCGACATCTCCTGACGCTTCTTGCGGTCATCGTTGCGTTCGTTGCAGGCTTTTTGTTCTGCGGCGCCATTCCTTTCATCACGCCGGAGGTCGCGGAATCCAACCAGCTGATGCTTCTTCGCCGACAGGTCCTGCAATACAAGGAGCGCCACGGACATTTGCCGGAAACCCTGGCGGAAGTCGAACCGGAAAGCGAGGGACGTTATTTCTGCGGCAAGTTCGGCGTGGACCGGAGAGGGAATCCCGTTCAATACGTCCGCGACGGAGACGAAGGATTCACGCTGAAAATCAACGGTTACTTCCATCAGGATTACAGGGGAATGGTCGACGAAAAATCCGTCCGCTGGCCCTGCCCCGCATCGGAACACGGCGATCCCTTGTAACCAATCTTCAACGCTTCCCTTTACACTTTACCCTTTCAACCGCTTCAACCGCTTCAACCCCTTGAACCTCTTCGCCCTCTAACTCCTTGCCCGCTCCGCGCGGGCGCGGCAAAGCCGCCGCCCGCCGCGGAGCGGCATCCCACGAGATGCCCTACGCCCTCCAGCCCATGCTCCGAATCCGCGTCCGGCGCGAAGACCGCGCCGCGACGGAGCTCGTCGCCGCGCGCACGGCGGAGCGCGAGGCGGAGCGCGCGCTGGAGGCGCGCAAGGAGGAGCTCGCGGAATACGAGCGCACGAAGGAGGAGCGGCGCGACCGCGTCTACGACAAGGTGATGGGCAAGCCGGTCCCGCGCGAGGAGCTGGACCTCGTGCAGGAGGGCATCGCGAAGATCGACCGCGAGGGCGCCGAGCGTGCGGACGCGGTGGTGCGCGCCGACGAGGAGCGCAAGAAGAAGGAGGAGGCCGTGCACGTCGCGCAGGGCGCGCTCAACCTCGCCATCAAGAACCGCATGAAGATCGAGGAGCACCGCGACGCGTGGATCCAGGAGGATCTGAAGGAGCAGGAGCGCTTCGCCGAATTCGAACTGGAAGACTTTACCGGAAGGAAACAAGATGATTGACCCCGTATCCCCGCTTGCCGACGCTTTCGCCACCCCGCCGTCCATCGAGGCCGCGCTCGCGCGCGACCCCGTCGCGCCGCAGCCCCACTCGTCGCTCGACTCTCGTCACTCGTCACTGCCGGAGGCCGATCCCTCCGCCGTCGCCCGCTTCCGCCAGGCCCTCGCCCTCCACGAGGACCTCGCCGCCGCGCGCGAAGCCCTCTCCGCCGCCGGGGCCGCCGCCGTTGTTCCTCACGCAGAGCCCGCGAAGGCCGCCGAGCCGCCGGCCGCCGCCGTTGTTCCTCACGCGGAGTCCGCGGAAGTCGCGGAGGCTCCCGCCGCGCCAGTTGTTCCTCACGCGGAGTCCGCGGAGGTCGCGGAGGCCCCAGCCGCACCGGTTGTTCCTCACGCGGAGTCCGCGGAGGTCGCGGAGGCTCCGGCCGCCACGCGCGAAGCCGGTTCCGTGCCCGAGGCTTCAGCCTCGGGGCCAGCCGCCGCCACACGCGAATCCCTTGCGGCCGCCGCTTCCGCGGCACTCGCCCAGTCCGCCGCTTTGGAGGCCTCCTCCGTCATGCTGGGCTCGATCGCGGAGTCGATCGAGACCGCCGTCGTTCCTCCCGCAGGGACCGCAGAAACCGCAGGGGTTCCGGCCGTCGCCGCCGCGCCTCAACCGGAGACCGCAGGGGTTCCGGCCGTCGCCGCCGCGCCTCATGCAGAGACCGCGGAGATTCCGGCCGCCGTTCTTCCTCACGCAGAGCCCGCGGCAATTCCGACCGCCGCCCCGCGCGAAGCCGGTTCCGTTCCCGAGGTTTCAGCCTCGGGTCCGGCCGTCGTCACTCCCGAATCCCTCGCGGCCGCCGCTTCCGCGGCGCTCGCCCAGTCCGCGGCCTTCACCGGTTCCGCCAACGCGCTGCGGACGGTCTCCGTTCCGGTCTTCGAGGCCGCCTCTCCGGAAACCCTCACGGCCGCCGCCGCCGGCACCGTCGCGCAAGCCGCCGTCTTCGAGGCCTCCGCCGCCACGCTCGCCACGGCGGCCCTGCCGCTGGTTGCCGCCGCCGCCGCTCCCGTCGTCGAGACCGCGGCGCCGGCCGCGCCGGCCCCCGCGGCCGCGCCAGTTGCCGTCCCGCCGGAAGCGGCCGCACCCGCCGCGCTTGCGGCAACCGTCTCCGAAACGCTCTCCCAGACCGCGGCGCTTGCCAGCTCGGCGGCGGCCTTC
>CADBEF010000167.1 GCA_902793555.1 uncultured bacterium | reverse complement strand
GGGGCGGCGCGCGCCGAGCGCGCCGTCCGCCGGCGGCAGTCCGGAGCGGCGGCGCCAGGCGCGGTAGGCGGCCTCGTATTCGCCCTGCAGGTAGCGCATGATCTCGGTCGTGCCGCCGATGTTGCGCCAGTCGATCTGCACCGGGCGGCCGTAGCGCGCGGCGTGCCACTTCGAAAAGCCGCGGGCGAACTCCTCGCGGATCGAGGCGATGTGGGGCGAGACGACGACGAGGACGGGATCGCCCGGGCGCCACTGCCCGGCGTCGCGCGCGGGGCGCAGGAGGAACGGCAACGCGCAGACGGCCGCGGCGAGCAGGAGGAGGGAGGCGTTCTTGAGCATGGCCTGCGCCTATGCCTGCCCGGCCACCCGGAAGAGGATCGGCCCGAGCAGGACCAGGAACACGGACGGAAAGATGAACAGGACCAGCGGCCCGAGGAGCTTCACGGGCGCCTCGTTCGCGAGCTTCTCGGCCCGCTCGAAGCGGCGCTGGCGGATCTGGTCGGCCTGTACGCGCAGGATCGCGCCGACGGAGACGCCGAGCTCGTCCGCTTGCACGAGCGCGCCGACGAGCGACTTGACGTCCGGTAGCGCGACGCGGCGCGCGAGGCCGCGAAGCGCTTCGCGGCGGGGCGTCCCGACCTGCGTCTCGCGGACGACGCGCAGCAGCTCCTCCGTGAGCGGGTCGACGGCGGGGCGCTCGGTGCAGCGCTGCAGCGCGGACATGAAGTCGAGGCCCGCCTCCACCGAGAGCGTGAGCAGGTCGAGCACGAACGGCAGCGCGCGAACGATGGCGGTCTGGCGGCGCCGCACCGCGGCGCGCAGCCACAGCAGCGGCCACATGTAGAGCAGCAGCACGCCGAGCAGCGCGACGGGCGGGAAGAGCCCGGCCGTGCGCGGGCCGCCGTCGCGCAGCGCGAGGTGCGCGCCGAGCACCCAGAACGGACCGAGGCAGAGCGGGAGCAGGAGTTTGAGCGAGAGGTATTCCCACGGGGCGAGGAGGCCGTCGAACCCGCCGGAAGCGAGCATCGCGCCGACGCGGTCGCGGACGGCCGCGAGCGACGGGCCGCGGAAGAGCTTCTCCACGTTCGGGGAAAGCGGGAGGAGCAGGCGGAAGACGAGCGGGAGGCGCCGCTCCTGGCGGCGGCCGTCCGCGAGGGTCACGTAGGTGACGCGCTGCGCGACGAGCGCCGCGTAGGCGGCGAAAAGCCCCGCGGCGACGGCCCAGAGCAGGACGGAGGCGTACGCGAAGGCGGAGGGGGGCACGGGGACCTCCGGGCCGGCGGGGCTAGGCGAACTTGAGGGCTTCCCAGTCCGCGAACTCCATGATCACGATGAAGATGAAGATCAGCGTGGAGATCGCGGCGAGGACGGCCGCCCAGCCGAAGCGGGGCGCGCGCTCGACGGCGGCGCCGCCGGGCGCGACGTTGTCGATCTTGTGGCGGGAGGACACGTAGATGCCGCCCGAGGGCTGCGCGGCCGCGCCTTCCGCGGGCGCGGCGGCATCGGGGGCGGGAGCCGCGCCATCGGCCGCGGGGGCCGCGGTGATGGGCTTGGCCGCGATGGTGGGTTCCGCTTTCTTGATTTTGAGGGTCTTGGCCATGGTGTGCTCCTGTATGGGGACGGAGTATAGCGGATGCCGGGGCGGAAATCAAGGGTTTTCAACGACGACGCGGCGGCCCTCGACGCGGAGGCGGCCCGCCGCGAGGAGGCGCAGCGCCTCGGGGTAGGCCTTGTGCTCTTCGACCTGGATGCGCGCGTGGAGCGTCTCGGGCGTGTCGCCGTCCAGGACGGGCACCGCGCGCTGCACGATGATCGGGCCGGTGTCGGTGCCGGCGTCGACGAAGTGTACCGTGACGCCCGCGACCTTCGCGCCGTAGTCGAGCGCCTGCTTCCACGCGGCGACGCCGGGGAACGCCGGCAGCAGCGCGGGGTGGATGTTGAGGACGCGGTTCGGGAACGCGGCGAGGAGCTTCGGCTTCACGATGCGCATGAAGCCCGCGAGCGCGACGACCTCGGCGCCGTGCGCCTTGAGGTGCCCGATGTAGCGGTCCTCGGCCGGGCCTTCGAGCTTGGTCTTGAACGGAGCCGGGTCGAGGTAGTCCGCGGGGATGCCGTGCTTGCGCGCGCGGTCGAGGATTTTCGCGTCGGGGACGTCCGCGACCACGCAGACGATTTTCGCGTCGAGTTCGCCGCGGTCGATCGCGTCCTGGATGGACTGCATGTTGGTGCCGGAGCCGGAGCCGAGAACGCCGATTTTCAGAGTGGCCATGTCGTGGGGGGAGGTGAGAGGTGAGAGGTGAGAGGTGACAGGTGACAGGTGAAAGGTGAAAGGTGGACGAGACGCTTAGCGGATGACGGCGCCAAAGAGCGTCTGCGGGTGGGCCGATTCGACGCGGACGCGGACGAAGTCGCCGCGCGCGAGGCCCGGGACGGGCTCGAAGACGACGATCTTGTTCTGCTCGGTGCGCCCGGACCACCGCGCGGCGTTGCGCAGCGACGGGCCGTCCGCGAGGACTTCGACCGTGCGGCCGATCCAGCGGTCGTTGAGGCGCTGCCCGCGCGCGTCCTGGTCCGCGAGCAGCACCTGGTCGCGGCGGCGTTTCTCGTCGTCCGCGACGTCGTCCGGCCGCTCGGCCGACGGCGTGCCGGGGCGCGGCGAATACTTGAACACGAACGCGTTGTCGAAGGCGGCCTCCTCCATCGCGGAGCGCGTGAGCTCGAAGTCCGCCTCCGTCTCGCCCGGGAAGCCGACGATGACGTCCGTCGTGATCGCGATGTCCGGGACGCCCTCGCGCAGCAGGCGGACGGCATCGAGGTAGCGCGCGCGGTCGTAGCCGCGGCGCATCTCCTTGAGAACGCGGTCGCTGCCGCTCTGCATCGGCAGGTGCAGGTGCGCGCAGACGGCGGGCAGTTCGCGCATGGCGCGGACGAGCTCCGGCGTGACGCCGAGCGGATGGCCCGAGGTGAAGCGCAGGCGGCGGACCGCGGGCACTTCGCGGGCGATCAGCTCCAGCAGGCGCGGGAGGGGCTCCGTGAAGCCCATGGGGGAGGGGAGGTCCTCCGGCCACGCGAAGCCCATGCGGCCGTAGCGCATCACGCTCTGGCCGAGGAGCGTCACGTCCTTCGCGCCACGCGCCGCCTCTGCGCGGACCTCGTCGAGGATCGCGCGCGGGTCGCGGCTCTCTTCGCGGCCGCGCACCGACGGCACGATGCAGTAGGAGCAGCGCTGGTTGCAGCCGTAAAGTATTGTCACGAACGATGCGGGCGCGGACGTGCCGGCCGGCACGTCCGCGCCCGCATCGTTCGCTTCTCCGGCGGCGCCGTCCGCGGCGCGGGCGGCGTCGCCGAGAAAGAGACCCCGTTCGCCCGCGAGACCGCGGGCCACCAGATCCGTGATCGCGGCGCCGGCGGCACGCGGGCCGACGGAAAAGGAGAGACCGGGGACGAGGCCGAAGACGTCCGTGCCGAGGCGGTTCGCCATGCAGCCCGTGAGGCCGACGACGAGCCCGGGCCGGTCGCGGCGCGCGGCGCAGAGCATGCCGAGCTTGCCGAGAGCCTTTTCCTCGGCCTTCTCGCGGACGGAGCAGGAGTTCACGATCACGACGTCGGCTTCGTCCTCCGACGGCGCGTCCGCGAAGCCGGCCGCGCGCAGACGCCGCGCGAGCAGCTCGGAGTCGCGCACGTTCATCTGGCAGCCGTAGGTGTGGACGGAGAACGTCGCCATGGTCCCGGCTAGAACGTGCGGCGGACGGGGACGCCGAGCGCCGCGAGGTCTTTCTTGATGCGGGAGACGGTCCACTCGCCGGTGTGGAGCATGCCGGCGACGATCGCCGCGTCGGCGTGCGCCTCGACGAAGGCGTCGCGCAGGTGTTCGGGCGAACCCGCGCCGCCGGAGGCGACGACCGGTACGCCCACCGCGTCCGCGACGAGGCGGGTGATCGTCAGCTCGAAGCCGGCCCGCGTGCCGTCCGCGTCGACGGAGTTCACGACGATCTCGCCGGCGCCGAGGTCCTCGGCGCGCCGGGCCCATTCGACGGCGTCCATGCCGGTGCGGTTGCGGAAGCCGCGCGTCGTGATTTCGTAGCCGGAGGGGCAGCGCGCGAGGTCGTCCGTCTTCACGGGGTCCATGCCGAGCACGACGCACTGGGAACCGAACGCGCGCGCGCCCTCGGCGATGACCTCGGGGCGCGCGACGGCAAGGGAATTCACGGAAACCTTTTCCGCGCCGGCGAGGAGGATCTTCTCCATGTCGGACACGGAGGAGACGCCGCCGCCGACGGCGAAGGGGATTCGGACGGCGCGCGCGACGCGGGCGACCATCTCCAGGTCGGTCGGGCGGCGTTCGTGGGACGCGGTGATGTCGTAGACGACGAGCTCGTCGCAGCCGTCCGCGTAGTAGCGCGCGGCCATCTCCACCGGGTCGCCCAGATCGACGTTGTTCTGGAACTTGACGCCCTTGGTCACCCGGTTTCGGATGACGTCGAGGCAGGGGATGACGCGGCGGGCGAGCATGGCGGGGAAGCGGCCCCGCTAGACGCGGGCCGTGCCGGGGGAGGGGAGGGGGAAGTCGCCCTTGCCGTCCGCGGCCTTCGCGGCGGCGGCGCGCGCCTTCTCGCGGGCGAGGAACTCGCCGGCGAGCGCGAAATAGGCCTGCGCGACGGGCGTGTTGGGCGCGTAGGCGACGAGCGGGATGCCGTAGGACGGCGCTTCGCCCGCGCGGACGCTGCGCGGAATGACGGTCTTGTAGACGGCGTCCGCGTAGTGCTCGCGGACCTGCGCGACGACCTCGTCCGCGAGGCGGGTGCGGGAATACATCGTCATCGCGATGCCCTCGACCCGCAGCGAGGGGTTCGCGCCCGTGGCGCGCATGCGCTCCACGAGCTGGAGGATGACGGAGAGGCCTTCCATCGCGTAGTACTCGCACTGCATCGGCACGAGCACCGCGTCCGCCGCGGCGAGCGCGTTGGACATCAGGATGCCGAGCGAGGGCGGGCAGTCGACCAATACGTAGTCGAACACGCGGGAATCGACGACGGGCTTGAGCACGTCCGCGACGCCGTGCAGGTGGTCCGCGCGACGCGCCAGCTCGATCTCGACCCCGGCGAGGTTCACCTCGGCGGGGACGAGATTGACGTGTTCGACGGTGGTGCCGACGATGAAGTCGGCCGTGTTCGCCGCGTCGAGGAGCGCGCCGTAGAGCGACACGCCCTCCTTCGGCTCGACGCCGAGGCCGCTCGTCGCGTTCGCCTGCGGGTCGAGGTCGACCACGAGGACGGTCTTGCGGCGGGCGGCCAGGGCGGCGGCGAGGTTGACCACGGTGGTGGTCTTGCCCACCCCGCCCTTCTGGTTGGCGACGGCGACGATCACGGCCGGGCTCCCGGGTCTGCGCTAGGCGCCGAGCGCGTAGCGGACGAAACGGCGGACGACGATTTCGTCGCCGAGCTTCTTGGCGACGCCGGCGACCACCTGGGCGACGGTGGCCTTCTCGCCGGGCGCGTTCTTCACGAACGCCTGGTCAACGAGGCAGACCTCGGCGTAGAACTTGCCGATCTGGCCCATGGCGATCTTCTTGAGGATCTCCGGGGGCTTGGGCTTGCCGCCCTTTTCGGCCTGCTCGGCCTCGAGCTTCTTCGCGTTGATCTCCATCTCCTGGTCCACGACGTCCTGCGGGACCTGGGTGCGGTCGAGCCAGCGGGGCTCGGCGGAGGTGATCTGGAGCGTGAGGTCCTTCACCAGCTGCTGGAACTCGGGGGCGGCGAGGGTCGCTTCCTTGCCGACGCCGACCTCCACGATGGTGCCGGCCTTGCCGCCCATGTGGATGTAGCTCTGGAGGACGCCCGTGCCCTGGAGCTCGAGCTTCTCGCCGCGGCGGATCTCGACCTTCTCGCCGACCTTGGCGATGAGGCCTTTCTTGTCCTCGGCGAGCTTGCCCTCGAAATCGGTCTCGCCGTCGAGCGCCGCGTCCGCGACCTTCTCGACGAACGCCTTGAAGTCGGCGCTGTTCGCGACGAAGTCGGTTTCGCAGTTCACTTCGACGATCGCGATCTTGGAGCCGCAGGGGCAGAGCTTCGCGAAGACGAGGCCTTCCTCCTTGGCGGACTTCTCCGCGCGCTTGGCGGAGACGGCCGCGCCGAGCTCGCGGAGGAGCTTCACGGCGGCGTCGTAGTCGCCCTCGGTCTTCAGGAGGGCCTTCTTGCATTCCATCATGCTCACGCCGGTCATCTGGCGGAGCTTCATCACGTCGGAGGCGGTGATCGTAGCCATTGTTTGTTCCTTTCGTGTTCGTTATTCCGCGGGCTTCTCGGCGCCGGCGGCGCGGGCCTTGATCGCGGCGGCGGCGGCCTTCGCGACGGCGGCGCGGGTGGCGCTCTGGCTCACCTTGGCGGCGGCCTTCGCGGCGGAGTCGGCCTTCGGGGCCTTCTCGCCG
>CADBEF010000166.1 GCA_902793555.1 uncultured bacterium | reverse complement strand
GCATCGCGGCGGCGGCCGCCGCGGGGGAGCCCGGGAAGTGAGCGCCCGCCCCGCCGGCGCCGCGGCCGCCGCGGCCGACTGGTTCCTCGAGATGGAGTGCGCGCAGATCTGCAAGCACGGGCAGGTCGCGTGCGGCGACGCCTTCGGCATCGAGCGCATCGACGCCGAGAGCCGCGCCCTCGCCGTCCTCTCCGACGGCCTCGGCTCCGGCGTCAAGGCGTCCGTCCTCTCCAACATGACGATGACGATGGCGATGCGCTTCCTGCGCTCCGACATGGACGTGCTGCAGAGCGTCGAGACCATCCAGGACGCCCTGCCCGTCGACTCCGTCCGCCAGATCGCCTACGCGACCTTCTCGATGCTCGACGTGCAGGTCGGCGGCCGCACCCGCCTCGCGGAGATGGGCAACCCCCGCTACGTGCAGCTGCGCGGGCTGGAGGACGTCGCGCCCGCCGCGCACCGGCAGATCGTCTCCCCGCGCTGGCCCGACCGCCCGATCGAGACCTACGAGCTGGACCTGCGCCTCGGCGACCGCATCGTCGTGTGCAGCGACGGCGTCACGCAGGCCGGGCTCGAGAACCCGGACCTCAAGTTCGGCTGGCGCCGGCGCGGCGAGCTCGAATTCCTGCGCTGGACGCTCGAGCGCGACCCGGAGATCTCCGCCCGCGACCTGAGCGAGGCCGTCGTGCGCCGCGCCCGCGCGATGGACGGCGGCAAGAACCGCGACGACATCAGCTGCCTCGTCGTCTACTTCCGCCGCCCGCGCGTGCTGCGCATCCTGAGCGGCCCGCCCTTCCACCGCGAGAGCGACGCGCCCTACGCGCGCCTCGCCCAGCCCGGCACCGGCGCGGACGCCGTCGTCGTCTGCGGCGGCACGACGGCCAACATCGTGACGCGCGAGCTCGGCGCCAAGGTCTCGATGGACCTCAAGCGGATGCGCGAGGCCGGCGACCTGCCGCCCTGCGCCGAGATCGAGGGCGTCGGCCTCGCCACCGAGGGCGTCCTCACCCTCGCGCGCGTCCGGCGCGTTCTCGAGACCGGCGCCGACTGGTCGCACGAGGCGCAGGCCGCGCGCGAGATCCTCTCGCGGATGCGCAACGCCGACCGCATCGAGTTCTGCGTCGGCACCAAGGTCAACGAAGCCCACCAGGACCCCAACCTCCCGGCCGAGCTCGACCTGCGCCGCAACGTCCTGCACGACATCGCCGCCGCGCTCGAGTCGCGCTTCCGCAAGCAGACCACCTTCCACTTCTACTAGCGCGGCCGCGACAGGACCCGCCTAGGCGCTTCTCTCGAACGCGAAAGAGCCCGTGGCGGCCGCAGCCGACGTGGCGGCACCCCGCCACGCCGGCTGCGGCCGGGTGTCGCGGCTTCGCCGCTCGCGGGCAAGAGGCTTCACGGGGCGGGCTCCTTCGCGCCCTCCACGGACTCCTCGGGGTGGGCGGGCGATTCGGGAAGGCCGCTCCGCGGCGGGCGGCGGTCAAAGGAACATGGCCATGTAGAGCGGAAGGTGGAGGATGCCGTCCTTCTGCATGACGTCCTTCGTGTAGAGGATGACGGGAGGAGCCAGCCGGCTTCCGAACTTGGCGCGGAACTTGTCCAGCGACGCGTGCGAGCGATAGTTTCCGCTCTTCACCTCGACCGGACAGATCCTGCCGCCGCGCCGCAGGAGGAAGTCGATTTCGATGCTGTTCTTCCGCGTCTTCGGATCGGCGCGGGAATAGAAGAAGAGCTTCCGGCCGGAGGCGCGGAACGCCTGGGCGACGGCGTTCTCCGCGACCATGCCGTTGTTGACGCCCGCGTTCCCGAAGAAGATCTCCCGGTAGAGGGCGTTGTCCATGTAGCGTCCGTCGTCGTAGGCGTGCGTCACCAGAAGGCCGGTGTCCCCCATGTAGAGCTTCTGCGTCGCGTGCTCCGCGCTGAACCCGAGCCCGGCCGTCGGTTCGGTCGCGTTGAGGCACGGATTCACCACGCGGGCGTCGTCGAGCCACGTGAAGGCGTCCTCGTATTCGCGGAACCTCGCCTCCTTGCGGATGGAGCTCAGGCGGTATTTCTTCTCCTTCCGCGACAGCTGTTCCGGAATCGCGTCGAACAGAGCCCGGACGCGAGCCTCGTATCCCTTGGCGAACTTGGCGATGTCGTCGCGGTACAGCCGGAGGATCTCGCGCTTGGCGCGGTCGGCGTCGCCGAAGTCCCGGCTGTCCGCGTAGGCCGCGACGGCCTGGGGCATGCCGCCAACAAGCATGTATTCACGGAACCGCTCCATGGCGGTTTCGTGCAGCGCGCGCGTCATCGGCGCGCGCGCCTCGAACCTCTCGCGGACGGTCGGGACGGTCGCCTCGTCGCCGAACGCCCAGCGGAACTCCTCGAAGTCCATCGGCGGCATGTCCAGATGCTCTTCCTCGGACGGGACGAGGATGTCGCCCACGTTGCGCTTCAGCGAAATCAGGGAACCGGTCTCGATGTAGTCGTAGCGCCCGTCCGCGACAAGATGCTTGATCATCTGCCGGGCCGGCGGAAAGAGCTGGACCTCGTCGAACACGATCGCCGACCGGCGGGGGTGGAGACGCGTTCCCGACACGAGCGAAAGCGTCGTAAAGAAGGCGTCCAGGTCGGAAGCCCGGTCCCGGATCGCCGAGGTAATCCGGGAGTCGGCCTTCGAGAAATCGACGACGATGGACGTGTCGTATTCCCGGCGGGCGAATTCCGTTGCGAGCCAGGTCTTCCCGACGCGGCGCGCGCCGTCGATCATGACGGCCGTCCGTCCGCGGGACGACTGTTTCCAGTCCAGCAGTTTGCCGTAGCATTTGCGCCTGAAAGCCTGCATGATGCCCCCTTTTCTGTTCAAACGCCATCAAGCCTACCATATACGTCACGGAATTGCAATATGGCTTCTACTTGACAATCACGGAATTACGATATCACAACCATGTATTCAAACACGAAATTGCAATATTTGATACCGCTCCGCGGAGGCGCCATTCCAACTCGTGGATGGTTCGGATGCCGACCGCCGCGCGCAGCGCATTCGACGAAACCGTGGAACTGCCAATTACGGAGACGGCAACCGGTCCGCGGGCGCAACCCGCGGCGAGGGCGAGGAGGGGAAGGAGGGGGGCGAGGCGTTTCATTGCGGGAAGGCCGCTCCGCGGCGGGCAGCGGCTTTGCCGCGCCCGCGCGGAGCGGAAGGGTGCTAGGGTGTGGCGGGGTCTGCGGGCACGAAGATTCGGACGCCTCCGTCGATGACGGAAACGCCGCCATTCGCGGCTGCGGCGATTTGTTCGAGAAACGTCAATGCGTCGGCTTCTCGAACAGACGCCGAAATCCGCGGGTCGGAGACGAACCGTTCCGGCAGGTTCCCGAAACCGGAACACCTGACGAGACGTTCCGGATCCGGTCCGTCGGACGAACCTTCGAAGAAGGGAAGAAACCATTCGGTGCCGCCTTCGACCGCGGACCTCGACGGCTCTCCGGCGCGGACGCGTTCCGAGCGGAAGACGTGACCGAGCAGATCGACGATTTCGCCCAGCGGAACGTTTCGCAGACAAGCGCTCGGCGTGGGAAAAGACCGCAATTCCTTCTCGAGCGCCGAGCCGGAAACGGCGTTTCCTTCCTCGGGACGGACAACACCGTCCACACGGAAAACCGGATGCGTGGCCACTCGGACCGGATCGCTCCAGGTAGACGCTTGCAGAACGCCGTTCGAAGACGAATGGGAAAGCGCAAACGGATGGACCGATTTCCCGCGGACGGACGCGAAAACGGGCGATTCGCCGAAATCCGCGTTGTGCATGCCCGGTCCCAGCGCCCGTTCCTTCCCCACCTTCGTTTCCCAGCTCCAGAAGTCCAACACGAGACCGCTTGCGGAATCGGGATGGAGTTCGATGCCGGCGGCGATTTCCGTTGTTCCCGGAGACCAATCGATGAACAATTGTCCCTGATTTGGATTGTGCTCGTTGGCGGACTGCCACAATTCCGCAATCGGCTGGATTCCCTCGCCCGCCATTCGAATCCGGAGCAGGAAATCGGCGGTCGTCCGACACCACGTTCCGATCAAATCGAACGGCGGCGAAGCCGGTTCGACGGGAAAGACGTCGGTCGAGACGTTGTTTTCGGCGTCATGGTGAAACGATTGGAACTTCCAGATCGGCGAATCCTCGTTCGGGAAAAGAACGACATCGCCCATGAAAGCCGCGTTCTCGTTCGTGGCGGGGTCCTTCGCGCCATCAACGGCGGGCGCGTTCGTGGCGGGCGGCACGAATTCCTCATAATCCGACCAGCCTTCAGATATATCCTCGTCGGCAACCCGAACTGCGTCACAGACGATCCTCTCCCATTCACATTCAAGCGGAACGGCCGCTTCGGAAGCCGGAGTGGCGGGAGGGGGCGAAAGGACCTTGATGTCTTGCAGAGCGCCGAGAAAGAACTCGGTGGACAGGTTGTCATCGGGAAGCATCGTCATCGAGAAGGAGATTCGTGCGCCGGGCTGCAAGTTCGTGGCGCTGGAGTCGTCCGCATCGCAGAGTACATCGAATTGGAATTGGCGCGGAACTGAATCCACTTCCTCGACTTGAATCGAAACCAGGTCGTAGGACATCCGTTCGCCGTCCTCGAAGTCGTCGTTCGTTGCGTTCGGGACAATCTTCGAGACCGACCCGGAGAGCCGATGGCGCAGGTCGGCGGTCTGGCGGATTTCTTCGGCGTGCTTCCGGGCCTGCTCGCGGATGTCCGCGAGATTTTCGACGGCGGGAAGGCCGTTGACCAAGGACGCGACCCGTTCCATTTCCTCGAACTTCGCCAAGGCGATTCCGTGGAATCCCTTCGCCAGGGCGTTCGTCCCCGCTGTAAAGCAGTCGAGGAGATGTTCGTGAAGCTTTACATTCTTGGAGGATTCACGCAGGGCGATCTCGCGGATTATGGAATCCGCCTGTGCCGGCTGATCCGCCGCCGGCGCGTTTGTGGCGGGGTCTGCGGCGCGCGCCGCGATGAGCGGCGCGAGGGCGAGGAGGGGGAGGATGAGGGCGAGGCGTTTCATTGCGGGTGGGGGCAGGAGTTGGGCGGCCTTGCACGGCGTGGCGGGGGACCGCCACGCCGGCTGCGGCCGGGTGTCGCGGCTTCGCCGCTCGCGGGCAAGAGGGTTCACGGGGCGGGCTCCTTCGCGCCATCCGCGGAGTCCGCGTGGAGGGCGGGCGCGGCGGGAGGAAGGTGCATGGCGAATTTCTTCACTTCAACGAACTGTTCGAAGAGGAACGGCCAGTTGTTGGCGCCGCGGAAGGAGCGGACGACGTTCGTGCCCGAAAGGAAGTCAATGCGCCACTTGGTTCCGTCGCACACGGGGGACGAGTAGGATTCCTTCCAGTTGTCAAAACGGGCGGTGTTGAGCCGTAGCAGGATGTTTCGCCATTCCTCGTCCGTGCAGACGTGGTCGCGCCGCAGCGTCGCGTTCGTCTTCGCCCCATAGTCGTTTCCGTTGCGGTAACAGTCGATCTTCACGCGGTGTTCCACAAAGACAAGTTCCATTTCCTCGACGCGATTCCACGGCGCCCCCCATTCCCAGTAGTGCAGCGCGTCCGCGCCGATGGTCTCCGCGAAGGAGAAGGCGGAGGAGTCCGTGTTGGCGGGCGGGTCGGCGGGGTCGCGCCGTTCCGGGGGGATCCGGGAGTTGAACGGAATGAAGAGCGAGTCCCCCGCGCGGATGCGCGAAGGATCCGCGATGTCGTTCATTTCGACGAGCCGCGAGACGGGAACGCCGAGCGCCTTTGCAATGCCGGAAAGGGTGTCTCCCGCACGAATTTGAATGACGTCCGCCGGAGAACCGTCGGCAGCAA
This sequence comes from uncultured bacterium, assembly GCA_902793555.1. Lineage (GTDB taxonomy): Bacteria > Verrucomicrobiota > Kiritimatiellia > RFP12 > UBA3636 > UBA3636. Next base: position 10,105 of record CADBEF010000166.1, on the reverse strand, counting down.
AAGGATAGGCGGGCGCCGCCGTCCCCGCGGCCGGCGCATTCGTGGCGGTGGCTTCGGCCCGCACCGGCGCGGCGGCAAGGGCGAGGAGGGGGAGGAGGACGAGCTTCATGGTTGAAGGGGTTGAAAGGGTTGAAGGGGTTGAAAGTTGAAAGGGTAAGGGGTAAAGTTTGGAGGTAAGAGGTGAGAGGTAAGAGGTGAGAGGGCAGAGGTTGGTATTGTCCACCAACTCTCAATGTCCACCAATCGACACTGTCAACAATGACAATGTCAATGGAACCGGAAGCCGGGCGGGATTTGGATTGGCATTTGCGTTGGTGGACATTGGCGGGTTGGTGGACATTGGCGGAGCATGGGGCGTCGGGATTCACCAATCGTAAAAATCCCCTTCTTCGCCCTGGCATTTCAATTCTTCGTCGAAATAGACGCGGCGCACGTTGACAAAACCGTCTCCCCACTGAACGGCCAGCAGGAAATCGTCTTCGGATCGCTTTCCGTCGGGGCCGAACGATTCGACTTTGACGAAATCCGGTCCGTTGGTGACGGAGAAAGGATTTCCCCATTCGTCGGCGGGAGGAATCCGGAGATCGGGCTCGCGTCCTTCATCCACGGCGGCGATGACGCCGTCGACGATTTCGTCGAAAACTACGTTCGTCGACTTGGCGACCTCCGGCGGTTCTGTTTGGTTCTGCGGATTGGTGGCACAACCTGCGGCGAGGGCGAGGAGGGGAAGGAGGAGGGCGAGGCGTTTCATTGCGGGCGGGGCGGGGTCAAGGTTAGTGGTTAGTGGTTAGTGGTTGGTGGCGGGGTGCCGCCACGCCGGCTGCGGCCGGGTGTCGCGGCTTCGCCGCTCGCGGGCAAGAGGATTCACGGGGCGGGCTCCTTCGCGCCGTCAGCGGATTCCGCGTGGGGTCCCTCCGCCGGGCTCGGCGTGACGGGAATGGGTGGCGGAGCGGTGAAGCGCAGGTCGCGTTCGCCAGGGGCGTCGGAGTAGAGGACGCGGCGGATGCCGACGGGGTAGTCGCCCTCCCACCAGAAGTCGATGCGCCCGTAATGCGGCGGATCGTCCGAGGATGCCGGGCGGACGCGGAAGAAGAGACCCTTCCGGGGTTCGTCGCCGGAGAGGTCAGCGGACGAAAACGTCACGTGGCGCTTGAAGGCGGCCCCCTCCGGGACGACGTCCGGTCCGTTCGGTCCGAACGCGGCGACCGCGACACCGGCCGGGTTGTCCCAGGTCCACGGAAGGTAGATGCCGAAACGTGGCGGGGCGTTCTCGTCCTCCCAACGCGACTCGTTTTTGATGTGGAAATCTCCGTTCCCGGGATCTACCGGCCCGGGGTCCCACAGGAAGGACTTTCCCCGTTTGCAGTCGATGTAGACATCGTTCGGGTTCCTTTTCGACCACGGCGGGAACCGGCCATCCGGGTCGTCCGCGGCGCGCTCGACGACATGCCCGGCCCCCGGGACGAAATGCGGCATCGTGATGGTCGCGACGTTCGAATGGGAGAACGCGGAAAAATCGCCCGCCCGGACGGGGCAGTACCCTTCCCTGGCGACGCGCACGCTGACGACGCGCGCGCCGAGCAACGGATGCCTGTTTGAAATGTGCCGGCGGATGCGAAAGGTCCCTTTGCGGCCGGTCCGGCGGTGGAGGATGGTGTCCTCGGGGGCGCCGCAGTCGACCCGGACGGTTGCCTCGGCCCCCTTCACCGGTTCGCCGCGTTCGTCCACCACGCGGATGCGGGCCGGGTCGACCACCTGGATCGCCAGATCGATCGGAAGGCACGCCAGATCGACGATCAGAGGGACGCCGGACGCCATCAGGCAGCCGCCGCAGCAGCGGCCGGTGCGGTCGTGGCTGAGATCGACGGCTTCCCGCGTGAGGACGAACGGCTCGCCGGTCCGGCAGCCTGCCGAAAGCGCCGCGAGGGCGAGGAGGGGGAGGAGGAGGGCGAGGCGTTTCATTGCGGGCGGGGGCGGGGGCAATGCTGAATGATGAATGCTGAATGTGGCGTGACGGGGAATTCGGGAAGGCCGCTCCGCGGCGGGCGGTGCGTCAAAACAAGCCGAGGAATTTCCGGCGGTAGAATGGTGTTTCGCGGGACAGGTCCTTGCCGAGGCCATAGTCGATGGAAACGAGGTTGACCATGCGGCCGTCGAGATGCGGTTTCGCCGCCGCGACGATGGATTCCACGATCTCCCGACGGCAATCCGGAGGGGCGTCGAAGACGAACAGGAGTTCTTCCGGAGACTCTTCGCCCTGCGACGGACGCCCCATGAGAAACGTCCACAGCGCGCGGATGCGGCGATCCTTCGCGACGCACTCGCGCAAGGCGCGTTCGAGCGGCGGCGGCATGCCGAGCAGGGGGGCGACCTCCACCCGTTCTGCCTCCTTCTGGATTTCCTCCACGATCTCTCCCGCTGCAAGCCGCTTGCGTTCGCGGAGGAATCCGACCAGTTCCCGGTCCACCAGAAACGGATCGCCGTCGGGATTGATGACGAAGCCGGCCGCGGCGGAGCCGTCCTTGAGGACGAGACCGGCCAGATCGTCAAACCCGGATGTTTCCGCCCGATTTCCTCCCAGTCGGTGAACGCCTCGAAATACCGTTTGCCGTCGTCCGTGCCCCTCATGTGGAGCGAGATCGTCGTGCCGGCCTCAACGATCGCCCTTCCGTCCTCGTTCGCCTCGGGCGGTTTGGACCATTCGGCGATGACGAGGAACCAGGCGTTTTCCGCGATCTCCTGGAAAAGCTCTCCTTGGAGTCTTCTTTGTTCTTCTTCTTCCGTAGCGGACTCCAGCCGTGCCCGAAGCTCTTTCAGGCGCGGGTTTTCGACTGGTTTGTCCAGATTGATTGGCGGCTTTTCGTTGGTGGACATTGGTGGCAATGGGAGTTGGTGGACAATCTCAATTCTCTGCACTCTCCGCGAGAGGGTGGAGTTTACTTCCAGACAACTCGCGGGGATGGTCCGTCCCCCAGATGAAGCGTCGATCCGTCCGGGAAAAACCAGGCGTCATGGAGGAATCCCGAACCGAGACGGGCATGGGGCGTCCCGAGAAGCGCGCGTATTCTTCGGGCCGCTTCCGCAGGGATTTCATTTTCGAAGCCGACGGCTTCTTCCAGGAGAATCCGTTCGATGGCCAGCCGCTTGCCGAGCGTCGGCTCTTCGGGAAACGCGAACGACCATCCGTCGTCCGTGGACTCCGCGTGAGGTTCGGGCTCTGCGCTCTCTGCGTTCTCTGCGTGAGATTCAGACGCGGCTGGCGCGTCCGTGGCGGGGCGGTGGAAGCTCATCGCGACTTCGCCGCGGACGTTCTTTCCGTCGGCGATGCCGATTCCTTCGAGGGAAAGCCGCAGAAGCCAGGGCTTGCCGCGGACGGGAAGGACTCGGACTTCGTTCGTTGGAACGAGGGCCGGGGCGATTTCGCAGGGCTGAAGTCCGTGCCACCTTTCCGGAAGAAGCCGGTTGTCGAGCGGGGCGGCGGTCTCGTAAACGCAGACGCTCCACTTGGTCATCGGGACCGTAGGAAATCCGCCAGCCGGGTGCGATTTCCGCGGAACCGAAGCCGTCGAGCGGCACACGACGCGAAAAGGACGGCGCCGCGTTCGTGCCGGGGTCCTCAGCCCGCGCGGGCGCGGCGGCGAGGGCGAAGAGGGGGAGGAGGAGAGCGAGGCGTTTCATGGCGAGGAGGTGGTCGTACGGCGGGGGATTCTAGCAGAAAACGATTTTCGAATTGTCACGGAATTGTAAAATCTTCGTGGCGGGGTCGCTTCGCGTGGCGGGGTGTCCGGGCTTGGGCGGCGTTGCACGGCGTAGCGGTGCGGGACGTGTTGCCAATGTGGTAGTGTTGCCAGTTCCAATGTTGCCAGTTGCCAATGCGGCGGCACGGGCGGCGCGGTGATGCGGGATTCTATCACGGGCCGGGGGAAATGACGAGGAGAATCGCGCTCGGCGCGATATACTTGCCGGCGCGTGGCGGGGTACGCCCCCCCAAAAGACCCCGCCGAGTAAACGCCATTGCCGGAGCAAACGCCCCCGGCGGCGCTAGCTCCGGCAATGGCGTTTTCTTTGGCGCGTCACCTGTGCTAAATCGATACTTGACTATCGATTCGATTTTTGATACCGTTCCGCGCGAACGGGGGTGTCCCGGGCGGCGGAACGCCCCCCACGAACGACATGAACGAAAACGACAGGTCGCCGGCACCCGCGCCGGCCGCGCCGCAGCCCGACTGCGGCATTTCCGAACTGGAGGCGATGCTCGCGCGCGTCCGCGCCGCGCAGAAGGAATACGCCACGTTCCCGCAGGAGAAGGTCGACGCGATCTTCCGCGCCGCCGCGCTCGCCGCCAACCGCGAGCGCATCCCGCTGGCGCGCATGGCGGTCGAGGAGACCGGCATGGGCGTCCTCGAGGACAAGGTGATCAAGAACCACTACGCTTCCGAGTACATCTACAACGCCTACCGCGACACGAAGACCTGCGGCGTCGTGGAGGAGGACGCCGCCGCCGGCGTCCAGCGCGTCGCCGAGCCGATCGGCCTCGTCGGCGCGGTGATCCCGACGACGAACCCGACCTCGACGGCGATCTTCAAGTGCCTGCTCGCGCTCAAGACCCGCAACGGCATCGTCATCAGCCCCCACCCCCGCGCCAAGGTCTGCACGGCCGCGGCCGCGAAGACCGTGCTCGACGCGGCGGTCGCCGCCGGCGCGCCCGAGGGGATCATCGGCTGGATCGACGCCCCGTCGCTCCCGAAGACGAACCTGCTGATGAAGGAGGCGGACATCATCCTCGCCACCGGCGGCCCCGGCATGGTGAAGGCGGCCTACTCCTCCGGCAAGCCCGCCCTCGGCGTCGGCGCCGGCAACACGCCCGCGATCGTCGACGACACGGCCGACCTGGACCTGGCCGTCGCCTCGATCATCCACTCCAAGACGTTCGACAACGGCATGATCTGCGCCTCCGAGCAGAGCGTGATCGTGCTGGACGGCGTCTACGACGAGGTCCGCGCGCTCTTCGCCAAGTCCGGCTGCCACCTGCTCTCGCCGGCCGAGACCGAGAAGACGCGCAAGACGATCCTCATCAACGGCGCGCTCAACGCGAAGATCGTCGGGCAGAAGCCCGTCACCATCGCGAAGCTCGCCGGCTTCGAGGTCCCCGAGGACACGAAGGTCCTCATCGGCGAGGTCGAGAGCGTCGAGCTCTCCGAGGAGTTCGCGCACGAGAAGCTCTCGCCCGTCCTCGCGATGTACCGCGCCAAGGACTTCGCCGACGCGCTCGCCAAGGCCGAGCGCCTCGTGGCGGACGGCGGCTTCGGCCACACCTCCTCGCTCTACGTCGACGAGACCGGCGAGCCGGAGAAGATCGCGCTCTTCCGCGACCGGATGAAGACCTGCCGCATCCTCGTCAACACCCCGAGCTCGCACGGCGGCATCGGCGACCTCTACAACTTCTCCCTCGCCCCCTCGCTCACCCTCGGGTGCGGCAGCTGGGGCGGCAACTCCGTCAGCGAGAACGTCGGCGTCAAACATCTGCTCAACATCAAGACCGTGGCCATGAGAAGGGAAAACATGCTTTGGTTCCGCGCCCCCGACAAGGTGTACCAGAAGAAGGGGTGCCTCGCGGTGGCGCTCCGAGAGATGGGCCCCGTCCTCGGGAAGAGGAAGGCGTTCATCGTCACCGACTCCTTCCTCTACAAGAGCGGCTACACCAAGCCCGTCGAGAAGGCCCTCGCCGCGCAGGGCATCCAGTTCACGACGTTCTCCAACGTCGCGCCCGACCCCACGCTCGCGTGCGCCAAGGAGGGCGCGCACCTGATGGAAGGCTTCCAGCCCGACGTCATCATCGCCGTCGGCGGCGGCTCCGCGATGGACGCCGCCAAGATCATGTGGGTCCTCTACGAGCACCCGGAGGCGGACTTCCTCGACATGGCGATGCGCTTCATGGACATCCGCAAGCGCGTCTACACGTTCCCGCACATGGGCGACAAGGCCTACTTCGTCGCCGTCCCGACGAGCGCCGGCACCGGCTCGGAGGTGACGCCCTTCGCCGTCATCACCGACGAGAAGACCGGCGTCAAGTATCCGCTCGCGGACTACGAGCTGATGCCCGACATGGCGATCGTCGACGCCGACCTGCAGATGATGGCGCCTCCCGGACTCACGAGCGCCTCCGGCATCGACGCGGTCTCCCACGCGCTCGAGGCCTACGCCTCGATGATGGCCACGGACTACACCGACGGCCTCGCGATCCGTGCGCTGCAGACGATCTTCAAGTGGCTGCCCGCCTGCTACGACGCGGCCGTCGCGAAGAAGGCCGACCCCGTCGCCCGCGAGAAGATGGCCAACGCCGCCACGATGGCCGGCATGGCCTTCGCCAACGCGTTCCTCGGCGTGATGCACTCGATGGCGCACAAGCTCGGCGCGTTCCACCACATCCCGCACGGCATCGCCAACGCGCTGATGATGGAGGAGGTGCTGCGCTTCAACGCCGCCTCCGTCCCGCGCAAGATGGGCACCTTCCCGCAGTACGACCACCCGCACGCGCTCGAGCGCTACCTCGAGATCGCCGACGCGCTCGGCATCCAGGGCAAGAGCCGCGGGGAGCGGTTCCTCAACCTGGTCAAGGCGATCCGCGAGCTGCAGGCGCGCATCGGCATCAAGCCGACGATCCGCGACTACGTCCCCGACGAGAAGGACTTCCTCGCCCGCCTCGACGACATGGCCCTGCAGGCCTTCGACGACCAGTGCACCGGCGCCAACCCGCGCTACCCGCTCGTCTCCGAGATCAAGCAGATGTACCTCAACGCCTACTACGGAAAGCATGTCGAAGTCTAGCGGCCTGCGGCCACTGACTTCGCCGTGTTGAAAAAATCGCAAACGCTTTCACACCACCATGAAAAAGTCCTCTACCGACAAGGCCGCCGCCAAGGTCGCCAAAGTCACCAAAGCCCCCAAGGTCTCCAAGCCCGCCAAGAAGGCCCCCGCCGCGGGCGACGAGGTCCTGCAGGAGCGCACCGGCAAGCTCATCGTGCGCGACGGCGCCACGGTCCTGAAGATCTTCGGGCCGGAATACAAGGTCAGCGACATCCTCAACGAGGCCATGAACGAGGCCCGCGCCGCCGAGACCGGCCTGCCGGTCCCGAAGGTGCTCGAGGTTCTCAAGCTCCGCGAGCACTGGTGCATCCGCCGCGAGTTCGTCGCGGGCAAGACCCTCGCCGACGCGATGGCGGCCGACAAGCGCCATCTCGACAGGCTGCTCGCGCAGTTCGTCGCGATCCAGGCGGAGATCTTCAAGAAGACCTCCGCCCGCATGGGCAACCTCTCCGACAAGCTCGACCGCCAGATCAGCGCCTCGCCGCTCCCGCGCGAGACCCGCTACGACCTGCACGTGCGCCTGCAGGGGCTCCCGCGCGGCACCGCGCTCTGCCACGGCGACTTCAACCCCTCCAACGTGATCATCACGCCGAAGGGCGACTGGCGCGTCATCGACTGGGCGCACGTCCGTCTCGGCGACCCGCTGGCCGACGTCGCGCGCTCCTACCTGCTCTTCTGGCTCTCGGGCCACGTCGCCGCCGCGGAGAAGTACCTGGCGCTCGCGTGCGAGGCCCTCGGCGCGCAGGTCCCCGACGTGCAGAAGTGGCTCCCGGTCGTCGCCGCCGCCGAATCGGCCCAGGCGAAGGACCAAAAGACGCTCGACCTGCTTTCCCACTGGGCGAGCGTCGTCGACTACGTCTAGCGCGCCGGTCTGGCGCCGCGCGAATGGCGCTTTCGTCAGTGGCGACAATGTGATAGACTTCGCGCCATGGACATCAAGCACGCCAGGGAGTTCTTCTCCAACGACCGGTTCGCGACCGAAAACGGTATTACGCTCGAGGAGCGCGACGAGCGCCACGCCGTCGCGAGCCTCGCGCTCGCCGAACGCCACCGCAACGCGCACGGCGGCGTGATGGGCGGCGCGATCTTCACGCTCGCCGACTTCGCCTTCGCGGCGCTCACGAACGGTCCCGGCCGCTCGACCGTCGCCCAGCAGGTCTCGATCAGCTTCCTCTCCGCGCCCAAGGGCTCGCGGCTCGTCGCCACCGCCCGTTTCCGCAAAGACGGCCGCAGCTCGTGCGTCGTGAACGTCGACGTCGCCGACGACACCGGCCGCGACGTCGCGCAGTTCGTCGGGACGGGCTTCAAGCTCCCCGATTGCATTGCATCCGCGGTGCCTGCGTGGTAGAATGGGCACCATGAAAGACACCCGCTTCGGACACTTCAACGCGGACGGCTCGTTCACGGTCACGACGCCCAAGACCCCGCGCAACTGGTACAACTACCTCTTCAACGACGGCTACGTCACCTGCTTCTCGCAGACCGCCTTCGGCGAGGGCTTCGCCCAGGACGACCTCGGCCGCCGCCTCCCGATCGTCACCGAGCGCCACGTGTTCGTCGTCGACGCCGAGACCGGCCGCTGGTGGACCGCCCACGGCCTTCCGCTCTCGCGCAAGTACGAGGGCTTCGCCTGCACGCACCGGCCGGGGCTCACCGTCGTCGAGTCGACGTTCGACGGCATCGCCATGCGTCTCTCGGCCTATGTCCACCCCAAGCACTGCGGCGAGGTCTGGGACGTCGCGGTCGAGAACCGCTCGGGCCGCCCGCGCCGCCTCCGCGTGATCGCCTACGACGGCACCAACGTCGACGGCCCCTACAACATCCAGAGCTACAACACCGGCTCGGCCGGCTGGGACGCGGCGCTGAACGGCGTCGTCGCGACCGGCGCCGCCGCGTTCGGCGGCCCGAAGCAGACCGAGGCCTACGTCTTCCTCGCCGGCGACACGCCCTGCACCGGCTTCGACACGCGCAAGAACGCCTTCATCGGCGTCTACGGCAACTTCGCCGAGCCCGAGGCGCTCCAGGAGGACGGTCGCTGCCGGAATTCGGACTGCTGCGGCGAGAAGATCTGCCTCGTCCTGCAGAACGACGCCGACCTCGCCCCCGGCGCGCGCGCCTCGTTCCGCTACGCCGTCTCGTTCGTCCAGGACCGCGCCGAGGCCCCCGCGCGCGCCGCGGCGATGCTCGCCGTGGAGCCCGACGCGGCCGCCGCGCGCGCCGACGCCGACCTGGGCGGCGTCCGCCTCCGCACGCCGAACCCCGACCTCGACTTCCTCGCCAACACCTGGCTCGAGCGCGCCTGCGTCCTCGGCGCGCGCTGGGCGCGCGTCCGCAGCCTCGGCTACCGCGACGTCGTGAGCGACTGCGACTGCCTCGCCGCGTTCAACCCCGAGCTCGCCGCCCGCGACCTGAAGCGCATGCTCGCCTACCAGTATTCGAACGGCTACGCGCCGCGCAACGTGCTCGGCGGCTCGATCAACGACAAGAACTTCGCCGACTGCTGCGTCGGCATCCCGATGGCCGCGCACTCGATCGCGATGGAGCTTGGCCTCGAGTCCGGCTTCCTCGACGAGGAGGTGCCGTTCAACGACGGCACCAAGGCGTCCGTCTACGAGCACTGCCGCCGCGCGATGGACTTCCTCTGGAACTTCCGCGGGCTGCACGGCCTCATCCGCATCTGGGGCGGCGACTGGAACGACTGCATGGACACCGTCGGCCTCCAGGGGCGCGGCGCCAGCGTGTGGCTCTCGATGGCCTGGTGCTACGCGAACCGCCTCTTCGGCCGCCTCGCCGAGGCGACCGGCCGCGCGGACGACGCCGCGCTCTCGCGCGAGCGAGGCCGCGAGATGGCGGAAATCATCAACGCCGCCGCATGGGACGGCGGCCACTACCTCTGCGCCTACAAGGACGACGGCACCAAGCTCGGCTCCGACGAGAACGAGGAGGGCCGCGTCTTCCTCATCCAGCAGCTCTGGAGCATCCTCTCCGGCGTCGTCACGCCCGAGCGCCTGCCCAAGGTCCTGCACGCGATCGACGTGGACCTGTACGACCCGATGGGAACGCTCGTCATGGCGCCGGGCTACTCCCGCATCGACAACTCGATCGGCTACATCGGCACCAAGGCGCCGGGCATCCACGAGAACGGCGGCATCTACCTGCACACGCTCGCGTGGAAGCTCGCCGCGGAGGCGGTCCTGAAGCGCAACGACAAGCTCTACGAGACGCTCCAGCAGATGCT
>CADBEF010000165.1 GCA_902793555.1 uncultured bacterium | reverse complement strand
CCCGCCGAGCCGCCGGTCGCGACCACGGAGATGCCGCCGAGGACGTAGAGCGTCCCCATCGACGTGCCGTCGCCGCCGGCCTGGCCCGGGTTGCCGTTGTTGCCGTTGTGGGCGCAGTCGTTTTCGGTTTTGTCGCGGAAGCCATCGCCGCCCGTCCCGCCGTCGCCGCCGTTGCCGCCGATGCCGCCGATGGCCGCCGAGGCGCCGCCGCCGCCCGCCCCGCCGTGGCCGCCGCCGGTGCTGTCCATGTTGGTCGAGCCGGCGTCGGCGCTGCCGTTCCATTCGCCGTTCGTCCGCCAGCTGCCGCCGTTGCCGCCGCTTGCCGCGTTGCCGCCCGTCACGTTCAGCCGACCGCCGCCCGTGACCACCAGCGTCGACCCCGAATTCAGCCGGATTCCGGCGCCCGAGCCCTCCTGGCCCTGCGCGTTGCCGCCCTTCACGGTGAGCGTGACGCCAACAGGAATGTAGAGCACCGTCGTCGCGCTGTCCTGCACGTAGAGCGCGCTGTTGGCCGAATACGACGGCCGTTCGATCGTCGCGTCCTGCGAAACGACATAGACCGTTCCGTTCACGAGGTTCTTGCCGACATCGCCGGAACCCAGCGTGGAGGACTGCGTGAACCCGGTGCTTGCGCGCGCGACGGGCGAAAAAGCAAAAACCGCGAGCGTTGCGAGCGCGCGCGCGTAAAGGCCGAAGAGGCGAAACGGGGGTCTCATCATGGGCGGAAAAGCGGAGAACGCGAGTATCATACACGAAACCCGCCGAAAAAGATACAAAAAAAATGTCCTTTCCCGATGTCCGGGAGGAGGTATCAAGGTTCGTACAGGTCGGCCAGAAGAACTTGGAGCTTTTGCTTGGCGCGGTGGATGCGGACTTTGACGAGGTTCTCGCTTGCGCCGGTTTCGTGGGCGATTTCGCGGACGGAGAGTTCGCCGATCTGGAACATCGTGTAGGCTTCGCGCAGGAGCGGAGGAAGTTGTTCGAGCGCCCGCTGGATCCGTTCGCGGAGATACGCGGCGTCGGACGGGGAGGGCGCGGGCTGGGTCGCGCCGGCGGCGTCCTCGTGGATTTCCTCCACGAACGCGATTTTCGCGTCGTCGCGCCAGGCGTTCTTGCGGAGGTTCTTCGCGATGGTGTAGACGAGGCCGGAAACGGCCGAGTCGTTGTCGCGCAGGTCGTCGCGCATCTCCCAGATCTTGAGGAAAGCGCGTTGGACGAGATCGCACGCGTCGTCGTACGACGAACCGGTCGCGACCAACCAGTTCGTCAACTTCGGCGCGATGGCCTTGTAGTGTTCTTCGATCGTCATCCGGGGAATGCCGGCATCGGCGGCGGCGGCAGCGTGAAGGCCGCGGAGAAGAGGCGGCCGAGCGCGTCGTCGCGGCGGAGGGCGGACTCCGGGACGGCCTCGACTGCTTCGTCGCCGGCGACGCGCGCCGCGGTGACCGTGAGCGCGGCGCGGCCCGCTTCCTTGGCGGAGGCGGCGTCGGGGGGCGGGGTCGCCGCGGGGGTCGCGACGGGAGTGCTGCGGGGGTTGAAGGAGATGTCCATTTCGTTCGCGTGGGCTTCGGGGTTCCCGGGCTGGGTTGGGCCGGTCCGGGGACACGGTTGCGTTCGCGTGTCGCCTATCATACACGAAACCGGCGACAAATGTTACAAAAAAATTTTTACGGGGCGGGCGAGGCCGTCGGACCGGGCGCGGGGCCCGCGCCGGCGCTACAGGTTCACGGAGTCGAGCTCGTCCTCCTCGCGGCGGGCGTCCGAGAGGCGTTTGACCCACTGCAGGACCTCGGCGACGGGCTCGAGGAGCGACTCGGGGACGAATTCGCCGATCTTGCCCTCCGCGTAGAGCGCGCGGGCGAGCGGGACGTTCTCCATGATCGGGATGCCCTCCGCCATCGCCGTCTCGCGGATGACGCGCGCGACGTCGTCCGCGCCCGAGACGACGATGCGCGGCAGCGGCCACTCGTCCGCGTCGTAGCGGATGCCGACCGCCAGGTGCGTCGGGTTGGTGACGACGACGTTCGCCTCCTTGGTCGCCTGGACGGGGTCCGGGCCGTTGAGCAGCTCGTCGCGGAACTGGCGCTGCGCCTGCTTCACTTCCTGCGAGCCCTCCATCTCCTTGTACTCGCGCTTCACCTCGTCCTTCGTCATCATCATCTCCTTGGTGAAGTTCTTCCCCTGGAAGATGCGGTCGACGATGGCGATGAGAATGTAGCCCGCGGCGGTGTAGACGGCGAGGCGCTTGAGCATCACGCGCAGGGACGGCATGATGTCGTCGATCGTGCCGTAGCACATCTGCAGCAGCTCGGGCACCGACGCCCAGATGATCTTGTAGAGCAGGTACGAGAGGAAGACGACCTTGACGCAGTTCTTGAGGAACTCGAAGAAGTTCTTCTTGGAGAAGATCTTCTTGGCGCCTTCGGCGGGGTTGAGCTTGGAGAAGTTCGGCTTGAGAGGCTCGAAGGTGAAGAGGAACCCGACCTGGACGATGTTCGCCACGATGCCGACCACCGCCGCCACGACGACGAAGATGAAGGAGTACTTGAAAATGAGGAGGATCGTGAGAGCGCCGCAGGCCGAAACGGCGCCGTTCGCCGGGTCGGAAAGGCGCCCGCCGACCGTGGCGATCAGCTGCTGCGTCTCGAGAAGAAGCGCGCTCCCCATCCACCCGAGCACGGCGAAAAGAACCACGAGCAGGGCCGTCGAAACGATGTCCTTGCTCTGGCACACCTGCCCCTTCTGCCGCGCGTCGCGCAGCTTCTTCGGGGTGGGCATTTCGGTCTTCTCGCCGGAGGATTCCGCCATCCTATCCTCCCAGGATCTTCCGGATCGGGTCGATGATGGGGGCGTCCCTGGTGTACATCAGCATGTCCATGATGAACGGGACGTAGATGACCAGCATGGCGACGCCGAGGGCGGACTTGACGGGCATCGAGAGGAAGAAGACGTTGAGCTGCGGCGCGGTGCGGTTCACCAGGCCGAGGCCGAGCGTCGCGAGGAACATCAGGATGATCACGGGCGCGGAGATGACGACCGTGGAGCGCAACATCCCGTCGAGCGCGCCGAGCGCGACGCCGCCGGCGCCCGGCGCGAGCGCGCCCCAGTCGCCGAAAACCGGCCAGAGCAGGTAGCTCTTGTAGAGCGCGCCGAGGAAGACGAAGACGGCGCCGCCCACGAAGAAGAGCGTCGAGACGATCTGCGTGAAGAAGATGCCGGTCGTCGAGACCTGCGAGCCGTTGAGCGGCGAGTAGACCTCGCCCATCGTCGCGCCGCGCTGGTTGTCGATGAAGTTGCCGACGTTCTCCGCCACCCAGAACGGGATCGCCGCGAAGAACCCGATGAGCGCGCCCAACAGCGCCTCCTTGGCCGCCACGAGCCCGAACATCCACCAGACCGGCTCGCCGGGCGGCATGTTGGCGTGCACGAACGGGATCGCGATCCACGCCAGCCCGATCGTCGCCGCGCGCCGCGCGACGCCCGGGATCATCGACTCCGTGAGCGCCGGGCAGATCGCGAACGCGCCGCCGAACCTCGCCATGACGAGGACGGCCGCGAGGATCCAGCGGTGGAATTCAAGGTAATGCATCGAATCGGGCGGGGGACTGGCAGGCTGAAAAGGTTGAAGGGGTTGAAAGGGTTGAAAGAGTGAAGCGAAGGAGGTTTCAACCGAGCGAAGCGAGCTACGACCGTCGCCGCGCGTCGCGCCGATGGCGCGATGCGCGAGCGAGGGGCGGCGCGTTAGTGCCCGAGCAGCGCGAAGCGCGTGAAGATGTTCTGCGTGTAGAGCAGGAGCTGGCCGCCCATCCAGGAGGCGCAGGCGAGGATGGTGAGCGAGATGGCGATGAGCTTCACGGCGAAGCCCAGCGTCTGCTCCTGGATCTGCGTGAGGGCCTGCAGGAGCGAGACGAGGATGCCGATCACCGTCGCGACGATGATCGGGATCAGCGAGATGCGCAGGATCAGGATCAGGCACTCCTGCGCGTACTGGAGAAGTTCTGCGTGGCTCACAGCACGTACCCCCGGATGAGACCCTGCACGAGGAGCGTCCAGCCGTCGATCATGACGAACAGCAGGAGCTTGAACGGCAGCGAGATGGTGACGGGCGAGACCATCATCATGCCCATGGCGAGCAGGATGTTGGATACGATGATGTCGATCGCGATGAACGGCAGGTAGACGAGGAACCCGATCTGGAACGCCTTGGTGAGCTCGCCCACGCAGAAGGACGGTATGAGGATGTAGAAGCTGTCGTGGTCGATCTCGGCCGGTTCGCCGTCCTTGGCCCAGAGCTGCTCGGCCGTGCGGACGAAGAACGCGCGCTGCCTCTCCGGCGTGTGGTGCGACAGCCACGTGCGGAACGGCTCGCTCGCCTTCGAGAATACCTCGGGGTCGGGCGCATAAGGGCCTGCCGTGCCCTGCGGCATCGCGACAGCCTGGGCGCCGGACGCCGCCGCGGGCGGCGTTCGGGCGGCCATTTCCGTTTTCGCGATGTCCCACGATTCGGAGAAGACCGGGGCCATGATGTAGAACGTGAGGATCATCGCGAGGGCGTTGATCACCATGTTCGGCGGGATCGACTGGATGCCGAGCGCGTTGCGGATCAGCGACATCACGATCACGATGTTGAGGTAGCTCGTCGCGATCATCGCGACGAACGGCAGCAGCGACATCCCCACGAAGAGGACGATTAGCGCGAAGGGGTCGGTCTGGAACATGGTCTGTGATGCCGCTGCGCGCGGGTGGCGGCTTCGCCGCGCCCGCGCGCAGCGGGCATGGGTTAGGATTGGGGCGTGGCGGTTTCGATCGAGAAGGAAGGCTGGGAAGCGACGGTGGAGAGCCGGCCGGCGGCAAGCGTCGCGGGGCCGCGGAGGAGCGCGAGGGCCGCGCCCTCGCGCAGTGACGAGTGACGAGCGACGAGCGACGAGTGGTCGAGATCGCCGGAGGCGAGGTCGAGGAGGTCGCCGAGGGGGAGCGTGGCGGGGTCGGAGAGGACGACGCGCAGCGTGCCGGGGTCGGTCCATGGCGCGAGACCCGAGGGGCCGGCGGCGAGTCGGTTGTCGACGATCAAGGTGGCGGCCGGGCAGGTCGGAGCCGGTCCGTCGGTGCCGTCCGTCGCCTCCACTTCCGGGAGGAGCAGATGGTCGCCGGGGGCGATGGACTCGAGGTCGGCGGTTGAGAGGACGGGTTCGGCGAGCTGGACCTGCGCGGCGTACTCGCGCTCGCGGACCGTGGGGTGCGCGGCATCGAGGTTTCGCAGCGCGCCGAAGGATTCGAGGACCGCGGGCGGGAGGGTGAGCGCGAAGGAGCAGAGCTCCTCGCCGGAGGAGCGGCGGAGGGAGAAGGGGACCAACGAACGGGGGGCGGCGCCCCCCGAACCCCCTTCGGCCTCGCCGTCGGCGAGGCCGTCGATGGCGAGCTGGCGGCCGGCGGCGTTCTCCAGGAGCTGGAGGAGGGGGCCGCACTCCTTCTCGACGAGGGCGAGGAGGATGGGGGAGGGGACTTCGGCGCGGGAGGACCAGAGCGCATGCAGCTCGGGGAAGATCGGCGAGTCGGCGAGCGCGAGCGTGGCGGGGTCGTCGGCGAAGCGCACCGCGAGGCGCAGCGGGTCGGCGGGGAGGAGTGCGCCCTCCGCGACGAGACGTCCCTCCTCGGAGCCGAGACGGCACGGCATCGCCCACGCGGGCGACGCGAGGACCTCGGCCGGGGACCAGTCGCGGAAGGGGGGAAGGGCGGAGAGGAGATCGAGGGGGTTCATATTCGGGGGAAGTCCGCTCCGCGGCGGACGCGGCTTTGCCGCGCCCGCGCGGAGCGGGCTTGGGTTAGGATGGAGAGGAAGGATTCAACGGAGAGTTGGAAAACGAGCGGAGTTTCGATGGGCGGCGGCGCGGCGGATGCCGCACAGGGCGCCCCCGCGAGTTAGGCGCGGGAGCGCCGGCCGGGTTCGCCGCGGACGGCGACCGAGGCGTGCCAGGCGGGGACGCGTTCGGCGAGGAGCGCGGCGAGCTCGGGGGCGTGGGCCTGGAGGAGCGCGGCGGCATCCGGCGTGGCGGGGTGGAAGACGACGGCCATCTCGGTGCCGGAGACGTTCACCTGGATGGCGGAGCCGTCGAGGACGGCGGGCCTCAGCTGGATGCGGATCTCGCCGACGCCACGCGCTGCGAGGTCGGGCGTGGCGAGGATCTCGGCGGCGACGGCGTCGGCCGCCTCGACGAGCGCCTGCGCGGGCGAGACGGCCTGCGCGGCGGCAGCGGCCTCGACGGCG
>CADBEF010000164.1 GCA_902793555.1 uncultured bacterium | reverse complement strand
CTTCTCCACTCATGTTGTGACTCCGTTGTTTTTTCGTTCCCGGCGGGTTTCGTTCGGTCTGGCAAGGCCGGGCTCGCCTGACGGACTGGTAATCTAACAGGTGCTTCCACCTTTTTCAAGCAAATTTTGCGTAAAAAATTATTATCTTCAAAACGCGCCTCGTAGAGGCTGTTTTCGTAAGACGGCCTCGCGCGTTTCGTGTGTGCAAGGCGCGTGCGAAGTCTTGCCGCCCCCTTTCGTTTCGGGTAGTCTACCGCCCCATGAAGACCATCTGCCCGTCCTGCTCCGCGGAACTCGAAGGCGACATCTCCGCCGGCGAAATCGTTGACTGCCCCTCGTGTGGAAACTCCTTCGAGGCGCAGCCGGCGCTTGTCGTCTCCAAGCCCGCGCCGAAGAAGCCGATCGAAGTCCCGCCGCCAGAACTCCACGGCCTCGCCGTCAAGGCGTTCATCCTCCACATCGGCGGATCGCGCTACGGGTGGAAGGCCGAGGACGAAATCTCGAAGGCGCGCGGCGCCGTCTCGACGGGCGACATGGCCGCAGCCAAGCAGCACGCCGAAACCGCCCGCGACATGATCCGCCACGGCTGCCTCTCGTGGTTGCTGCTGCTCGGATTCATCATTATCGGGATCGTCGGATTCGTCTACGCCCTCGTTATCTTCAAATCGTGAACCCCGCCGCCGTCATCTACGTCCGAGTCAGCTCCGAGGAGCAAGTCCGCGGCACTTCGCTCGCGACGCAGGAACGCGACTGCCGCGCCGCCTGCGCGCGCCTCGGCTTCTCCGTCGCCTCCGTCTACCGGGACGAGGGCAAGTCCGCGAAATCGACGGTGGGCCGGGACGGCCTCGCCGCCGCCGTCGCCGAATGCCAGCGCACCGGCGCCGCGCTCGTGGTCTACAAATTCGACAGGCTCGCCAGAAATACGGCCGACGCGCTTTCCGTCCGCGACGCGCTTCTCGCCCGCGGCTGCCGGATCGTCTCCTGCACCGAAGGCGAAGCCGCCGCATCGCCTCTCGCGAAAGCCATGTTCGGCATGGCGAGCATCTTCGCCGAGCTCGACAACGCGCAGCGCGCCGAGCGCTCCCGCCGCGGCATGGCGGAGCGCGCCGAAGCCGGCGGGTGGTGCTTCCGCGCCCCGGTCGGTTTCGTCCTCGCGCGTACGCCGGCGGGCGTCCCCGTCCTCGCGCCCGACGAGCGCGCCGCGCCCGCCATCCGCGCCGCCTTCGCCGCGCTCGCGGACGGTTCGGCGCGAGAGCTCGACGCAGCCCGCCGGATCATGGCCGGGACCGGCTGCACCCGGAAGACGGCCTATGCCATGCTCCGGGCGCCGATCTACAAAGGCGTCCTGCCCGCCGGGAAGCTCGGACCGGAACGCGCGGCGGCCTTCCCTGGCCTCGTGGACGCCGCGACGTGGGACGCCGCGCAAGCGAACCTTTCCACCGCTCAAGTCGGAATCCGTAGAATGAAAGCGAATCCTGCAACGCCCCTTGCGGGCGTCCTTTTCTGCGCCGAGTGCGGGCACGCCCTCGTCGGCGGCTTCTCCCGTGGCCGGCACGGCGGCCGGCATGGATACTACCGCTGCCCGCGCTGCGGCGTCTCGATCCGCCTGGACAAGGCCGAGGCGGACGTGCGCGCCGCGCTCCGGGCGGTCGCGGACCGCCGCGACTGCCTCGCCGGCATCCAGTCGAACCTCGCCGCCCTCGAAGAAATCGAAGCGCGGACGAAAACGCGCAACGCGGAGATCGCCGCCGCGCGCCGGGAAGTCACCAAGCAGGAAGGGCGGCTCGCCCGCGCCCGCGAGGCGTTCGTCGCCGGGTCGTTCACCCTCGCGGAATTCGACGCTTTCCGCACCGAAGCCGAAGCGCGGCTCCGGGAAGCGCGCGCGACCATCGCCACCGCCGACAAGTGGGCTGGCCGGCGCGAGGAATTCGTGAACGCCTTGCTGGAGATCGCCGCCGACCCCGACCGCATCCTCGCCCTGCCGCCCGTAGCCGTAAAGGACGCCTTGCGCGCCCTTTGCGGCCGCGTCCTCGTCACCCGGGACAAGGCGCTGCGCTTCCCGTCCGACTGGCACCCCCACGGGGAATCGAACCCCGATTACCAGGATGAGAACCTGGCGTCCTAACCATTAGACGATAGGGGCGTGCGACGTGTCGCGGACGGGTCGGAAAGCTACCACAACGGCCCGTGCCCCGTCAAGCGGAATTTTCGGGCGGGGAAATTCCCGGCGAGGGGATCCCGGAAGCGGCCAGGTAGGCGCGGACGACGTCGTCCGCCGGCCCGTCGGCGGCGAGGCGTCCGCGGTCGAAAAGAAGGCATCTGGAACAGATCCGGCGGACGTTCTCCATCGAATGGGAGACGAACAGGATCGTGCGGCCGGAGGCCGCGATTTCCTCCATGCGGTCGAGGCACTTGGACTGGAAGGCGGCGTCGCCGACGGCGAGGACTTCGTCGAGCAGCAGCACGTCCGTGTCGAGCGAGGCCGCGATCGAAAACGCGAGCTTCACGTACATGCCGGAAGAGTAGCGCTTCACGGGCGTGTCGAGAAATTCCCCGATTTCCGAAAAGGAGACGATCTCGTCGAACTTGGCGTCGATCTCCTTTTTCGACATGCCGAGGATCGAGCCGTTCAGGTAGACGTTCTCGCGGCCCGTCAGCTCCGGGTGGAACCCGGTCCCGACCTCGAGCATGGAACCGACGCGGCCGCGGATCCAGGCGTCGCCCCGCGTCGGCGTCGTGATCCGTGCGAGGATCTTGAGCATCGTCGACTTGCCCGCGCCGTTGCGCCCGACGAGGCCGACCGTCTCGCCCTTGCGGACGTCGAAGGAAATGCCGTCGAGCGCGTCGAACAGGCCGGGCGGGGCCGTTTCGAACCCGCCGATCTTTCCCATGGCGGTGCGGGGGTCGCGCCCCCGCAGCCGCAGGATCCGGTAGAGCAGTTCGTCTCGGAACGTGCCGCGGTCGATGACGCCGAGCCGGTACGTCTTTCCGACGCCGCGGACGCGGATCGCGAGGTCTTCGGGAAAATCGCCGTTCGCCATGTCCGCCCCGCTAGATCGTGTCCACGAAATCGCGCTGCGCGCGGTTGAAGGCGCCGAGCCCGAGGACGAGCGCGACGGCGGCGACGGCGCCGCTGCACGCCAGCGCGCGCCACGTCACGGTCCCGCGCCCCATCAGCATGTACCGGACCGCCTCGGCCGCGACGCCCACCGGGTTGCATTCGAGGACCTTCCGGAAAAACGGGTCCTTCACGCCGTCGAGCGGGTAGATGATCGCGGAGGAATACATCCACGCCTGCATGATGAACGGCAGCGAGAATCGCAGGTCGCGGTATTTCGTCGTGAGCGCCGCGACGAGCATCCCGAATCCGAGCGCCGTCGCGGCGATCCAAGCGACGAGCAGCGGCGCCGCGAGCAGCCACCAGGTCGGATGCAGGCGCACGCCGCCGAACAGGGCCTGCCAGCCGAAGAACAGGAAGAACACGAGCGTGTTCAGGCCCAGGTAGACGAGGTGGGAGACCGCGTAGGAGACCGGAACGACCATGCGCGGGAAGTAGACCTTGGAGAACAGCGCCTTCGCGCTCTCGAACGACTGGGACGCCCCCTCCATCACGCCGCGGAAGTAGTTCCAGACGAGCAGCCCGCCGATGTAGAAGAGGAACCGCGGCATGCCGTTCGTCGGGATGCCCGCGACGCGGCCGAAGATCACGGAGAAGACCAGCGCGGTCAGGACGGGCTGGATCAGGAACCAGGCCGGGCCGAGGATCGTCTGCTTGTAGACGATCGACACGTCGCGGCGGGCGAGCAGCAGCAACAGTTCGCCGTGCGCGAAAAAATCCCGCCAGGGGATGTCGAACCACCCCCGGCCGGGCCGGATGCGCGTGATCGGCTGCGCGGACATGCGAAGCCGCCGCGCTAGCGCGGCAGCGCGCACATCTGGCGGATGGACTCGAGGTCCGCTTCGCCCTGCGTGAGGCCCTTTCGCGCGGGCTTGATGCGCTGCGCGAGCGCGACGC
Source organism: uncultured bacterium (assembly GCA_902793555.1). Lineage (GTDB taxonomy): Bacteria > Verrucomicrobiota > Kiritimatiellia > RFP12 > UBA3636 > UBA3636. The sequence continues at coordinate 4,322 of CADBEF010000164.1, read as the reverse complement.
AGACGTCGACCGCCTCGGAGCAGCCGCGGATGAACCGGCGGCGCAGCTCTTCGGTCTTGTCCGGACCGCCGTCGCAGCGGAGCATGTGGCAGTCGAATTCGACGACGCCCTTCCAGCCGCAGTCCGCGAGCGCGCGGAACATCCACACCGTCTCCTTGAGCCCCTCGGGGCCGACGAGCGGCGGGAAGTCGTCGTCGAACTGCCCCTTGACCTGCGAGCCGAAGTGCAGGAACTTGAGCTTCTTCACGCCGCAGAGGTAGGAGACGGTCATCACGGAGTTGAGCAGCGTCATCCCCTCGTGCTGGAGCAACTCGGGGTTCACGCCCCAGAAGTCGGGCTTCTTGAGGCGCGTCATGATGAAGCCGACGGCGTGGCCGGCGGTCGGCAGGAACATCTGCGCGCGCGGCTCGTTCGGCTTGGGCTCGACCGTCGCGCCCTTGTAGTTCTTCAGTCCGGCCTTCGCGATGTAGTCGGTGACGTGGTTCAGCCCCTCGGCGAGCCAGTCGTAGACCTTCGCGAAGTCGCACGCGGCGTAGCTCTCGAAGCCGTCTCGCGCGACCCAGTAGATGTAGTGCTTCGCGCCGAGGAACGCGCCGATGCGGAGCGTGCGCTCGACCTTCTTGGCGGCGAGCGCGCGGATCTTCGGGTCCGGGTTCGTGAGGCCGCCCGCGCGGAAGAGCGGGTTGCCGTGGAGCGAACACGTCGCCGCGTTCACCTTCACGCCGGCCTTGCGCAGGATCGTGCGGATTTCCCGCAGCGTCTTGTACGTCTCGGACTCCGGGTCGAGGTCGTCCTCGGGATGCGCGGGATCCCACTTGACGAGGTCGTCGTCGTGGAAGCTCGTGGCTTCGATCAGGCCTTCGCCCTTGGCCCAGGCGAGGGTCTTGGCGACCTCGACGGAGGAGGGCTTGCCCTGGACGGGGCCGCCGAAGGGATCGGAGAGGGGGTTCGCGACGCACCAGAAGGGCATCGAACGGTCGGTGACGCAGAGTTTGTCGTACATGGCAGGACCGTAGGATAGCAGAAACGGGGCCGGAAGGAAAGCTCTTTTGCGCGGCGGCGCTAGAACGTGCCGCGGAGACCGATTTCGAAGGTGCGCGGCTCGCCGGCGAGGCACTCGTAGTAGTGGCGCGCGGATTCGAAGTACTTCTCGTCGAAAACGTTGCGGACGCCGAGCATGAGCGCCCAGTCCCGGCTGCCGCCGAAGACGCTGAACGGCACGGTCGCGTTCACGTCGAACACGCTCGACGGATCGAAAGAGAGGTTCTCGTCGACGTAGGCGCCGCGCATCGTCGCGTAGCTCTTGGAGCGGTAGCGCCAGCCGAAGCCGAGGACGACGTCCTCCAGCGCGCCGCCGGGAATGCGGTACGAGGTGTTGACGGAGAAGGCGTTCTCCGGATAGCGCTCGAAGCGGCGGGCCTTGCTCCCGCGCGGGGCGTTTTCGTCCGTGTAGCGGTTGTACGCGTACATCGCGAGGACGGTCCAGTCGTCGGTGATGTCGCCCGAGAGCGAGACTTCGGCGCCCTCCGACCTGTTTTCGCCGTCGTAGCCGAGGACGATGCCCGTGTTGTCGAACTCCGGAACGTTCTCCTGGTCGATGCGGTAGCCGGAGACGGAGAGCCAGAGCTTCCCGAGCGGACGCACGCGGACGCCGGCCTCGTACTGCGTGGCGCGCCAGGCGCGGTCGGGCGTGGAGCCGTCCTCGCAACGGAGCCCGAGCATCGGGGTGCGCGTCTGCGACACGTTGCCGAAGAACACGAGGGCGTCGGCCGGGCGGATCGCGACGCCCGCGCGCGGCGAAAACGCCTCGGCGTCGATCGACGGATACCGGACGAGGCCGCCGCGGCCGCCGCTCGAGTAGGACTCCTGGTCGAACCGGTCGTAGCGGAGGCCGCCGAGGAGCGTGATCCACTCCCACTCGACCGTGTCCTGGAGCGTGGCCCCCCAGCGCGAGGTCGGCGTGCCGAAACCGGCGGAGGCGCTGCGGTAGTTGTAGTCGGGCTGGAGCAGGAACACGTTGCGGAGCGAATCCGAGAACTCGTGTTCGCCGACCGCCCGCGCGTAGACGGAATAGTTGTGCGAAACCGACGAGCTGTCCGAAAACCCGGACGTCATGTACTTCTGGCCCGACGCCCAGCGCCCCGTGCGGCAGTACTCGGCGAACTCGGGCGTGCCGGGCATGGCGGTGTAGGGTTCGCGCGTCGTCTGGTCCCACTCGGAAACCATCGCGGAAGCGCCGAACTGAAGGCGCCACTCGTCCGAGACGCGCCAGTCGGCCCAGGGATTCACGAAGAACGACTTGTAGCTCGACCGGTCGCCTTCGCGGCAGGACGATTCCCGCCAGCCGTAGCCCGCGCCGGGCTTGCCGCGCCAGACCGGGACGCCGATGTAGCTCGGCTGCTCGGTGTACTGGAAGAGGGATTTCACGCCGACCGTGACGTTCTCGCCGGCCGCCCAGACCGCGCTGGGCGCGACGGCGTACGACTCGCGCGGGTCGGCGCCCTTCTGCGAACCGTTGTTCGCGTAGGGCGGATCGTACCAGTCGGCCGTGGCGACCACGCGCACGGCGGCGTCGCCGCCCGCCGACGTTTCGTTCGCGTCGACCATCGCGCGCTGGCGCCACGTGTCCTTGCCCGCCGAGGTGTTCTCCTGCAACTCGCGCCGGTCGCCGTCGAGGGTCGCGCTCTTGAGGTACATGTTCACCGAACCGCCGGCCCCGGAGGCGTTCTGCGCCGCGCCGGCGCCGCCCGCGAGCGACGCGATCGGGCCCTTGGCGATTTCGACGCGGTCCATCAGGAACGTGTCCATGAACAGGCCGGGGCCGCGGCCGATCGGCATGACGCCGTCGAACGCCGGCTCGGAGCCGCCCATGCCGCGGACCGAAAACTGGCCGGGGTTGCGCACGAGGAGCGACTTGCCGCCCGTCTCGATGCCGGGCACGTAGCGCAGCAGGTCGTGCAGGTCGGTCGGGTTGTGCTCGCGGATGAAGTCGGAGGTGAGCGTGTCGACGACCATCGGCAGCGCTTCGGGCGCCACGTCGGTGAACGTGCCGGACGAAACCGTTTCGGGACGGTATTTGGAAAGCGCGTTTCCTTCGACGAGAACGGCGCCGAGGTCGGCGACCGCGTTGGTTTCGGCCGCGGCGGAAAGCGAGGCCGCGCACAGGGTGGCGGCGAAAACGAGGGTGGTGCGTGTGGTGTTCATGGTGCGTGTGGCGTTCATGGAAACAGGCCCCCGGGAGGGGGTGTTTTCCCCTTGAAACGCCGCCCGGCACGAAATGGTTCGGCCGGCCGCTGACTACAGATACGCCGCGGTCGCGGAGGCTGGGCAGGCGGCGACGGCGGACGGCGGGCCCTGGACGACGACGCGGCCGCCGCCCTCCCCGCCCCCGGGCCCGAGGTCGACGATCCAGTCCGCCGCGCGCATGACCGCCGGGTCGTGGTCGACGACGACCACGGTGTGCCCCGCGTCCCGCAACTTGAAGAGCTCGCCGAGGAGCCTCTCCACGTCGCGCGCGTGCTGGCCGCGCGTCGGTTCGTCCAGCAGGTAGAGCGCGCTGCCGCGCACCGGCCGCGCGAGCTCCGCGGCGAGCAGCAGGCGCTGCGCCTCGCCCGAGGAGAGCGTCGAAAGCGGCTGCCCGAGCGCGAGGTAGCCCAGGCCCGTGTCGCGCAGCGCCTCGAATTGCCGCGCCAGCGCCGGCACCTCCCCGAAGAGCGCCAGCGCGTCGCCGGCGGTCATGTCGAGCAGGTCCGCGATCGAGCGCCCGCGCCAGTGCACGTCGAGCGTCTCGCGGTTGAAGCGCCGCCCGCCGCACGCCTCGCACGGGACCGAGACGTCCGGCAGGAAGCTCATCTCGAGCCGGATCGAGCCCTCTCCCCTGCACGCCTCGCAGCGCCCGCCCTTCGCGTTGAAGCTGAAGCGCGACGGCCCGTAGCCGCGCGCCTTCGCGAGCGGCGTCGCGGCGTAGAGCGCGCGGATGCGGTCCCACGCGCCGGTGAAGGTGAGCAGGTTCGCGCGCGGGTTGCGCCCGTGCGCCGCGGCGCCGACGTCCACGACTTTCTCGAACGCGTCCAGCCCCTCGACCGCGGCGCACCCCTCCCACGCGAAGCGGGCGCGGTCCGCGCGGGCGGCGCGCAGGAAGCGCGCCGCGTTGCCGCCCAGCACCTCGCCCACGAGCGAGCTCTTGCCCGAGCCCGACACGCCGGTCACCGCCGTGAGGCGCCCGAGCGGGAAGTCCGCGTCGCAGCGCTTCAGGTTGTGCAGCGCCGCGCCGCGGACGCGCAGGCACGGCCCCGGCGCCGCCGCGGCCGGACGCCGCGCCG
>CADBEF010000163.1 GCA_902793555.1 uncultured bacterium | reverse complement strand
GCACCGACGAGCGCCGCGAGACCGCCGCGCGGGCGCCCCGACCGCACGGGCCCGGGATTTTCGGCTCCGCCTCCCTTGCCCGAAGGGCTCAAATCGCCGTGGTCGCATGCTCCCCCCATTTCCTGACCCATTACAGCGCCGGCGAGCATTCCCGTGGACAGGACGGACCGTTTTCCGTAGAATCAACGGCATGCAACGCATCACGCCACTTGCCGCCCGTTCGGCGCTCGGTCTGGCCGCTTTGCTCCTCGCCGGATGTTCGACGACGACGTCCCCGTCCGGGTCGGCGGCGGTTGCGCCGGTACCCCGCATCATCCTCGACACCGACGTCGGCTCGTCGACCGACGACCTCTTCGCCCTCGAGATGCTCTACCGCTACGAGGAAGCCGGGCGGTGCCGGCTGCTCGGCGTGGTCGTCGACCGCCCGGGCGAAGCGAACGCGGCGTTCGTCGACGCGATGAACGCCTGGGCGGGCCGCCCCGACCTGCCCGTCGGCCTCGTCCGCCGCGGCCCGGAGAAGGCGATGGTCTTCATCGACTACGCGCACGTGGCGGACTCGACGGACGCCAACGGCCGCCCCCTCTTCCCCCGCGCCGCGCCCGGTCCCGGCGGACGCCCCGACGGCTGGGTCCTCTACCGGCGGCTCCTCGCCGGCCAGCCCGACGGCAGCGTCACGATCTGCTCGATCGGCTTCCTCACCTGCCTCGCGCAGCTGCTGGAGTCGCCGCCGGACGACCTTTCGCCCCTCGGCGGCGTGGCGCTGGTCCGCCGGAAGGTCTCGCGCGCGATCGTGATGGGCGGCACGTTCGCGAAAGACGCCGAGCCCGAATACAACTTCGCCATGGATCCGGAGGCGGTCCGGACGTTCTTCCGCCTCTGGCCCCGGGACGTGGATGTCGTCTTCTCCACCGCCGAGGTCGGCGACGCGATCGACTATCCGCCCGCGCAGGTCGTCGCCGACCTCGATGGAACCGACTGCCACCCGATCAAACAGGTCTACCTGCAATGCGACTGCGACACGGGACAGCGGATGTGGGACCCGCTGGCTGTCGTCCAGGCCGTGGAGGGCGACGCACCGTTCGCGCTGGGCGATCGCGGGACCGTCGAGATCGCGCCGCACGGCGGCGCGTCCTTCGCCCGCGTCCCTGACGGCAACTGCCGCCGCCAGCTTCCCGGCGACGCCGCCTGGAACGCCGCCATGCTCGAGAAGATCCGGTCCTTCAACCGATGACGGTCAGGGCCGCCCCTCCAGCAGCTTGAAGAACGCGCCCGCGCAGGCGAGGGCGTCGTCGAGCGCGTCGTGGCTGTTGACGCCGTCGACGGGGAGAAGCTCGACGAGGGTCGCGAGCCGGTGGTTGGGCAGGTCGGGCCGGAGCCGGCGCGAAAGCGCGAGCGTGTCGCAGACCTCGACGCCCTCGCACGCGAAGCACAGGTCGAACTTGCCGCACTCCTGCCGGAGCATCCGCAGGTCGAACGCGGCGTTGTGGGCGACGAGCAGCGCGTCCTCGCCGACGAAGTCGAAGAACCGCCGCATCGCCTCCTCCGGCGCGATGCCGTGCTCCCGGAGGAACGGCATCGACAGCCCGTGGATCGCCTCCGCCCACGGGTTCATCGGGCACGTCGGCCGGACATAGAGCGCCAGCGTCCGCCCAAGCGCGCCGTCGACGAACTCCGCCGCGGCGATCTGGCAGATCTCGTCCCACGCCGTCCCGCCCGTCGTCTCCGTGTCGAACGCCACCACCCGCCCGGTCCGAGCCCGGGCGGCGATGAGAGGGAGCGTCTTTGCATTGATCCTCATGGAACGATGCGGTCGTAGATGGTCTTGTCCCTCGCCGAGAAGCAGCAGAACACCACTTCCATGTCCGCCGTTGCGTCCGGCCGCGAGGACGCGCGGGCGGACACGGCGGCTTGGACTTCCCGCACTGCGATTTTCGCCGCATCTTCGATGGGATAGCCGTAGACCCCGGTGGAGATGCAGGGGAAGGCGATGGAGCGGCAGGCGTTCTCCGCGGCGAGGGCGAGGGAGTTGCGATAGCAGGCGGCGAGGAGCTCGGGCTCGCCGTGGCGGCCGTCGCGGTAGACGGGGCCGACGGTGTGGATCACGAACTTCGCGGGCAGGCGGAAGCCCGGGGTGATGCGGGCCTCGCCGGTCGGGCAGCGGACGCCCGGCCGCACTTCCGGCACAGCGAGGCAAGCTTCGTAGAGTTCGCGGCCGGCGGCGCGGTGGATCGCGCCGTCCACGCCGCCGCCGCCCAGCATCCTCTGGTTGGCCGCGTTGACGATGGCGTCGACCGCCAGGGTCGTGATGTCGCCCTGTATGGTTTTGATCATGGGTCCGCCATTTGTCAGAACGAGACGACGCCATCGCCGTATGCGGCGATGGCGTCATCGTGAGTGAGAAGGGAAAGCCCTTCGGCGCGGGCCTGGGCAAGCAGCATCCGGTCGAATGGATCGCGGTGGAGCCAAGGAAGCGCGCCGACGACGACGGAGTGCTTCGCGAGGAACGGAAGTTCGGAAAGGCCGGATGTCTCGGCGGCCGCGCGAACCTCGTCCGGTTCGCAGGGCATGGCGTCCGGCTTCAACGAATGCTTGATGGCGATTTCCAGAATCGAGACCGCGCTGAAGAACAGATTCGTGCCGGGCTCGAGAAGGCGCGAACGAATCTTCCGGGGAAGCATCCGGTTGTCCGACAGGAACCACAGCAGGGCGTGCGTGTCAAAAAGAACCTTCATAGAAGTCGTCCTCGATCTGCTTGTCGAGCTTCTTGTCGAGCTTCTCCCAGTCCTTGGGGAAACGCCACCTTCCTTTGGCAATGCCGATCCGGGCGCGCGGCGTCTCCGCGCCGTCGCGCCCCAGCGTGAGCGAGAACGGTATACCCTTCTCGAGCCGGCAGCGCTGGAAGAACATCCGGACCGCCGTCGACATGTCGAGCCCCAGCGAAGAGAAAATCTCCGAGACCTCCTCCTTCAGCGGGCGATCAACCCGAATCTGAATCAGGGATTGCGCTTGCATGATGCCTCCTGTGTTGTGTTCGTAATGTGCAAAGAATGATATCAGCATTCGAATCGCATGTCAAATGGATATCCATTGTCAAATTTGAAAGACAGATGTGGCGCGATCAACGTCCTCCGTGGCGGGGTGAGGGGCTCGCCCCTCACCCCGCCACGGAGGACTTGCGGGCGAGGAGGAAGACGAGCGCGGGGGCGCCGAGGGCGGCGGTGACGACGCCGACGGGCGGGGTGGCGGCGAGCGGAAGGGCGCGTGCGGCGGCGTCGCAGAGCGCGAGGAAGAGGCCGCCGCCGATGGCGCAGGCGGGGAGGAGCCGGCGGTGGGCGCCGCCCGCGGCGAGGCGCGCGACATGCGGGACGAGCAGGCCCACGAAGCCCACGGGGCCGCACACCGCCACGGCGCAGGCGACGAGGAGCGCCGAGGCGGCGAGCAGCGAGAGGCGCAGGCGGGCCGGGTCGAGGCCGTGCGAGAGCGCGGCGTCGTCGCCCGCGAGGAGCGCGTCGAGCGGACGCGACAGGGCCGCGAGCGCGAGCGAGGCGCACCACGCGGCGGGGAGCGCGAAGCGCCACGGGCCTTCCGGCACGACGATCCCGCCGAGGCTCCAGTGCGCCATCGAGAAGCTCTCCCACGGCGAGAGCGCGAGCTGGCAGAGCATCGTGCCGGCGCCGAAGAGATACGCGCAGGCGATGCCGCCGAGGAGCAGCCGCGCCGTCCGCGCGCCGGAGCCGCCGCACGCGCGGACGAGCGCGAGCGAGAGGATCGCGCCGGCGAACGCAGCCCCGCCGACCGGCGCGGCGCCGGCCGAAAGCGCGGTCGCGAGACACGCGCCGAGCGTCGCGCCGGACGCCGTCCCGAGCGTGTAGGGCGAGGCGAGCGGGTTGCGGAAGAGCGTCTGGTAGACGCACCCCGCCACGGCGAGGATTCCGCCGACGGAGAACGCGCACAGCAGCCGCGGCACGCGGTAGCTCCACAGCAGCCCCGGCGGGCATCCCCTTGCGGTCGCCGCGCACAGCACGGCGACCGCAAGAATCAAAAGAAGGAGAAAACGCAATCGCTTCGCGACGCCATCCCGGGCGAAGGCCGGTCCGCATCGCACGCCGCCTTCGGCGGCTATGCGGAACCGGTCTTCGCCAGCTCTTTCCGGTCGGGGGGACTCTTGCGGAACCGCTTCTCCGCACAGCCGCGAAGCGGCGTCCGGTGCGGGAAGCGGTTCCGCCAAGGTTGCGCGGCGAAGCCGTTGCGTTCCTTCCCCGAGCGGAGCCATTTCGATCACGCGATGCGGGATCGACCCGATCGGCGCGAGGTCGTGCGTGGCGAGGACGACGGTGCGGCCGGCAGCGAGCTGGGCACGGAGGAGGACGGCGAGGGAGGCGCGGGCCTCGGCGTCAAGGCCCTCGAAGGGCTCGTCGAGGAGGAGGATGTCCGCCTCCTGCGCGAGGGCGGCGGCGAGGAACATGCGGCGCGTCTCGCCGCCGGAGAGCGAGCCGGCGTCGGCGCCGGCGAGGGGCGTGAGGCCGGTCGCCTCGAGCGCGCGGTCGACCGCCTCCTCGTCGCGGCGCGTGAGCGCGCCGAAGAAGCCGGCGTGCGGGAGGCGTCCCGCGGCGACCGCGGCGCGCACGGGGAAGCCGGCGAGCGAGCGGGCGTCGGGCGACTGCGGGAGCCACGCGACGCGGCGCGCGTAGGCCGGGCGGGGAACCGCCGCGACCGGGACGCCGTCCAGCAGCACGCGTCCGGCGCTCGGCGCGAGCGACCGGGCGAGGGCGCGCAGAAGCGTCGTCTTGCCGACGCCGTTCGGCCCGACGAGGACGGACAGCGACCCCGGCTCGAAGGACTCGGAGAATCCATCGACCACGGCACGACCTCCGAGGCGGAGCGTCAGGTTTTCGCAGAGCAGCGTCGTCATTCCGGAAACGCGGGCGATGCTAGCAGACGCCGCCGCGGGACGCAAGGGTTTTCCCGCTTGCGGGGGCAATTGTGGGAAAGTGTGGGAAATGCGTTTTCGGGCCGCGGAGGGGTTGACTCGCGGCGCGGCGCTTTCCTAGAATCGACACCGTCGGCGCGGCGTTCCGCGCGCCGATCCGAAAAGCCACGAAATGAAACGTCTCCTCCTCCCGCTCTTCGTCCTGAACGGCGCGCTCGCCGCGACGGCGTCCGCGCAGGATCCCGCGATCCCGGATTCGCTCCGCGAGGCCTTCGCGCCCGGCGCCGCCGCCCCCGCCGCACGGGCGGACGCGGACGATCCGCCCGCGGTCCTCCTGCGCCTCGAACGCGCGGACGCCGCCCTCGAGGCGCTCCGCGTCCTCGTCGAACCGATCGCCGAAGGGTCCGGCGAAACGAACGCCCCGGCCTTGGTCGCAGCGCAAACGACCGGACTCTTCGAAGGCGTCCTCGGCGGCAACGGACTCTCCGCGATGGACCGCGCGAAGCCCGTCTTCGCCGCGGTGTGGAACATCGACCCCGACAACTGGCGCCGGTCGGATTTCCTCCTCTCCCTGCCCCTCGCCCGCGCCGGCGTCGATCCCGCGGTCGCGCGGCACATCGGCGCGCAGAGCGTCGTCTGCGCGGACGGGCTCGCGGCGTTTCCGTTCGGTTCGTTCTGGGTCGCGTTCGAGGGCGACCGGACGCTCGTCGCGTCGCGCGAATCCGCCTTCCCCGCTCGTGCCGCGTTTCACGACCTCCGTCCGGTGCTCCCCGACGCCGTTCTTTCCGCGCGCGTCGCGTCGATCGACCGAACCTTCCGGCGACCGAAAGGCAAATCGCCGGACGGGACGGCGCCTTCCGACACCCGGAATCCCAGACCGTCGGAACTCTTCGACGTCCGCCTGATCCCCGACGCGAAGGACGCAACCCTGGACTCCGCCACGGGGCGGCCGCGCGAATTCGGCGGGTCCTTCCAGATTTCCCTGGGGGCGGAACCCGGCTTCGAGGTCGACGCGGCGTGCGACTTCGCGCTCGTCGTCTCCCGCGAGAAGGGGCTGCTCTTCTCCAAGTCGCTGCGACCGATTCCCGGCACGGCCGCCCCGGAGGTCGCCGCCCTCCCCGCGCCGGCGCTTCTGCGCGACGGCGACTTCGCCGCCGTCCCCGCCGACGCGCTCGCCTGGACGCTGCGCAGCGCCGTGCCGACCGTCGCGTTCGACAAGGCGTCCTTCACCGTCAGGTTCTTCTTCAACGACACCCGGTCGAACCGGCTGCGCACGGGGCCGCTGCGCGACCTCGCGTCGGCCGTCGGCCGGCTGCTCTCGGACGGAACCCTCCGCGCGGCGCTGCGTCCCGCGCCCGGCGGCCGGCTCCGCTTCGACC
>CADBEF010000162.1 GCA_902793555.1 uncultured bacterium | reverse complement strand
CTGGTTACCCTTTTTGAGGCCGGTCACGCGCCACTTCCAGGAAAGGCGCAGGGCCTCGGTCCCGGCGGGGATGTTGATTTCGCGATAGAGCATGGCGGTTCCGCCGTCGGAATGGATCCGGGCGAAGCGGTTGCCGTCCTCGACCGGGAAGTCGATGCCCTTGGCGGGATTCGGCGCGCCCCACGTGGCGGGCGCGTCGGCGCCTTCCTCGAAGCCGCCGTTCGGGACGAGGGAAGCGGCGGAGGCGGAAAGGGCGAGGATGGCGAGGATCCCGAGGCTGAAGCCTCGGGCACAGAACCGGCTTCGCGGGCACTCGGAGCTGAAGCTCCGAGCACAGAACCGGCTTCGCGCCGAGCGGGTATTCATGGTCTCATTCATTGCGTTGGTTTCCAGTGTGTGTGTCACGAAGCCGGTTCTGTGCTCCGGTCCCCGCCCGGCAAGCGCGAAGCCGGTTCTGTGCTCCGGGCTTCAGCCCGGAGTGCGGGTTCTGCGCTCCGGTCCCCGCCCGGCAAGCGCGAAGCCGGTTCTGTGCTCCGGGCTTCAGCCCGGAGTGCGCACACCTCCTCCGCGAGCCGGTTGAGCGCGAGGCACTGCGCGCGGGTGATGGTGCGCGCATCCGTATGGTGCGGCCAGGGCGCGAGGAGCAGGAGCCGCCCCGCCGCGCAGGCGTCGAAGCGCTTGCCCGCCGGTTTGTAGAGCGGGGCGAAGCCGTTCTCGAGGATGGTGACGAGTGGCAGCCCTTCCTCGAAGGCGGCGGCGGCGATCTCCTTCTCGCCGGGACTGATGCAGGGGCTCACCAGCACCGCGCCCCGCCGCGCCGCGGCCAGAAGCGCCTCCTTCTTTTCAGCGAGCGCCTCTGGCGCGATCCGCCGCGAGCATTGCACTTGGATCAGGTTCGGCCGCTCGAGGAGGAACGGATTGCCGATCGCCTCCAGCCCCGGCCAGCCCGGCAGGGCCAGCGGGCGGCGCACCTGGAAGAGATCCGGGTGGAGGCGTTTCACCGCGAGGCGGCGGGGGTTGTCGCGCACGTAGGCGAACATGCGGTCCAGCTGGTCGCGCCCGAAGAGGATCGAGTCGTGGAATCCCGTCGCCCAGATCGGCTGGCCGGCCGTCTTGGTGCAGCCCGCCTTGAAGGCCGCGACCAGGTTGCCGAGCGGGCGCGGCATCGGCTCGCGCACGAAGACGATGCCGTGAAAGTGGTCGGGCATGAGTTGGCAGGCGAGCGGCTTGGCCTCTGGGGCAAGCGCGGAGAGATCCCGCCAGAGCGCTTCGACCGCGGCGCCGAGACCGGTGGGATCGATGTGCGCGCGGACCTGCTCCGGATCGCCTCCTCCATCGCGTTCGATCGCGAGCCGGCCGAGCAGCGGCCGGGAGCGGTCGCGGAGCGTGAGCGTGACCAGGTAGATGCCCCGGCCCCGGTAGTCCCAGTTGCGGCAACGGCGGAGCATGGAGGGCCGGAGCGGGCGGCGGGGGACACTCGGAGCTGAAGCTCCGAGCACAGAACCGGCTTCGCTCGGTGGCGGGGCTGGCGGAGGGCGATCCATGGGGCGGAAAAGGCGGTGTGGCGGTGCGAAGCCGGTTCTGTGCTCCGGGCTTCAGCCCGGAGTCACTTCACCACGATCAGCAGGGCGACGGGGATCTTGTTCAACCAAAGCTCGGTGTCGTTTTCGCGGAGTTCGATCGTGTAGCCTTTCGTGGCGCAGGTGAAGGTCCCCTGGAGGGCGGAGCCGGCGCGCAGGATGCAGCCGGAGAGGTCGTCGCTCACGCGCCCTTCGGCGGAGACCTCCACCGCGGGCGAGCCGATCACGGCGCCGGAGACCGTCAGGCAGGGAATCGTGTTGTCGGCGATCTGCACGGCGAAAGTGGAGCCATCCGCGAAGGTGACGCCGCCGTTGGCGACCTCGCCGCCGCCGCCGAAGGCCGCGCCGTTGGCGACCGTGACGGACGATTCGCTGAGCGTTCCGTCGAGGATCAGCGTGCCTTCGTTGGCCTGGAGGCCGTTGATGCCGACCATCGACGAGCAGGCGAGGCGCTGCGTGCCGGCGCCGATCTTGCGGATGGTGAACTTGCCCTTGTTCTGCTCGAACCGCCCGGTGAAGTCGCCGTCGGCGTCGTTGTCGCCGAAGGAGAGGGTGCCGCTTCCGGAGGACCGGCGGCGGATGATTCCGCAGCCGTTGAGGCCGTTGTAGGTGCCCTCGTCCACCTCCAGCATGCCGTGGACGTAGAGGTCGCCGAGTCGGTCGCGCCCGGGCAGCGCGTTGGCGTCGGCGGCGAACTGCGAGAGGATGTAGGTGTCTCCGGTCCACGTATGGGAGGAGCCTCCGCCCAGCGTGAGACCGCCACCGGTGGTCGCGGTGGAGGCCTGGTAGAAGACGACGCCTCCGGTGCCGGAGATGGCGCCGTTCATGTAGGAGCCCTTTCCCTGCGGGTACTCGATGAACCCCGTCGCGGAGCCGAAGTCGAGCGGGACGTTCACGTTGGGAGAGGAGTTCCGGTGGTAGCCGATGATGACCTGCCCGCTCGTGACGTGGAGAGGCCCCGTACCGTTCACGTAGGTGTTCGTTCCCTTGGCGTCCCTGCCCTGGACCAGGAGGGCGTTGATGGTCGTTTCGGCCGAGACGTCGACCGTGGCTCCGTAGGCGACGCGGACGTTGGCGGCGGTCGTCTGCCCGATGGGGAAGGCGTCCTCCTGCACGAACTCGGTGTCGAGTTCGAGCGGGCGGAATCCGGTTTGGGAATCGTAGGTGAGAAAGGTCAGCGTGTAGTCGCCGTTTCCGCCGCCGCGATACGCCTTCGACCCGATCACGCCCGGAACGATGGATATCTCGGTCGATCCGGCGGCCCCGCCGCCGCCGACGAGCGCCGGCGGCGTGTCCAGCAGGAACCGGGCGACGACGCCGGAGCCGTCCGCCGCGCCGAGCGTCGCGCCGCTGATGGAGACCGGGACCCACGGCTCGCGCTCGAGGGCGGTCGCCGTGAGGAGCTCCGTGTGGCCGCTGCCGCCGTTGAGGGAGATGAACGAGCACCCGCCCTCGCTACCGTCGACGACGATCGGCCCGGCGATCGTTTCGGTCGAATCGGCGCCGGGGTTGCCGCGCGCGAGGAGCGTGGAGCGCGTCAGGCGGACGGAGCCGGCACGCGTGGCGCCCGTTTCGTTGCGGACGCTGCTATCGAGCACGATCGTCGACGCGGGTGCGATCTCCAGCGTGCCGGCGGGGATGCCACCTGCGCCGCTCAGGTAGGCCCAGTTGCCGTTCAGGATGCGGAGGTCGCCGTTGAAGAGCGTGTTGCGCAGATAGACGTCGAGGTTGGCGTTGTGGATCGTCCGCTTGGCGCCGCCGAGGTCGATGTCGAGGTGCTGGCCGTCGGTGTTGCTGCCGAACGTGAGCGAACCCTTGCTTCCGTTGGCGCTCTTGTTGACCTCGATGTCGCCGAGCAGCCGCACGGCCACGTTGCCGCCTTGCCCGCGGAAGACGGTCGTGATTTCTCCCGGATGGGTGAACGAGAGGCCGTTCGTGAAGTCGAAGGGGGCGTCGAAGAGCAGGTTCTGCGTCGCCTTGGCGGAGAACGCGGCGTCGTAGGCGTTGTCGATGACGCCGTCGGTCCAGTTGACCGTGTTGGTGTAGTAGAAGTCGCCCCCGCCCGTCGGAAGCCATCCGGCGTGGGCGGCGAGGGGGAGCGCGAGGGCCGCGAAGAGCGCGGCGAGGGTCGTGTGTTTCATGGCGTGCGTTAGGGCATGTGGGTTCAGGAAATCGGGTCGAAGGGGTCGAAGAGGAGGGTGACGCGGCCCTCGGCGCTGTCGCAAAGGCCGGAGTACAGGTCCCAGAGGCCGTCCGGACGGCGGACGAGGCCGGAGGTGAAGGCGCAGTCGGCGAGGTGCGGCTCCTTCGGGACGATCTCGCCGCCGTAGGTGCCGCGCGTGGCGACGAGGCGGGGCGGCGTGGCGCGGCCGGTGGCGGGGTCCAGCACGAACGCCGCGTTGCAGTAGTGCTGCATGGCCTTGCCGTTCGAGGCCCGCTCCCCCTCGTGGCAGAGGTGGGCCGCCACGCCGATGCGGCCGTCCGGCAGCGGGACGCACTGGTTGCAGCCGCCCCATTCGCCGGGGCCGAAGACGTCGGGCAGGATCTCGGCGCGCGCCGCCGCGTCGGGCCCGAGCGCGCCGGGGGAGGACAGGACCGTCCAGCCGATCACCGATTCGCTGCCGTAGCGCGCGACGACCTCCGGTCCGCGCGGACGGGTGAAGAGCCCGGCGCGGCCGTCCGGGAGCGGGACGAGGCGCAGGTCCTTCATGTCGTCGGGACCGCTGGCGAAGTGCGAGAGGCCGAGCGGTCCGCGGCCGCGGTAGAAGTCGCAGCGGAAGCCGCACACGGCGCCGGCCGCCTTCTTCACGCGCGTGCCGCCGAGGATCCACTCGTCCCCGAACACGGCCAGGAACGGGTCCTCGATCTCCAGCCAGCGGAACTCGGGGACGAGCGCGAACTCGTCGGGCGCCGTCTCCGCGAAGAGCGCGGTCCAGGAGTCGGCCCAGTTCGCGTGCGGCTCGACGCGCCCGAAGAGGGCGCGCCCGCCGCGCCACGGGAAGGGCGGGGTGCAGTTGTAGACGTCGAGGCCGTCGGGAAGGCCGGAGAAGCGCAGGATGGCGGCGTCCTTCGTCGGAGGCGGCGAACGGAGGAACTCGGCGCGGCGGCGGGAGAGCGGTTCGGAGGGCATGGCGCGGAAAGGGCGGGTTCGCGAGGGAGGTCAGACGCGCCGGCAGGCGGCGACGCGGTGGCGCGGGCGCGGCGGGGGGGCGATGGTCTCGCGCCGGACGAGCGAGACGGGCACGGCCACGTGGCGGGGTGCGGACCCCGCCACGAGCCGTTCGGAGAGAAGCGCGAGCGCGCGGCGGCCCATTTCGGCGAAGTCCTGGCGGACCGTGGTGAGCGCGGGCGAGACCCATTCGGCGATCGGGTCGTCGTCGAAGCCCGTGACGCTCATCGCGCGCGGGACCGCGACGCCTCGCTTCGCGAGCGCGCGGACCGCGTGGCGCGCGACGGCGTCGCAACTGCACACGAGCGCGGTCGGGCGGGGCCGCGCGCGGAGCAGCTCCCCGATCCGCTCCCGGATCGCGGGCTCCCAGTTCGCAAAGCGCTGCCCGGGGATGTCGAGCCGCAGCGGCGGCGGGACGAGCGCCGCCGCGCAGGCGTCCGCCGCGCCCTGCGCGCGCTCGGCCGTCGTGTCGGCCGCGAGGTCGCCGAGGAACGCGAGCCGGCGGTGGCCCGCCGCAAGCAGCGCCTCCGCCGCGAGGCGGCCGCCCGCGCGGTTGTCCGAGGCGACCGACGCGCCCGGCAGGTCGGAGAGCGTCTGATCCGCGACGACGAACGGGAAGTCCGCGGCGACGAGCGCCGCGAGCGCGCGGTTGAACGCCGGGTCGTGCTGCGACATCACGACCGCGCCCGCCGCGCCGGAGCCCGGCAGGGCGAGCAGCTCCGCGACGACGGCGTCCAGGTCGCCGCGGCCGTCGAAGACCGAGGCCTCGAACCCGGCCGCGGCCGCGCCCTCCTGCACCGCCTGCGCCACGCGCACGGCGGGCGTCCAGAGCAGGTTGCCGGCGACGACGCGGATCCGGCGGGTCGCCGCGCGCTCGCCGCGCACGAACACGCCGCGCCCCGCGCGGCGCTCGACGAGGCCCTCGTCCACGAGCGACTGCACGGCGCGGCGCACGGTCATCCGCGAGAGTCCGCTCTTCGCGGCGATCGCCACCTCGGTGCCGATCCACGAGCCCGGCGGCAGGGACTCCCTCTCGATCCGCTCGCGGAGGCGGGCGGCCAGTTCGGCGTAGGGGGGAAGATGCTTGGTCATGGGAAGTCGGCCCTTCGGGCCTTGAAGTCGCGGCTTCGCCGCTTGAAGTCGGCCGGGCGATGCGCGACGAGGGCAAGCATACGGCATTCGGCGGGGCCGAGTCAAGCAAAAAAATTATACATGTATAAGACATGAATATTTCTCCTTGACTCCGCAAGGTCCGTTCGGGTAGAATTCCCCCCACTTCACCGCCTCCCCTTCGCCGTTTCCCGCTTCGCCGTTCATCGTTTCTTGACGCAACGCAGTCACCCGCCCCCCGACATGGAACTCCGGTCTCCGCGCAAAGCGCTTCCGCTCCTCCTGTCCGCGACCGCCGCGTGCGCCTTCGCCGCCGGGCCCGAGCCGTTCTCGCGCAGCGCGGCCGATTTCGTCCGCGACGAGATCCACGTCGTCGGCATCAACATCGGCAACACGCTGGACGTGCCGAGCGGCAACGAGACCGACTGGGGCAACGTCCCGGTGACGCGCGAGCTGATCCGCGCCTACCGGGCGAAGGGGTTCGACACGGTGCGCATCCCCGTCACGTGGGACCGCCGCTTCGACCACGACGCGCCCGGCCACCCGATCGAGCCCGCGTTCCTCGCCCGCGTGAAGGAGGTCGCCGGCTGGTGCCTCGACGAGGGGCTCGTCACGATCGTGAACACGCACCACGACGGCGCAAGGCGCGCGGCTACGGCGGCCCCGACGGCCGGCAGAAGGGGCAGGACGACTGGACCGGCCGCGCCGAATACTTCGAGACGGTGAACCGCTGGGCGGAGATCTTCGTCGAGGCCGTCCGCGCCACGGGCGGCAACAACGCGAAGCGGTACCTCATGGTCCCGACCTACGCGGCGGGCTTCCAGGAGGCGACGTGCGCCGGGTGGCGCAGCCCCGAACCGGACGGCGACCGCATCATCGCCGACATCCACTGCTACGAGCCCGGCGACTTCTGCCTCTGGGGCGACCGCAAGAAGCACGATCCCGCGCACGCCGCGCGGCGGCTCGGGCTTTTCTTCCCCTTGTTCAAGAAATACTTCACCGACCGCGGCGTCCCGCTCGTCCTCGGCGAGGTGAACGCGCAGCACCGCTTCCTGGACGCCCTCCACTACGTCCCCAACGAGGCCGAGCGCATGAAGTGGGCGCGGCAGTACATGGAGACGGCGCGCTCCTACGGCTTCCCCGTGATCCTCTGGGACAACGGAGGCGGCTTCGACATGGGCCTCGTCGACCGCCGCACCGCGCGGTGGACCGAGCCGCGCCTCGTCGACACCTTCCTCGGCGCGTGGCACGGCCGGCTCGACGACGCGACGTTCGCGAAGTGGGTCGCCGAGGTCGAGGCGAAGAACGTCCCGCCCCCGCCGCCCGGGCCGGGCAAGGCCGCCGACGTCGCGCTGCGCTGGGCCGTGGGCGGCCCGGACGACTACAGCGGCTGCTGGGGCCAGTCGATGGGCTACGGCAACGTGAACGGCAACGGCGCCGCGCTCAGGTTCTTCACCTTCGCGGCCGACGGCTCGCTGCACGTCGACACGCACGGCGCCGGCGGCAACATGGTGCACCAGCAGTTCTGGGCCGACCGCGGCCTGGAGGCGCGCCGCTCCTGGGCCGCGTGGGCCGCGGGACACCCCGCCACGTCGGCCGCCGGACGCACGCTGCACTGCGCGCTCACCGCCAAGAACGGCACCTCGGTCCTCGTGAAGGGCTTCTTCCTCGTCCCCGGCCTCGGCAAGATCCCCTTCGGCGCGGACAACGACCGGCCCGGCTGCTTCCTCGCGACGCCCGAGCGCCCGACCGTCGAAATCGACGTCCCCCTGCCCGCCGGCGACATCGACCTCTCGGGCAAGGGGATCGGCGCGGAGCTGCAGTTCATCCCCGGCGCCTGGGGCCGGAACCTTCCCCTCGACGCGGACCTCACCGCCATTGAGATCCGGTAGCATCCACGAAACCCCGCCACCAACAGGACCCTCCATGAAAACGAACGCCCGAACCCTCCTCGCCGCCTTCGGCGCCTGCGCGCTGCTGGCCGGCCCCGCCTCCGGGGCCTTCTACGACAAGACGCTCGCCATCACCGTGACGGGCGTGCCGAGCGGCGTCACGCTCGCGGACTTCCCGCTGCTCGTCCGCCTCTCGGAATCGGCCAT
>CADBEF010000161.1 GCA_902793555.1 uncultured bacterium | reverse complement strand
CGACCGCGGCATCCCCGACCCGGAGCGCTTCGCCGCCGCCGTCCACTCCTGGGCCGCGGAGCTGCGCGCCTACGACGCCCGGCGCGAACCGCCCGAACGCATCCTCGGCGCCGTCTCGAACCGCCTCCTGCGCGCCGCGCCCGCGTTCGACCCCGCCTGGGACGAGGACCTCGCCCGCGGCCGCGCCCTGCGCGAGGCGTGGGGGCGCAAGGGACTTTCGCCCGACAAGGCCGCCGCGCTCTTCGCCCGCGCGCTCGACGCACCGCCGCCCGATCCGCTCGACGCCGCCGTCGCGGAGCTCGTCCGCGCCGCCGCCCGCGCGCTCGTCGAGAACGCCGGCGACGACCCCGACGCGGCCGCCGTTCGCGTCCCGGACCTTGGCCTCCCGTCCGCGCTCGCCCGCTCGCTCCGCGCGGAGCTCGCCGCCCTGCGCCTGAAACGCCTCTGGCTGGCCCCGACGGACGGCTCGTCCGGAAAATTCGACAACGCCTTCCGCGACTTCTGCGATTTTGTGAACGGCCGCGGCGTCCTGATTGTGAACGGAAAGGAGGCCGAACCCTCCGGCCCCGGGCTCGACGACCTGTTCCGCGAGGCCGAAACGCCCGCCGAGCGCCTCGCCCTCCGCGTGCGGCTCCTGCGCCGCGTCCTCGCGCTGCCCGACCTCTCCGGGCGGTATACCGCCGACAACCGGAACGCGACCTGCCGCGAGTGCTGGGGCCGCCGGGAGTTCGTCGAGAGGATGGTCGACGACCGTTCGGGCGACAAGCCGCTCGTCGAGGAGCAGCTCGTCCCGTGGCTGCGCGTCGCCGGCTACATCCGCGAGCTGCGCCGCGCCGCGGACGCCGTCGCGGACGTTTGCGTTCTTCGGACCGTCGTCTCCCCTCCGCGCATGGTCGGCGGCGTCCTCTCCCTGGACGAAGGGCCGGCCACCAACCGGGTCCTGTGCCCGATCTACGCCATCGAACTCGACGAGGCGCGGTGGTACGCCGTGCGCGACATGGGCGACCACGCCGGCCACGCCGTCGCGTCCGACCCGCCCGAATTCGTCGAGGCTTTCGCCCGCGACCTCTGCCGGCGCGCCGGCATCGACAACCCGGACGAGGTCGACATGTTCGTCGACCAGACCGACGGGCAGGCGGCCGACTGGGCCACGTTCGGCGGCAACTATCGGAAGGGGCCGTACTCCATCCACGAAGGCTCCCCGCTCGCGGGCCACCACGCCCGCACCGCGGCCCGCCGAGCCGCGGGCCGCGCCACCTTCGGCAAGCTGGTCCTGCGCGGCGAGCACGCGCCGCCTCCGCCGCCCGAGGTCAAGCCCCCGCCGCCGGTCGACGACAACGGCCACGTCGAGCCCTACCCGGACCCCTCGCCCGCGCTCCGCGCCGAAATGGCGCGCTACGGCCTGCGCGCCGGCGTCTTCGTCCAGCGCGGCCGCCATTCGTGGAACGCGGGCGACACCAACCGCCTCTCCTTCCTCTTCTTCGAGCCGACGAACGCCCCCGCCGGCGCCGCGCTCCCGCTCCTGCTCTTCCTGCCCGGCAGCGGCGAGCTCGGCCCCGGCCTCGACGCGCAGTTCCGCCAGCGCGGCATCTACGAGAAGGTCTGCTCGCCCGCCTTCCAAGCGCGCCACCCCTGCTTCCTCCTCGCCCTCGCCCCCGACCCGGGCCACCATCTGATGGGCTACCTCGCCGACGGCGGCCCCAACGACAACGAGCGCGCCGCCCTGAACCTCGTCGCCGCCCTCGCCGCCGAGCGCGACGCCGCCGGCTCGGGGCCGCGCGTCGACCTTTCCCGCCTCTACGGCGCCGGCCTCTCGCGCGGCGCGGGCGAGCTCGTCTGCATCCAGCAGGAAGTCCCAGGCGTCTTCGCCGCCGTCGCCACCACCGACACCGCGATCTGGCAAACCGACCGCATCCCCGACGACGCGCCCCTCCACATCTGGCACTTCTACCGCCCCGCCGACTGGGAGAAGTGGCGCCACGACGTGCGCTGGCCCCGCCGCTACGCCGACCTGCTGCCGTCGCGCGGCGGCGAGATGCGCATCACGGAGCTCTCCGACCTCTCCCGCGCCTCGTGGGACCAGGCGTGGGACTGCGACGAAATGTGGGACTGGATGTTCGCGCAGCGCCGCGCGCTCCCGCTCCCCGACTGGAACGCCCCGCGCGACCCGGAGCACCCGATGTGGAAGGTCCGCCGCGACGCCGCGAAGGCCGCCGCCGAAGACGGCCCGATGGCATGGACACAATGGCCCGTCCCGTGGCCCGCGGACGAGACGACGTTCCACCGCCAGAGAACGGAGCGGCGCAAGCCCGCCCCCGACCAAACCGCCGAATGGAAGGCGTGGCTCGCCGAGCGCGGCGTCCGCTTCCCCGACGGCTCGCGCATCCGCCACCTTCCCTTCAGCAGCGACCTGCTCGTCTACGCGACCCCCGCCGACCACCGCCGCATCCACGCCCTCCTCGCGGTCCTCGAAGCGAATCCCTTCGACCCCGCCCCGGAAAACACAATCGGGCCGTCCGCGGCGCCGCCCGAATCCCCCGCCGCGCGGTGAGGTCGCACGGCCCCGCGTGGCGGGGTCAAGGGCTCGGCAGGGCGGGAATGACGAGGGGCGTTCCGGAAAGGACGTAGTCCGGGTTCGGGATGGCCGCCTTGTTCGCCTCCCAGATGACGCGCCACGGGTTGCCGTCGCGGCTCCCTGACCCGCCCGCCCTGGTCTCCACCCCGCCACGCACCCCGTCACGACCCTGCCTGCGAGAACCCGAGACTCCGAGAGCCCGGCGCGAGAATCCGAAAATCCGATCTCCGGACGGATTACCGTACCGGAACGGGAGCCGGGGCGAAGGCGGGGCCGCGTTCGCCGCCGAAGGCAGGGCGCAGACGTTTGTCCGATGAGCTTTCGGAGCGACGGCACGGTTTGTCCAGGCCGAGGCGTTGAAGAATCGCGCGTTTGGCCTCCCGCCCGCGCTTCCATTCGTCCCACGAAATGACGATGTCAGGCTTTTCCACCTTCCACCTCCTTTTTCATGGTCTGGAACTCCGGCAGAATGCGGAAATCAGGCAAGTCGGCGAGCCGCTCGGCCTCCGTCCAGTCGAACGTCGGATCCGAAAGGCTCGTTGCCATCATTTTCTTGGCGACGAGGGCAGCTTCCTCCGACGGCGTCGGGTAGTGGGCGCCCAACACCCGCTCGACGAGCGCCAGTTCCGGCGGGATGAGCTCGATCGGGCCATAGGGCGTCTCCAACTTCCGCTTCGGACTCGTCGATTCGTTCTCGAGATAGCCGAGCATGTCGACGAAGAGGCCCAGAACGCGCCAGCTTCGCGGGCCTCCCGTCGCCCCGAGCCGGGCCATGACGTCTTGGGCGAGCCGCGGGGGTATGGGGCGGGAAAGGAATCGGCAGAAATCGATGTCTCCTGACATGTAGCCGCCTTCCGTGTAGAACTCCACGGCCGAACCGCCCACGACGACAAGGCGGAAGCCCTGTTCGGCGAAAAGCGCCGTGACAAGACCCGAAAGCTTGAGCGCCCGTTCAAGTAGGTCCTCGGTGGCGAGAATGTCGGTTTTTGCGGCTTCGATGTCCATTGGCCATACGCTGGAACGGCGCTACGGGGGAAAGGTAGCAGAAACCGCTTGCCGAGGCAAGCGGTTTCTGCAAGGACGGGGCGCACAATGTCGCCGCCGTGGCGGGGGGGCGAACCCTGCCACGGCACGGAAGGCGGGGTCAAGGTCGCGGCAGGGCGGGAATGACGAGGGGCGTTCCGGAAAGGACGTAGTCCGGGTTCGGGACGGCCTCCTTGTTCGCCTCCCAGACGACGCGCCACTGGTTGCCGTCTCCGTAGAAGAGCTTCGCGACACCGGAGAGCGTGCCGCCGTCCCAGAAGGTCGATCGGAAGACGTAGGTGCGCGGAAGCGGGACGGCGAGAAACGCCGCGCGATCGGCGGCGGTCCAGGCGTCCAGTTTCGCCAGAATCGCGCGGGCGGGCTCGTCGGGAACGCGGCGCGGCCATCTGACGTCCGGCAGTTCGATGTCGAGTCGCGTTCTCTTCGTCGAACCGTCGATTCCGCGGAAGAACTCGACGGCCTTGGACGAGCCGTCGGCCCGGAAACAGGAGAGAACGAGATCCGGATGGCGGATCTGGCCGCAGATGCAGGGTTCCCCCGGCTGCCTCGGCTTCGGTCGAAGCTCTTCGAAGGTTTTCCAGTTCGCGAGCAACGCGAGGATTTCGTCTCCATCTGCTTTCGCGACGGCATGCGTTTCGCCGTCGCCGTCCTCGCGGGAGAAGCGCTCGTAGCGGACGATTGTGGCGGGGTCTGGCATCGAGGACAGCGCCTCTGCGCTCTCTGCGTTCTCTGCGTGAGTTTTTTCCGCGGCGGGGCTCCGCGTGGCGGGGGCGGCGACGCGGGCGATGAAGAAGACGGTGCCGAGCCTGGCGTCGCGGACGAGGAAGAGGAACGGACGGTCGGCGACGAAACGGCGGGGCGGCGGGGGCGGTTCCGCACAGGCGGGGACGGGGCAGACGGTAACGGACCAGGCCTCGGCGCCTTCTTCGTCGATCGCGAGGCCGGCGGTCTGGGAGATCGGCGGGACTTCGTCCGTGTCGCCGCCCGCGAGGGCGGAGAAGTCGGACGAGGGCGGGAGGACGACCGGATCGGTCTGCCGCGCGCGAAGCGCGGGACCGAGCAGGTCGCCATGGCGGGTTTCGAGCGAGAACTTCGGCAGGACGACGGTCGTCGCCGCGGTTACGGGATGGAACGGACCGTCGACGAAGGTCGGGTCGAAATCCTTCTCGATGTCGGCGAGAGGGACGCCTTCGTCGGGAAGAATCGCGACGGCCTCGATTTCGCCGCCGCGCATCGGGAGGACGAGCGCGGAGCAGCCGTGGCAGTCGTCATGTTCGACGGCGTAGAGGCCGGTGCGTCGCAGGAAGCGGGCGGGGACGTCGCCGTCCGGGCCGTGGAACGCGCCGTCGAAGGCAAGCGAGGGGTCGAAGGCGTCGGCCCATGCGGCCTTGAGCCAGGCGGCGTGTACGAGCAGGGCGGCCGTGCCGGGGGCGGGTGGCTCGGCGAGCGCGGCGGGAACGCGGCCGTGCGTCGCGGCGGAGACGAAGGCGTTCACTTCGGCCCGACCGGTTTCGTCCATCGGGACGTTGCGGACCGAGGCGCCGAAGTCCCGCGTCGCGCGGGCGGCGAAGGCGCGCGAGGGCGAACGTCCCGGCGGGAGCCAGAGCGAGAGGGACGTTTCGAGCGCCGCGGCGCCGCCGGCGCCGACGGCGGCGCGCCGTTCGCGGTGGAGTCGGAACGTGGCCGCTATTTCGTCCGCCGTCGGGAAACGGTCCCTCAGGAAGAGGACCGCGGCTTCGTCTCCCGGCCCGTGGGACGGGGCGCGGGCGTCGACCGACTGCATGCACAAGGCGTTGGAAAGGGCCTCGGCTGTCTCCCGGTCGGCGCCTGCGGCGAGGAATCCGAGCGATTCCGCGACGCCCATCGGGGCGAGGACGAGATTGCCGGAAGGGCGGACGAGCGCGACTTCGCGGTAGAGGAACGCGGCGAAGGCCGTGTCGTCGAACGCGGGAAGGTCGAGGCGCCGCCACTCTGCGTCGAACGCGGCGCGGACGGAATCCGCGGCGGGGTTCGGTGTCGGGGACGGCGCCTCCGCGAACTCCGCGGACTCCGCGTGAGATTCTTCCGCATCAGGGCTCCGCGTGGCGAGGGATGCGCGGATGGCGGGAAGGTGCGCGGGATCGATGCGGAGGAGGTGGAAGCGCCAGAGTGCGGTTCCTTCCGCGCGGCTGCAGATGGCGACGACGCGGGTCGGCCAGGATCCGGACGGAAGGGCCAGGAAGCGTTCCGCGCACGCATAGGCGACGGTCCAGGCGTCGATTTCGTCCGCGTCCGCGAGTCCGACCTTGAACCGGGCGGGGCTCCCGCCTGCGAACTGCCCGAGAAGGAAGGCGCGGTATTCCTCGGACGGCTCGTCCACCGCGAAGGATTCGACGAGGAGGTCGAGCAGGCGCCGTTCGGACGGATCGTCGAGGAATGCCGCGTAGAGCGCGAGGGCGCGGGCGCTCGCATCCTGCGGCGAGGTCCGCTTGCGCGGGGGAGCCGCGGCCGCCGCGGGAATGAAGAGCACCATTCCCTTGCGGACGACGTCCGGGCTCTTCAGAACGTCGCGGTTCGCCTCGAAGATCTCCCGGTAGCGCGTCGCGTTGCCGTAGAAGAGCTTCGCGACGCCGGAGAGCGTCCCGCCGTCGTCGCCGGAACCGATTTCGTAGCGGCAGGGCGGCGCGTGGAGTTCCAGCCACGGGTTGGCGGGTTCGACGCGGCCGTCCG
>CADBEF010000160.1 GCA_902793555.1 uncultured bacterium | reverse complement strand
CGGCGCCTCGCGCGCACGGCGGGCCGCGCCGCGCTCGCCGCCGGCGCGTTGGCGCTCGTCCTCGCGTTCGCGGCCGGTTCGTGGACCGTCCGCCAGCTCGACCGGGCCGAACTCGGTTTCCGCATCCGCCTGCGCGCCCGGCTCGTTTCGAAGCACGGCCTCCTCCTCTACGCGCCGTTCGACGCGGGCATTCCGCTCGACGAGGCGACCGGCATTCCGCTGGATGGCGTCGGCACGAAGGTCGTGCCCGGCCGGCGCCGCGAGGCCCGCCGCTTCACGGGCGCCGACAACCAGGCCCTCGGGACCGACATCCGGTGGAACCGGTTCGCGGAGAACGGCGGAACGGTCTTCCTCTGGGCCGACCTGGCGGACACGGGACGGGAGCAGCGCATCGTCTGGGACCGGACGCCGGCCGCGGGCGCCGGATTGCGCCTGTTGCCGGACCGGACGCTTGAGGCGGTCTACACGGACGCGGACGGCATGCACGCGCTCGCCGCGCCCCTCCCGCCGGCAGGCCGGTTCGTTCCGGTCGGATTCGTCTTCGGTCACGACCGTGCGGCGCTGTGGATCGACGGCCGGGAGGTCGCGTCCGCTCCCGTTTCCGGCGGCCTCCGGCTTCCCTACCACGCGATTTCGTTCGGACCGTCGGAGTTCTATCCCCTCGTCGGCGCGCTCGACGAGGCGTCCGCCTGGGACCACCCCCTTCCGGCCGCCGAACTCGAAGCGCTGTCGTCGTCCGGCCGCGCCGTGGACGGACGGCTCGAACCCTGGCGCCGGCTCCGCGCCGACGCCGCCCGCGCCCTCTCCCGCGGCTTCCGGACCGCCGCCCGCATCCTCGACCGGCTCGTCCCGTCGCGCGGAGGTCCGGCCGTGTTGCGGCAGGACGTCCCGGAGCTCGACCTGGTGCTCTCGAAGAAGGACGCGCGCCACGCCATCGCCGCCCACGAGCAGTCGCTGCGCGCCGGCTACCGGACGCGCGCCGCGTCGCGCGACCGCGCCGTGCTCGTCCGCTGGCGGGGCCGGGACGTCGAAGCGGCGCTCTCCTTCGACGACGCCTACGGCCCCGCTTCGACGGTCCGCCCCGATTCAGTGCGGCGCCCCACGGTCCTGCTTCGCGCCGAGCCCGGCTCGCTCGCGCCGGGATCCGGTCTCGCGCGGCTCGTCCCCCCCGAACGGTACGGCACGCTGCATCCCGACGCGCCGGACGCGCTGCCGCCCGCGTCGAACCTCGTCCGGGTGCTTCTCGACGGCGAATTCCGCGGGCTTTTCGTGCTCGAACCCTTCGACCGGACCGGCGGCGCCTGGCGCGCGAACGGCGTCCGCGAAGCGCAGCGCCCAGACCACCTCTTCTACGGTTCGCAGTCCGACGCCGGCGCTCCCGCCGGCGCCGCGGACCGGCGCCGCGCGTTGTCCCTGCTGCTCTCCGACCCCCGTTTCCCGTGGAGCGCCGCCGAGGCGCGCTGGCGCTCCCGCATCCACGGGGAACGCCGCGCGGAGCTCGCCTTCGCGCCGCCCGCGCTCTCCGCGCTCGACCTCATGGGGGACAACCCCTCGCCCTTCTACGTCACGAACGACGTCGACCTGGCGGCCGCCGGCCCGGGCGTCTCGTGGCGGAGTTCCGACCCCGCCACGCTCGACGTCGACGGAACGGTCTGCCCGGCCTGCTGCGAGGGCGACCTGCCCCGCACGGTCGAGCTGACGGGGACGTTTCCGGACGGGACCGAGCGGACGTTCCGCTTCCGCGTGATGCCGGAAAAGCCGCGACTGCCCGCGATTTTCCTGCATGTCGGAGCCCCCGTCCGGAAGAACCGGCGGACGGACTTCACGGCCGCGCGGATCGCCGCCGGCGGCGGCGCGGCGGACGTCCTGCTCGGAACCGCGTCCACCGGCGGCGGCCTTCGCCACCGCGGCAACACGAGCTACGTGCGCGGCGCGCGGCGCTCCCTGTCGCTCGAGTTCGACCGACCCGTCGCCTGGGCCGGCGCGCCCGACCCCGCCACGCACGTCCTGCTGCTCTCCGGCTATGCGGACGCCACGCGCCTGCGCAACGCGCTCTCGTTCGACGCCTTCGCCGCGATGCGCCCGGACGCCCCGCGCGGCGCCGTCCCCGTCTCGTGGACCGAGGTCTTCGTGAACGGCGAATACGCCGGCGTCTGGGAGACGTGCCCCCGGCTCAAGGACGTCGTTTCGGCCTGGGCGGGCCCGATTTACAAAGTGCGCACGCCCGCCGGTCTCTGGTCTCGCGTTTCCGCAGACATGCTCGACCGCCGCGACGGCGCCGCGCCCGGCGAGCCGGACGCGGCGGACGCCTACGACCCGTTTCTGGAACTCGCGCGGTTCGCCATTGAATCCGGAAACGCGGAATTCGCCGCGCGTGCCGGCGAACGGTTCGACCTGGACGGCCTCGCCGACATGTACCTGCTGCTGAACTTCACCGGCAACATGGACGGCCGCATCACGAACCAGTACGTCGTCCGCCGCCGCGCGGACGGCCGCTGGCTCGCCCTGCCGTGGGACTACGACAAGACGTTCCTCGACGACAAGACCCGCGACCTGTCGCTTTCGAACGCGCTCTACGAACGCTGCCTCCGCATCGTTCCCGGATTCCGGAAACGCGTCGCGGACCGCTGGGCCGCGCTGCGCGCCGGACCGCTCTCCGACGACGCGCTCGACCGCTGGATCGACGAACGGTCGTCGCACCTGGCGCCGTTCATGGACGAGGACTTCCGGATCGTCCCGCCCGCCGACTTCGGCGGAACCTATCCGCAGGCGGTCGAATCGCTCCGCAACATGGTCCACCACCGGGCCCGGCGGCTGGACGAACGGCTCGGGCTCCGCCCGGCGCCCTAGCCGGCGGGCGGGGGCGGCGGCGGATCCGGGGGCGGCGGCGGGAGCGGCAGGCGGCCGTCGCGGACGATCGACTCGGCGACGGTGCCGTCCACGGTCTCCTTCTCGAGCAGCTCCTTCACGAGCAGCTCGACGCGCTCGCGGCGGCTTTCGAGGATGGCGCGCGCCTCGTCGTGCGCGTCGCGCAGGAGGCGCGTGACCTCGTCGTCGATCAGGCGCGCGGTCTCCTCGCTGTAGTCCTGCGTGCGGTTCACCTCGGCGCCGAGGAACACGAGCTCCTCGTTCTTGCCGAACGTGCGCGGGCCGAGTTTCTCCGAGAGGCCCCAGTCGCACACGTAGGAGTGCGCCAGCTGCGTGGCCTGCTTGAGGTCCTGGCGGGCGCCGGTCGAAATGTCGTCGAGGAACACCTCCTCGGCGGCGCGGCCGCCCATGGCGACGACGAGGTCGGCGAGGATGTTGCGCCGCGTGTAGTGGAGCTTGTCCTTCTTCGGGAGGAACGCGGTGAGGCCCAGCGCGTGGCCGCGCGGGATGATCGTGACCTTGTGCACGGGGTCCGCGGCGGTCTCGACGATCGCGCAGACGGCGTGGCCGGCCTCGTGGTAGGCGGTGAGGCGCTTCTCCTCGTCGTCGAGCGCGTGGCTGCGGCGCTCCTTGCCCCAGAGCACCTTGTCGCGCGCGGCCTCGAAGTCCTCCTCGTCCACGCCCGGCTTCTCGCGGCGAGCGGCGATGAGGGCGGCCTCGTTGACGATGTTGGCGAGGTCCGCGCCCGAGCAGCCGGGCGTGCCGCGCGCGATGCGCGAAAGGTCCGTCCCTTCGGCGACCTTGATCTTGGCGACGTGGACCTTGAGGATCTCGAGGCGGCCTTCCAGGGTCGGGAGGTCCACGACGACCTGCCGGTCGAAGCGTCCGGGTCGCAGCAGCGCGGGGTCGAGCACGTCGGGGCGGTTGGTGGCGGCGATGACGACGATGCCGGCGTTGGTGTCGAAGCCGTCCATCTGCACGAGCAGCTGGTTGAGCGTCTGCTCGCGCTCGTCGTGGCCGCCGCCGATGCCGGCGCCGCGGCGGCGGCCGACGGCGTCGATCTCGTCGATGAACACGAGGCACGGCGAGTTCTTCTTGGCCTGCTCGAAGAGGTCGCGGACGCGCGAGGCGCCGACGCCGACGAACATCTCGACGAAGTCCGAGCCGCTGATCGAGAAGAACGGCACGTCCGCCTCGCCGGCGATGGCCTTCGCCAGGAGCGTCTTGCCGGTGCCGGGCGGGCCCGCCATGAGGATGCCGTGCGGCATTTTGCCGCCGAGGCGGCCGAACTTCTTCGGGTCCTTGAGGTATTCGACGACCTCGACGACCTCCTCCTTGGCCTCCTCGCACCCCGCCACGTCCTTGAACGTGGTGCGGTCCTTCTTGCCGCCCTCGTGCGCGAGACGCACGCGGCTGCGGCCGAAGCCCATCGGGCCGCCTTTCGTCTGGCGGAAGAAAATGTACCAGAACACGCCGATGAGGAGCAGCGTCGGAACGAGGTTCACGAGGAACAGCGTCAGCGTGTTGTTCTGGCGGTCGTGCGTGACGGCGACGCCCTTCGTGAGCAGCGCGGCCTCGACGCCGTTGGCGTTGCCGACGTTCACGCGGAACGGGTGCACGCCCGGCGGATAGGCTTCGTAGAGTTTGTCGATCGCCGCGAACGGCAACGTCGCGGCCCCCATCTCGGCCCGTTCGGGGACGGCGATTTCGCCGCGGACGACGCTCACGTCGCTGCCGTGCTCGATGTGGACGTCCCTCACGAAACCCATCTCGACGAGCTGCATGAAGTCCGGGTTGAACGGAATCTCCCGCGCTTTCTTCTCGTCGTTGTTCGTCCAGAAAAAGCCGATGAGCACCGCGAGCGCGAGCGCCGACAGCCACATGCCGAACGAACGGCCGGCTCCGCGGATCGGCGGGAGGCGCGGCGGCTGTTCTTTCGGGTTTTCCGGCGGCCGCGGCTCTTCCTTCTTGGCCTCTTTCTTCGTTTCTTCCGCCGCCTTCTTCGCCGCCAGGAGCTCTTCCGGCGGCGGGGGCGGCGAGGGACGCCAGCCGCGCGGCGGCGGATCCCGCGGTGGCGGGGGCGGCGGCGCGCCGTCCGCTCCGAAGGGGTCGCGGACGGGCGGCTGGTCGTTGCGGGGCGGGCGCTCCGGATCGTCGCTCACGGGCTTACTTCTCCGACGGCGCGGGCGGCGCCGGAACCGCGCCGTCCGCTTCAGGGACGGCCTCGCCCTTCATCTGGGCGACGAGCTTGTCCGCGACGTCCTTGTGGTCGTCGAGGAACTGGGCGGCGGCCTGCGAGCCCTGGCCGATCTGGTCGGTGCCGTAGCTCAGCCACGAGCCGCGCTTGAGGATGAGGCCCTGCTTGATGCCGGCCTCCAGGAGCGAGCCGGCCCACCAGATGCCGCGATCGTAGAGGATGTCGAACTCCGCCTCGGTGAAGGGCGGCGCGACCTTGTTCTTCACGACCTTCACGCGCGTGCGGTTGCCGATCATCGTGCCGGCGGCGTCCTTGATCGCGCCGATTCGCGAGATGTTGAGGCGGACGGACGCGTAGAACTTGAGCGCGCGGCCGCCGGGCGTCGTCTCGGGGTTGCCGAACATGACGCCGATCTTCTCGCGGATCTGGTTGGTGAAGATGCAAAGCGTCCGCGTGGAGTCGAGGAGCGCCGTGAGCTTGCGCATCGCCTGGGACATGAGGCGGGCCTGCTGGCCGACGTGCGCGTCGCCCATCTGGCCCTCGAGCTCGGCCTTGGGCGTGAGGGCGGCGACGGAGTCGACGACGACGACGTCCAGCGCGCCGGAGCGGACGAGCGACTCGGCGATGTTGAGCGCCTCCTCGCCGGTGGTGGGTTGGGCGACCAGGAGGTTGTCCAGGTCCACGCCGATGCGCTTGGCGTACTGCGGGTCGAGGGCGTGCTCGACGTCGATGAACGCCGCCATGCCGCCGGCCTTCTGGGCGTTGGCGATCACGTGCAGCGCGAGGGTGGTCTTGCCGGAGCTCTCGGGCCCGTAGAGCTCGACGATGCGCCCGCGCGGGAGGCCCCACACGCCGAGCGCCAGGTCGAGGCCGAACGAGCCGGTGGAGATCACCTGCACGCCCTTGGCGGCCTCTACGTCGCCGAGTTTCATGATGGCGCCTTCGCCGAATTCCTTGCGGATCTGGGAGAGGACCGCGTCGAGCGCGGAGTTGCCGGACGTTTCCGTTTTCTTGGCCATGTCTGTGTCTTTCTTGTTTGTTGTTTTTGAAAGGGAACGCCGCCGTCGCGGGCGCTTGCGCCGCTCGTTCGGGGGAATGGCGTCATTCTACCATACCGCCCCGCCGCGCCGCAACCGCAAACTTGGGCCGCGTTCCGCGTTGACGCCGACAAGACTAGCATGCCCTCCCGCCCTCCCGGTTTCACGCCGTGAAACCTTTTTGAGGGGTCTGTCCCCTTAAAAAGTGCTTGCAACGGCAGGCAAGACGTGGTAGTGTACCGGTCCATGAGACGACCGAGAGTCAAAGCCGAGGGGGAA
>CADBEF010000159.1 GCA_902793555.1 uncultured bacterium | reverse complement strand
GATCGCGCAGGAGACGCCCGGCTCGCGCGACGTGCGCGTCTCGCAGGACATGGGCAAGCCCGAGCTCTCGATCGCGATCGACCGCGCGAAGGCCTCCGCGATGGGCCTCTCGATGCAGGAGATCACGGCGACCGTCTCCGCGCTCTTCCAGGGCGACGACGCCTCGCAGTACCGCGAGGGCGAGGACGAGTACGACATCACGCTGCGCCTTGCCGCGCCCGACCGCGCCTCGATCGAGGACATCCGCCGCACGGAGCTGCCGCTGCCCGGCGGCGGGCGGGTGCGGCTCGACGCCATCGCGCAGGTCGTCGAGGGCTCCGGGCCCGTCACCATCACGCGCAAGAACCAGCAGCGCATCGTGAACGTCGAGTTCGACGCCGCGGGGCGCCCCGAGGGCGACGTGATGGCGGACGTGCGCCGCCGCATCGAGGCGGAGATCGTGATGCCGAACGGCGTCTCGGTGGAATACGGCGGCATGATCGAGGAGCAGGAGAAGAGCGAGAAGGCGCTCACGATGATGATCCTGCTGGGCATCGTGCTCGTCTACATGGTGATGGCGGCGCAGTTCGAGTCGCTGCTGCACCCGCTGCTCATCATGTTCGCGGTTCCGTTCGCCTTCTCGGGCGTCGTCGCGATCCTGGCGCTCACCGGGACGCCGCTCTCGATGTCCGCCTACATCGGCATGGTGCTCCTGGTGGGCGTCGTCGTGAACAACGCCATCGTCCTCGTGGACTACGTGAACCTGCTGCGGGCGCGCGGCCGCGCCCTGCGCGACGCCATCGTCGAGGGCGGCCGCCAGCGCCTGCGCCCGGTGATGATCACCACCTGCACCACGGTGCTCGGCATGATGCCGATGGCGACGAGCCACGGCGACGGATCCGCGACCTGGCGCCCGCTGGGCCTCGTCGTCGTGGGCGGCCTCGCCGTCGCCTCCCTCGTCTCGATGGTCCTCGTTCCAACCCTCTACTACATCGTCGAGCGCCGCCGCGCAAAGGGGCAAACGACATGAAACAACTTTCCATCGCCAACGACATCGCGATCGATTCCGACATCCGCGCGCTGCTTGCGGAACTCGGCATCGAAGCCTGGACCCGCATCCCCCGCGCGGCGGGGAAGGGGCCGCGCACCGGCGCGCGGGAGGACGACCACGTGTGGCCGGGCTACAACGCCGTGACGCTCGCGGTGGTGGACGACGCCGTAGCCGCACGCGCGCTCGACGCGCTTCGCGTTTTCCGCGAGGCGCATCCGAAGGCCGGTCTTTTCGCCTGGACGACGTCCGTCGACGCGGCGCTCTAGCGGCCGCGCCCTACTTCTGGCGCGTGCCCTTGTAGAGGACGGTCTTGTGCGGCGTGTGCCAGTGCTCGACGAACGTGAAGTCCATCGAGTCGCCGGAGAACGACCCGCTGATTTCGCCCGTGCCGACGCCCGGGTTCTTCATCGGGCCGGAGAACTTGTTCCCGCTCGTCTTGTAGGTGCCGCTGACGCGGGTGCGCGAGGCGGACGGCGTGTCCTTGATGTACCAGGTCCCGTCGGCCTTGAAGAACGCGTACCACGAGCCGGAGCCGGATTTCTCCTTGAGGAGCCACGTGCCGACGATCGAGGAGGTGGCGTTGTTCTGCGACGAACCCGACGCCGGACGCGCGGCGGCCGCGCCGGTCACGGCGGCGAAGGATTCGCCGTCGTCGTTGGAGACGAACTCGCAGCCGCAGAGCAGCGCGGCGGCGGCGACGAGGAGAGGGAGGCGGGCAATGCGTTTCATGGGAACGCATTCTAGCAGAATGCGGGTTGCCGCGGCAAGCCGCTTTCTGCTAGACTTCCCCGCATGTCCGATCCCGTCCTCCTCACCAGCCCGTCCAACCCCCGGATCAAGGAAATCGCCAAGCTCCGGCAGCGCTCGCACCGCGACAAGGCGGGGGCGCTCCTGATCGAGGGCTACCGCGAGCTCAAGCGCGCGCTCGACAACGGCTACCGGCCGCGGACCGTCGTCACGTGCCCGGAGCTGTTCCTCGGCAAGCACGAACCGGCGCTCGTCGCGCGCTGCACGGAAGCCGGCGCGCAGCACCTCGTCGTCGCGCCGACGGTCTTCGCGAAGATTTCCGCGCGCGACCGGCCGGACGGCCTGGTCGCGGTCGGGCCGCAGATCCGCCTCGCCCTCTCCGACCTGAAACTGCCGCCGAACCCGCTCGTCGTCGTGGCGGAGTCCGTCGAGAAGCCCGGCAACCTCGGGACGATCCTCCGCAGCGCGGACGCCGCGGGCGCCGCCGCGGTGATCGTCTGCGACCGCTGCACCGACATCCAGAACCCGAACGTCGTCCGCGCGAGCGTGGGCACGCTCTTCTCGCTGCCGGTCGTCGAGACGACGACCGCCGAGGCGATCCCGTGGCTGCAGGAGCGCGGTTTCACGATCCTGGCCTCCACGCCGCACGCCGAGGGCTTCCACACGGACCACGACCTCACGGGTCCCACGGCGATCGTCGTCGGCGCCGAGCAGGTCGGCCTCACGGACGCGTGGCTCAAGAGCCCCGCGTGCGTCCGCGTCCGCATCCCGATGCTCGGGCAGTGCGATTCGCTCAACGTGGCCGCCGCGACGACGATCCTTCTCTACGAGGCCGTCCGCCAGCGCGTGGCGAAGGACCGCTCGATCGTCCCGCCGCCCGCCGAGCACGAGCACGGCGGCGACGACCCGCACGACGGCGTGCACGCCGTCGACTTCGACGACTAGCGGATCACGCCGCGCTGCGAGGAACGGTAGAAGTCCGCCAGCGCGCGGATCTCGGGCAGGTCGGGCAGTTCCGCGGAGATGCGCTCCAGCGCGGCCGTGACGTTGAGCCCCGAGTGGCAGAGCAGCTTGTAGGCGGCGCGCAGCGCCTCGATCGTCTCCTTGGCGAAGCCGCGGCGGCCGAGGCCGACCACGTTCACGCCGCAGCACGAGGCGGGCGCGCCGTCCGTGATGAAGTACGGCGCGGCGTCCTGCTTGATCACGGAGGCGCCGCCGATCATCGCGTGGGCGCCGATGCGGACGAACTGGTGCACGCCGACGAGGCCGGAGATCACGGCCCAGTCGCCGACCGTCACCTCGCCCGCGAACTGCGTGGCGTTGGAGACGATCACGTGGTTGCCGAAGACGACTCCGTGCGCGAGGTGGCAGTAGGCCATGATCAGGCAGTCGTCGCCGACGATCGTCGACTCGCCGTCCTTCGTTCCGCAGTTGATCGTCACGTATTCGCGCAGGACCGTGCGGTCGCCGACCTTCACGAAGGTCCGGTTGCCTTCCTTGAACTTGAGGTCCTGCGTCTTGCCGCCGATGTGCGCGAAGGAGAAGACCTGGCAGTTCTCGCCGAGCGTCGTGTCGCCGTCGACGACGGCGTGCGCCTGGACGACGGTTCCGGCGCCGAGCGTGACGCCCGGTCCGACGATCGCGTAGGGTCCGATTTCGACGCCGTCCCCGAGTTTCGCGGCGGGGTCGACGATGGCGGTGGGATGGATGGTCGTCATGGGTCGCAGGTTCGCAGGTTTGCGGGTTGCGGGTTCGTTCCGGTCCGGACGCGCCGACGTTCGAACGCGGAACCCGGAACGGGCAAACGGTTTAGGATTCGGCCTTGTGCGGGATGAGCATGAAGCTGAGGGTCGCCTCGGTGGCGACCTTGTCCTCGACGACGATGCGGCCGGTCGCCTTGCCGAAGCGGCCCTTGTGGTGGACGAGCGTCGTCTCGATGCGGATCTGGTCGCCGGGGACGATCATGCGGCGGAAGCGGGCGTTCTCGACGCCGGTGAGGATGGTGTCGTAGGACGCGGCCCCGCCCGTGGCGTCTTCGGTCTTGGCGGAGAGGCACATCAAGGCGCACGCCTGCGCGATGGCTTCGATCTGGAGCACGCCCGGCATGATCGGCTGGCCGGGGAAGTGGCCCTGGAAGAACGGCTCGTTGAACGTCATGTTCTTGATCGCGACGAGGCGGGATCCGTCATCGGCCGCTTCGAGGACCCGGTCGACGAGCAGGAACGGGTAGCGGTGCGGGAGGAGCTCGAGAATCTTGTCGATGCCGAAGGAGGTCATGGGTTTCTTCCTTGCCTTTCGTTCCGCGGGGTCCCGCGGAAACGCGCCGGAGTCTAGCAAATCTCCGCCATGCGCGCAAGCGCGTTGCGGGGCCGGGGCGGTTGTGCTAGAATTCCGGTCCCGCCGCAAGGAGCCTTTCCCATGAACCTTTCCCCCGAACAGCAGGAACTCGTCCGCGCCTGGGCCGCCCAGGGCGATTCGATCTCCGACATCCAGACCAAGCTCGCGTCCGAATGCGGCGTGCACCTGAGCTACATGGACACGCGCTTCCTCCTGCTCGACCTGTCCGTGACCCTCGCCGAGAAGAACGCGAAGAAGGCCGAGCCCGCTCCCGCTCCGGAGCCCGAGCCGGGGCCGGAGGGCTACGGCGCCGTTCCGCCGCTGCCCGGCGGCGAGCCGGCGGAGGATCCGCTTCCCGAGGAGGCGCCGGCCGCGCCGGAAACGGCGGCGCCCGCCGGCGACGTCCGGGTCGAGATGGCGCGCATCCAGCGTCCCGGCTTTGCCGTGTCCGGTTCGGTCTCGTTCTCCGACGGCGTGAAGGGCGAATGGGGTCTCGACAACTACGGCCGGCTCGCGCTGGCCTTCCCGGACAACAAGGGCTACCGCCCGTCCGCCGCCGACCAGCAGGCGTTCATGGAAAAACTCCGCGGCTTGCTCGAAGCCGGCTATTGACGCCCGCGCCGTTCCCGTTCCCGGAAGAGCCGTTCGACGGCGACGAGGCGTTCGTGGGTGCGGGTTCCGCCGGCGAGGATCGCCTCCGGGTAGAAGTGGAGCCGGAACGCGCGGAGCGCGGCGGCGAGGTCGGAGACGTCATAGCCGATCGAGGCGAGCAGGTCCGCGTCCGCGGCGTCGCCGGTGGCGAATCCGTCCGTCCAGCGTCCGATGCCCTCGGCGGCCAGACGGCGCCAGGGGAACGCCGCGCCGGGGTCCACCTTGCGCGTCGGGGCGACGTCCGAATGGCCCACGACGTCCGTGATGGCATGGCGCGCCATGATGCCGCGGCAGAGTCCGATCACGGCCGCGATCTGTGCCTCCGGGTAGGCCGGCTGGCCGGCATCCGTGCCGGAGCCCGCGTTCACGATCTCGATGCCGACGGACGCGCTGTTCACGTCCGTCTCGCCGCGCCAGAAGCTCACGCCCGCGTGCCGGGCGCGGCGGTTCTCCGGCACGAGCTGCACGATTTCGCCGTCGAGTCCGATGACATAGTGCGAGCTCACCGGATGCGGCAGGTCCGGGTCGGTCAGGATCCGGACCGCGCTCTCCAGTGTGGGCGTCTCCGTGTAGTGCAGTACGACGATCGAAACAGGCCGCGTCCGCTCGGAGTGGTTGGGCGACGGGATGAAGCGCATGGGGGACGCCGGCGGTCCGGCCCGCGCGTTAGACCAGCTTGAGGAACTGGTCGCGGACGGCGGCGACGCCCTGCGTGACGAGTCCGAGAAGGTTCTTGAGAACGTCGTTGGAAAGATTGAGTTCGGACATGTGCGTCTCCGGATGTTGAGTGGTTCGATGGCGCGGATTCTAGCACGCGGCGCCCGTACGAGGCAAGCTTGCGCGTTCGCGGCGGCGTTCCTGATGCCGGCCGCGGCGCTGCGCGAGCTGTGCTACCGTCTCGCCGTCCGCCCGGACGGCTGGAACTGGGAGCTGCTGCTGCGCGAGAAGAAGCGCTACGGCGTCTCGGCCGAGACCTTCGCGCACGCTCCAGTCCATGGCGACGGGTCCCTCGCGGCTGTCGGCGATCATCTGCCGAAACAACTCACCCTTGAAGGACGAAACGTTCGGATTCCAGCGAAGGAGGAAGTGTTCATGGGGAATGGAACGGCTGGGCCTAGGGCGCGGCGGGGAGGTCCAGGAGGACGGGCCGGTGGTCGGAGGCGGAGGGTTCGTCGACGACGCGGGCGACGGCGCCGCGGAAGGCGTCCGCGTGGGCGCGGTCGACGGCGACGTAGTCAATGCAGCGGTCGGGCGCGGCGGCGGGGAACGTCGGGACGGAGGGATCGGTGAGCACGGCGAAGCCGCGCCCGATCCGGTGGAGGGTGAGGTCGTCCGGGAGCGCGTTCCAGTCGCCGGCGAGAAAGACGGGCTTCGGCGACGGGAGGAGCTCGGCGAGGATGCGGTCGACGGACTCGGCGCGGTCTCCCTCGTGGAGCGACAGGTGCGTCACGGCGAAGACGAAGGGGCCGAAGTCGGCGACGAGGAGCGCTCGGTCCTCGTCGTGCGGCGACGGGAGCGGAACGACGCTCACGGAACCGGGGCGCTCGCGGGACAGGAGGGCAATGCCGTACTGCCCGCCCTCGAAGTCGATGGACCGCGCGAAGGCGGCGTGGAGGCCGGTCGCGCCGGCGAGGGCGGCGGCCTGGTCGACGCCGCCGGAGCGGCGCGTCGCGCGGTCGACCTCCTGCAGGGCGGCGACGTCGGGCGCGAGCGCGCGGATCGCCGCGGCCTGGCG
>CADBEF010000158.1 GCA_902793555.1 uncultured bacterium | reverse complement strand
GAGTCCTTGGCGAGCTGGCCGCTCTTCGCGCCGAGCGAGAACGCCGCCGGACGGAACACGGTGCACGCGCCGGAGCCGCCGCCGGGGCTCGCCTTGGAGAGGTACCAGCGGAGCTGGTCGTTCTCCGGGCCGTCGGGGCCCGTGCGCGGGAAGAGGCACAGCGCGATGGCGTCGCCCCCGAGCGTCTCCTCGCCGGAACCGGAGACGACCGGCCGCGGCGCAAGGACGTCGTCCTCGACCTCGGCGCGGAAGCGCAGCGCCTCGGCGTCCCACGAGAAGAACGCCTTTCCGGCGAGGTTCTTCGGCGTCCACGCGTAGCCGCCCTCCGACTGGATCTGGTTGTCGCACAGAAGCGGCACCGGGCAGTCCGCCTTCGCGCCCTCGCGGCGCGCGAAGCAGACGAAGTCGCTGCCCTTGTAGAGCGAGAGCGAGACGTTGTCGTAGTAGACGCTTCCGCCCTTCTCGCCGTGCGCGACGGGCGCGAGGCCGAGCGAGCGCGTGTCCTCCTTGGTCTCGAACTGCTTGGCGAGGAAGCGCCAGTGGCCGGTGCCGGACATCGGCGTGGAGAAGATGCGCGGCATGGTCCACTTGCGGACGCCGCCGCCCTCGAGGTCCTCGTTCACGTTGGAGCCGGCGCCCATGCGGTCGCTCCACACCCACGCGGTGTAGAGGTAGGTTTCGCCGGGGACGGGGATCTTGACGCCCTGCCACGAGCTCTGGTAGGCGCCCGGGCCCTGGCCGCGCAGCAGGAGCGCGCGGTTGCCGGGTTCGCCGGGAACCTCCTCGAGCGTGGCGTTGCCGGCCCAGTTCGCGGGCTTGCCGCCGACCGTGCCCTCGGACATGTCGCCGTTGCGGAGCAGGTTGCCGATCGAGGTCGGGTCGACAACGGTGAGCCGGCAGGGCTGCACGACGGACGGCAGGCCCGCGGACGCGACGGTGAAGGCGAGGTCGGCGGACGCGGGCACTTTGCCCGTGGGCCGGAGCGGGAACTCCGCCACGAGGCGCTGGCCGGGATCGAGCGTGAAGGACATCGGCTTCGAGTCGGCCCAGTCGAGCGCGCCGCACGAGACGGTGAACGTCCGCTTCGCGTGGTAGGGGTTGTAGAGGCGCAGCGGGACGGGCAATGCCTCGCCGCCGGCCGTCACGGCGCAGGGCGGGAGCGGCACGGGCACGGCGGAGGAGCCGGGCAGCAGGACCGTGTGCATCGCGAGCTGGGCGAGGTCCGCACCCTCGACGATCACCGGCATGTCGCCCGCGAAGAAGGAGCCGTTCTCGGCGACGGTTATGTTGCCCTGGAAGTCGGTGACGTGGAGATGCCCCGTCGCGGGGAGCGTCAGGAGTTTTCCCTTTTTCGTCGGGTCGCGCCTGAAGCCCGTCGCCTTGCCGGTCGTGCCGAACGTCGCCGCGCCGTCGGCGCCGGGGGCGCGAACGATGGCGATCGACCCCGGACCGGCGCGGTCGCTCTCCGTCTCGAACAGGTGCACGGTCGTGTCGCCGTCGAGGAAGAACTTGCCGACGGGCTTCGCGTAGGCGAGCTTGCCCTGGAGAACGGCGAGCGTGACGGCGACGGGGCGCGGCGTATGGTCGTCGATGAGGTAGGTCCAGTTGCCGGTGACCTGCGGACCGCCGCCGAAGTATGTGATGAACGCCGTGCCGGCGCAGAGCTCGTCCGGCCACTTCGTGAGGACGTGCAGGCACTGGAAGAGGCTGCGTCCGAGCATCATGTCGGCGCCCATCTCCCACGTGGAGAAGCCGGTGGCGTTCTCGTTGTCGGCGACGAGGACGCCCTTGATCCCGCGCGCCTCGAGGTCGCGCTGCGCCGCCGTGATGCCGGCGAAGTCCTGGTAGTGGACGGGCAGGAAGTCGATGTATTTGTCGACGCCGGCGTTCAGGAGGTCGGTGCGGAAGTTGCGCGGCCAGAGGCCGCCCGCGAGCTGGATCTTGAGGGCCGGGTCGACCGCGCGCGCGGCCTCGGTGCCGGCCTTGCAGATGCCGAGGTAGGTCGCGAC
The DNA here is from genome assembly GCA_902793555.1 of uncultured bacterium. Classification (GTDB taxonomy): domain Bacteria; phylum Verrucomicrobiota; class Kiritimatiellia; order RFP12; family UBA3636; genus UBA3636. Next base: position 4,503 of record CADBEF010000158.1, on the reverse strand, counting down.
GGGGTCCTCGCACTTGCTGCCGGGGACGATCTCGTTGAGCCACTCCCAGCCCCAGAGCCGGCCCTTGTAGCGGCGCGAGAGCGTGCCGACGGCCTTCGCCCAGGCGTTCGTGTCGAGCGGTGCCGGCTCGAACCCGAAGCCGTGCATTCCCTCGGGCAGCGCCCATGTCGGCGCGCCCTGCAGGCTGATCCAGGGCTTCAGGCCGGCGTCCGTGTTTGCGCGGATCGTGCGGTCGAGGCCGTCGAGGCGCCAGACGTCCGGCAGCGGCTGCAGACCCCGCCACCCGGTGAAGTGGCGGACGTAGGTGAAGCCGAGGTCGGCGGCAAGGCGCGAGGCCTCGGGCGAGCCGATGTCGGTCGCGCCGAAGGGCGTCGGGACGCCGGACTTGCGCCGGAACTTCGGGTAGGTCGCGAAGACGCAGAAGTCCTCGGGGTTGTCGCCGGCCTTCACCGTGACGGAGAACGTGCCGCGCTTGTCGAAGCCCGGCAGGTCGAACGAGGTCGTGCCGCGGTCCGCGGGCGCGACGGCGAAGGTCTTCTCGGCGACGATCTCGCCGAAGACGTCGCGCACCGTCGCGGTGGCGCTCGTCGTGCCCTTGTGGACCTTGTTGCCCCAGTGGATCGTGAAAGAGGGCGTCTGACCGTACTCGTACATGCCGAAGTCGGCGTCCGGCTCGACGTAGAAGAATTTGGAGTAGGGCTTGAAGTTCACCGCGCCGCCGCGCCAGTCCCAGGGCCACGCGTCGCCGTCGGGCGCGATGAACTGGACGAGGAAGAAGCAGCTCGTGCGGCGCGCGCCGGGGAAGGTCCAGGAGAACTCCACCTCGCCGTCGCCGGGCTCGATCTCCTTCGTCTGCGTCCCGAAGCCGGGGATGCCGACGTGCTTGCGCTTCTCGTTCACGACGCCGTCCGGATTGTCGATCCACGGGCCGAGCGGGCGGATGCTGATCTTCGTCTTGCCGGGGCCCCAGGTCTCGGACGGGTCGAGGCGGTAGCGCACCTTCACCGTCGCGACGTCGCCGGGGTACTGCACGGTCGGCGCCTCGCCCGCAACCCAGAGCGCGCTCTTCTTGAACGTGACGGTGCTGGGGCGGATCGGATAGGCGGACTGGCCGATGTCGATGTTCACGTAGCCGGCATGCGTGTGCTTGTTCCAGTCGCCGCCGGGCGCAAGGAAGACGTTGAGCCCCGCGCGGACGGCGACGCCGACCATCTCGGGCTTCATCTTCTTGTTCGAGTGGCGGAAGACGAGCGGCTTGCCGACGACGGCGTCAAGCGGCTTGTGCCACGACACCATGCCGCCGAAGCCGTCCTTCTTGAACCACTGCATGTGGACGTTGGCCTGCGTGCCCTTCGGGATGCCGGCGCCCTCCTTGAGCGTGACGGTCACCTCGAACGGCCCGCCGGGCGTCCAGACCTCGGGCGCATCGACCGTGCACCAGTCCAGTTCGGTCGTTTTCGCGGAGGCGGTGATCGCGGCCGCGGCGAAGAGCGCGGCGGCGCGGAGGAAGGATGAGATGCGCATGGCGGTTGTTCCTTTCGTTTCGATTTGGGAATGATCAGACCATCAGGGAGCGCATGTAGCGGATCGTCAGGTCGAGCCCGCGCTCGCCGAGGTCGCCCTGCCAGGTGGAGGAGTGCGGCTCGATCGAGAGGTTGCCGGCGTAGCCCGCCTTGTAGAGCAGCGCCAGGAGCGCCCGCCAGTTGATCTGGTCGAGGCCGGCCGGCGGGTCGTCGACATGGACGCCGTTGACGTTCAGCACGCCCTTCACGTGGACATGGCAGAAGCGGTGCGCCCAGAGGCGCATTTCCTCCATCCAGTCGCGACCGGCGGAGACCGAATGCGACGCGTCGAACTTGATCCACAGGTCGGGCAGCTCGCCGTGGACCATCTCCCAGGCCGCCATGTTGTCGATGAAGCTGTTCCAGTGGCAGTTGTAGGTCGAGATCCGGACGCCGAGCGGCTTGGCGAACTCGATCAGCGCGGAGAACCAGCCGATGGCGGCCTCGTAGTTGCGGAAGAGCGACATCCCCTCGACGCGGTTGCAGCCGCAGTGGTAGACGGGACAGCCCAGGTCCGCGCACGCGGCGATCGTGGCCTTCGCCTCGTCCAGCGCCGCGGCGTTGATCCGGCCGGACTCGTCCAGGGGCCACTCGTCGCCGTTCCAGCGCCCGCACGAGAGGATCGGCAGGCCGTGCTTCTTGGAGAGTGCCTTGATCTCGTCCTTGCGGACGACCCACTCCCGAGCCTCCTTCGCGTAGTTGAGGCAGACCTCGACGAAGTCGAGACCCTTGCCCTTGACGTATTCGAAATCGGCGTCTGTGCAGCCGTTTCGGATCATTCCGAGTTTCATGTTTTGTCCTTTTGGTTTGCGGTGAAACGGTCAGTCAAGTCGACGACGGCCCGGACTTCGCGGTATCGGCGGTTTGGCGGGGGGCTTCATCGGAGGATCATGATCGTGAGGGCCGCGGTTGCCTCGTAGCAGCCGATGTCGACGCGCTTTCCGATCCTGCGGGGGCGGACGCCGGAAAGGTCGAAGGCCGCCGCCGTCTCGTCGTTCAGGCCCGCGTCGAAGAGCGGGCCGCCCGGCATCGGCACGTAGTTGCCTCGGTCGAAATGCTTGAAGAACGTTTCCGGCGTGCCGGCCACGCAGTCCGTCCCGCCCCAGACGGCGTCGCCGTCGCCCGCGCAGTTCGCGAAGCGCGCCGCGTTGCCGGAGAACGGCGTGGCGACGCCGTCGGCGTTCGTCACGCCGGCGGACACGCAGTTCGCCACCCGTCCGGAACCGCCGCAGTAGATGCCGGCGCCGCCGTCGTACTTGAGGAAGTTTCCGTCCGTGGCGTTTCCGACGCCGGCGCACCGGCAGGGGCCGACGATCGTGCAGTTGACCATCGTGCCGCCCGCCACGGCGACCACGGGGCCACACGACGTGCCGTCGATTCCCGGCGCGATCTCGATGTCGTGGAACAGGCAGTTCTCGAGGCGACCGCCGACGAGATGCGCGACGACGCCGGCGGACGAGGGATTCGAATTGTATTGCGGACAGGTCGTGAACCGTCCCGTGAAGCGGGTGTGCGTGACGATTCCCGCTTCAAGATAGGCGCCCGCCCCCTGGCTGGCGAAGTGCTGCGACTGCCCGGACCGGATCACGCAATTGGAAACCGTTCCGCCGCTCGGCTTGATGCGCAGGGTTCCGCCGTGGGCGTTGTTCGCACGGAGGGAGCCGTTCGCCAGGGTCAGTCCGGACACAAGGGCGTCGGGATGGTTGAGCAGGAAGATTCCGTGTCCGCTGGCGTCCGCCAGCAGGTTCGTGCAGACAACGTCGTCCGGATCGCCCGTCTCGCCGACGATGCGCACGCCCTTTTCGACGACGATGGTCGCCGACTGGGGATAGACGCCGTCCGCCCCCCGGAGTACGTGGATCGTCGTCCCGTCCGCGGCCGCGGCCACCGCGGTCGCGACGTCCGGCGCCGCGGTTTCCGGCGTGGCGTACGGATAGGCCGCCGCCGCGTTGCCGGGGCTCGTGTACATGTCGGGCGGGGCGAGCGCGAGGCACGACGCCATCTCGTACGTGGCGGTCCCCTCGTCCCCCGTGACGGTCAGGCGGACGGTGTAGACGCCCGGGACGGTCGCCATCCAAGCGGGCGTCGCGCCGGACAGATGCTCCGTTTCGCCCGTGGCGTCGTTGGCCACCTCCCAGGCGAAGGCCGGCGTCCCGGCAAAGCCGAACGCCGCTCCGGCGAACGCGACCTCGGCAGGAACGAGAGGTACCGGACAGGAGAAGACGAAGCCGCATTCGACGTCGCTTTTCGGATTCTCGTAGCAGCCGATGTCCACCGCGGCGGGAACGACGCGCGGGGCGCCGTCGAGGTCCGTCTCCGACGCCGCGCCGTAGGCGGCGGGGGCGGTCCCCGTGTCGATCAGCGGCGACGCGGGCGAGAGGCGCCAGTCGCCGTTCGCGGCGTCGCGGAACGCCGGCTCGACGCAGAGGCAGCCGGTCCCGCCGGGGATTTCGAGATCCGCCGCGCAGTTCACGAAGCACGTGCCGTTGTCGTCGAAGACCTTTCCCGTCGCCGTGTCGGGCGCCGTGTTGCCGAAGATCGCGCAGTTGACGGCCCGTACCTTGCTGGTGTTCATCTTCACGCCCGAACAGGTCGAGCCCGTGTTCGCGACGATCGTGCAGTTCACGAGGGCGGCGCTTCCGCCGAGACAGACCGCTCCCGCGCCGCCGCACGTGTTTCCCGTGAACAGGCACGACTCCACGACGCCTCCCTTGGCGTAGAGGGCCGATCCGTCGTGACGGTAGTCGTTCTTCGTGAAAAGGCACCGGGCGACGCGTCCGGCGCTCACGGAAACCGCGGCGGACGAATTCCACGTGCCGTTCGCGCAGTTGGAGACCACGCAGTCCGAAAGCGTGCCGCCGTTGGAGGCGATGAACGCCGCGCCCCCTTCCAGGGCGTTGCCGCCGTGGAGCGTCAGATGTGAGACGACCGCGTCCGCGCA
>CADBEF010000157.1 GCA_902793555.1 uncultured bacterium | reverse complement strand
CCGCTCGGCCCGGAGGTGCGCTGGGCGCACGTCTCCTCCGCCCAGTACGGCGACATGCAGCTGGACTGGGGGCGCGACGCCTTCCGCCGCGTCTTCGCGGTGTTCCTCGACCCGGACGCGGCCGGCATCGACTTCCACTGCATCGCGGGGCAGGACCGGACCGGCGCCGTCTCGTTCATCGTCCTGGCGCTCCTCGGCGTCTCCGAGGAGGACCTCGCCCGCGACTGGGAGGCCACGGCGCTCTGGAACCCGTACGACCACTTCAACCACGCCGCGCGCTACGACAGGCTCGTGCGCGGCTTCGACCGCTGGCCCGGCGGGACGATCAACGAGCGCGTCGAGGCCTACGTCCTCTCGCTCGGCTTCTCCGCGGCCGACCTCGACGCCTTCCGCGAGCGCCTCCTCGAGCCGCCGCTTCCGCGCTGCCACGAGGACTGCAAGTAGCCGCCCTTGTAGGCCGCCGCCGGCCCTAGGGGCGCGGCGAGGGCGTGGTTTCGGAGAAGCGGAGCGGGCTGCCGAGAAGCGCCGTTTCGCGCCGCAGCGCCGCGGCGGACGGGTTGCGGAGGACGGTGAGCGCGATGTCGTGCGCCCCGATGTCCGTGACCGGCGCCACGGTCGTTTCCGGAACCTTGGTCGGGTCGTGGTGGGCGAAGTAGGGCGTCCGGAGGAGCGTCAGGCGCAGCGTCCCGTCGGGGCTCACGTCGCACGAGAAGACGTCGTCTGTCAGCACGGCCATTTCCTCGCCCTCGGCCCCGAGGAGGCGCACGGCGCGGTAGACGGGGAACTCCTCGCCGTCCAGCGCCCTCGCGACATCGCCGCCGGGGACGGAATCGACGCGGCGCGCGACCGCGAACGAGGGCTTGAGCGAGAGCTTGAGGATCTCTCGCGCGCGGACCCACGTCACGCGCAGGCGCAACCGGAAGCCGCCAAGCCCCGCCTCGGTCCGGCACGCCGCCATCACGGCGTCGCCATGCGCGTCGGAGAATCCGGAAAGCGTCTCGGTGGCGAGCGGCCCCTCGAAGAGGACCGCCCCGTCGCCGTCGGGCGCAAGGGAGCGGACGACGGCCGTCCCGTAGCCCTTCGGGCCGTGGCTCCAGGTGTCCGTGGCGTCCTCCAGGACGTCGAACGAGAACGAGGCCAGGGGCCTGGGGGGCGCGGCGGGATCGAGGAACGCACGCGGACGCGGCTTCGCCTCCGTCCGGCCGGCGGCCTCCCCGCCGCCGAAGTCGAGCCGGAGGATGCGCCGCCCATGCGCGGGGACGCGGACGGGAAAAAGGATCCTGGGCCCGAAGAACGCCAGCGACTCGACCGGAATCGACTGGTGGGGGACGGTCTTGCCGGCGGCGTCGACGACGCGCAGGCGCTCGAGCTTCTCCTGCGGGACGCCGTCCACCCACGGCTCGAACTCCGCCAGGCCGGAATACGCGGAGGGGCCGAAGTTGTCGACGACGATGCGCTGGATCGGGCTGCGCGGCAGGGCGGCGTTGCGGCGGCGGACGGCGGCGATCTCCGCGTCCTCCGCCTTGGCGCACACCGCTCCCAGGCGGTTGAGGATCGACGGGTAGGCGGACGCGACGGCCGTCCCGGCCAGGAGGTCGTGGAAGGTCGCGAAAAGGAGGGACTTCGCGGCGTCGAGGCGGTCTCGCTTCGCGAGGCGGCGCGCCGAGCGGTGGAAGAGCGTCTCGGCGGAGCGCAGCGCGCGCTTGAACCGCGAATGGGCCGAGTAGCACCCGATCGCGTGGTGCTGGAGCTCGCCCTCGACGACGGGGAGGCGCCCGAAGGCCGCCGCGTCCGAGCGAACGGCGTCGAAGAAGGCGTCGGGGTGGCTGAAGCGGAACTCGACGCCCGGGAAGTCGTGGCGGTGGGCGACGATGTAGTCGACCTCCTCGCGCGCCGGCCCGCCGCCGTGGTCGCCCACGCCGCAGAAGAAGAGGGCGTGCCCGATGCCGCCGTCGTCCTGCCCCGCGGCGCGCGCCATGCGCTCCGGGAGCCAGCCGGGGTTGCTGCTGTACGCCTCCTGGATGCGGGCCGTCAGCAGCTCCGCGCCGGACGGCGAGCGCCAGCGGAAGACCTCGCCGGGCAGCTTCTTCTCGTGGGCCTGCGGCCGCATCATGACGTAGTTGCGGATGCCCGCCGCGTTGTAGAAGTCGGGGAGGAAGGCGCCGTGGCCGAAGCTGTCGACGTTGTAGCCGGTGCTGATCCGCGCGCCGAGGACGTCGCGGAAATACGGCAGCGCGACCTCGGCGTGGAGGCGGTAGGTCTCCGGCGCGGCCAGGTTGCAGTCGGGCTGGACGTACCAGCCGCCAACGGGGTGGAGGCGGCCGGCCGCGACGTGCGCGAGCAGCCGGCGGAAGGTCGCCGGATCGTGGCGCGCGACCGTCTCGTAGAACCACGCCTCGCCGCGCGTGATGTGCGCCTCGGGGTAGTCGTCGAGGATGTCGCACGCCGTGCGCGCGGTCGCGAGCGCGGCGTCGATGCCCTGCTCGAGGTTCCAGAGCCAAATCGGGTCGAGGTGCGAGTTGAGGACGACGTGGACGATCATCGGCATTGCCTTTCTGGCTGGGGTGGCGCCGCGCGTGCCGGCAGTGGCCGGCCCGGACCATGGAGTTTCGGAGGCTACAAGGGATGGTTGGGCATTTTACCCGAAACGCCGCAAATGGCAATCGTGCTTCGCCGGGGTTCGCGCGCCGCGATCGGACGCAGCGGGTAGTCGTCGCTCACCGGCAGCCCGCCGCGCACCGAGGCGCGCACGCGGAGCGTCCAGGTCGGCTCGTCCGTGCCGGGCGGCGGGTCGGACGCGGGGATCGTCAGTTCGAACGAGCCGCGCCGTTGCTCCTCCGGGCGGACCGGCAGGTGCACGGGGCGCTTGACGACCTCGGCCTCCGACACGTCCAGCTTGCGATCGCCCCGTCTTGCCACCCAGGCGGTGCCGACGAGGAGGAACCGGACGCGGGAGAGCGCCGCGCGGCCGTCGTCCCGCATCCGGTACGTGACCGTGAAGGGCCGCCCCGGGACCATCGGGCCGTTCGTCCATTCGATCTCGTAGCGCCGCGCGAAGAGGAAGCGGAGCGCGAGCCAGAGCGCCGCGCATCCGTTTCCGGCGGCGAAGAGGACGAGGAAGCCGGTGAAGAGGCGGGGCATGGCCTCGTCCTGCGGGACAAAGCGGCGGAAGAGCGCCGCCATGCCCGCCGCCGCGACCGCCGTGGCGAGCGTGGCGGTGAAGCGGTCCGTCGCCCACGCGCGACGCAACCGGCCCGAGCGCGGGAGCTTGCCCTCCGGCAACCGTCTCGGCCGAATGGCCGCGGAGAGCGCGATCGCCGCGCCGACGGCGGCGAAGAGCGCGCCCAGCCCCGTGAACATCCAGGCCCCGACCCGAGGGGGCGGGCTCCAGGGGGGCGAAACGACCGGGTCGGCCGCTTCCCGGGCGAGCCAGAGCGCGCCGAGCGCGGCGAAGAGCAGCCCGCCCGCGAAAAACGCGGCTCCGAACCACAGCCGGAAGCGCCGCGGATCCGGCGGCGGATCCGGCGGTGTTTCCGGCGGCGGATCCGGTGCTGGCGCGGGGCGGGCGTCCGCGGCGGGGTCCGTGCGGCGGCGGCGCAGCCGAGGGCCCGCCAGAAGCCAGAACCCGGCGGCGAGACCGGCGAAGCCGACGCAGAAGAACGGAATCGGCGAAGTCGTCATGGCGTGGAGGACGGCCTCGTCCGGGTTGTCGGGATTCACGAGGCAGGTCGAAGCCGCGCCCGGACGGTAGATCGACGTCCACCGTTCCCGCTCGGAGGCCCGCTCGATGTTCGGCCCCCGTTCGTTGGTCGAGAAAACGTCGCTTTCGCGCGCGACTCCGTTCCATTCGTAGCGGTAGCGGACGCGGAGGATCGGGAAGGAATGGCGATGCGGCGCGGTGCCCGTCGATTCCCAGGCCGTTTCCGTCCCGAGGATCGTGCAGGGAACCTCGGGCCAGCGCCGCGCCGCGCGCTCCCGCGCGTCGACGGCGAACGTGAGCGCGAGCCACGCGAGGGAGAAGAACGAGAGGACGACGCCGAAGACGATCCGCTCGATGCGGCCGCCCCGTCCCGTGGCGTCCTTCCGGTTCCGATCCGTTTCCATGGCGGACATCCTACCATGCCGGCTCGCGGACTGGCAAGCCCGTGGGTTCAGGCTCTGCGTCCTCTGCGCGCTCTGCGTGAGGTTCGCCCTCCGCGCCCGCCGCGCGCAGGATCGGGGACACGAAAGGCGTCCAGACGCAGCAGGGCAGGCCGGCGCGCTTGAGGGCGAGGTTGGACCAGGTGTTGCAGGTGAAGAAGGGGCTGTAGCGTCCGCGCGCCTCGTAGAAAGCATCGGTCGCGCCGAAGCCGGAGGCGCCGGCGAGCGGGACGAGGCGGCCGTCCGCGTCGCGCACGCCGCTTTCGAGCAGGAACGCGACAAGGGCGCCGTACTGCTCCTCCGTGAGCGCGAGGCGGCGGCAGTCGGGCCCCTCCTCCGCGGCGAAGAGCCGCGGGGTCAGAAGCGGGCGTTGAGGAGCGGGGCGGCGGAGGCGAGGCCGGAGAGGAGTCGGGCGGCGGAGAGGTCGAGGTCGGCGGCGACGTGGTGCGCGGAGTAGAAGGTCGGGTCGAAGACCGGATGGGTCCGGCGGAGGAGGTTCGAGAGGCCCGAGGAGAGCGCGCCGAGCGCGAAGCCCGCGGCGCGCGGGAGGCACAGCGTGCGGTAGCGGCGCCCCGGGAAGAGCCGCGCGGCGATGCCGCGGTACCAGCCGTCGATCGTCGTGCGCGCGTGGTCGATCACCGTGACGCCGCGGCCGTCCCAGTCCGGGACGAGCGCGGCGGCGAGCGCGGCGTCCGCGACGAGCCGCACGTCGCAGAGCGGCCAGCGGTTGCGCCCGCGGTGCGGCCCGAAGTGCACGATGAAGGGCGACGCGCGCAGGAACGCCGCCGCGCGCGGCTCGAGCGTGCGGTCGCCCTCGCCCCACACGGCGCACGGGCGCAGGCAGACGAACCGCTCCGGCGCGACCTCGGCGGCGAGCCGGCGCTCGGCCTCGATCTTCGTGGCGGGGTACGGGTTGCCGACGTTGTCGTCGAAGGGCAGGTCGTCCTCGCCTTCGCCGCGGAAGTCGCGGATGCCGTAGACGTCGGACGAGGAGACGTGGACGAGCTTGCGCAGCGGAATCGGGGCGAGGGCGAGCGGGATGCCGACGTTGAGGCGGCGGAAGAGCGCGCGCGGGCCGACGTCGGACGCGAGCCCGGCGGCGTTGACGGCGATGTCCGGCCGCCCGATCCGCGCGGCGAGGGCGGCGAGCGCGGCGGGGTCGGACGCGTCGAGCGATTCGACGCGGGCGCCGTCCGGGAGCGCCGTGGGCGCGCGGCGGTGGAGGAGCGCGACGACGCGCCAGCCGGCCTCGGCGAAGCGCCGCGCGACGGCGGCGCCGATAAAGCCGGCGGCCCCGGCGACCCAGACGGTCGGCGGAGGGGGCGCGGCGTTCACGGCAGCACCCCGTTGCGGCGGCCGGCGGCGGCGAGGATTGCGGCGGCCTCCTCGATGTCGGCGGGCGAATGGTCCTTCATCGCGCAGAGGCGCAGGCGGCATTCGCGGCGGCGGCACGCCGGGTAGGAGACGAGGTTGCAGTAGAGTCCCGCGTCGAGCAGGTCCGCGTGCAGCGCCGCGAGGCGCCGTTCGTCGCGGACGTAGACCGGGACGACGGCCGAGCCGCCGGGGCCGACGTCGAAGCCCGCCGCGGAGAGGCGCGCGCGCAGGTCGCGGACGTTGCGCCAGAGCGCCTCGCGCCCGGCGGCGTCCGCCGCGAGGAGCTTGAGGACCTCGACGAGCGCGCCGGCGACGGGCGGCGGCATCGCGGTGGAGAAGAAGTAGGTGCGGGCGTAGAGCCGCAGGTGGCGGACGACCTCCGCGCGCGCGGCGCAGAACCCGCCGAGGCCGGCGGGCGCCTTGCTGAGCATGCCGACGTGCAGGTCCACGCGGTCGAGGACGCCGAACGCCTCGGCCGTGCCGCGCCCGGTCGGGCCGACGACGCCGATGCCGTGCGCGTCGTCCACCATGACGCGCGCGCCGTGGCGGCGGGCGGCCCCGACGATGTCGCCGAGCGGCGCGAGGTCGCCGTTCATCGAGAAGACGCCGTCCGTTGCGACGAGCCGCCCGCCGCCGCCCGCGGGGAGGCGCGCGAGGACGCGCTCGAGGTGCGCGGCGCTGCCGTGGAGGTAGACCTTCGCGTCGGCGCCGGAGAGGCGGGTGCCGTCGAAGATGGAGGCGTGGTTCGCGCTGTCGTTCGCGATGACGTCGCCCGGGCCGCACAGCGCCGAGAGGACGCCGACGTTGGCCGCGTAGCCGCCGGGGAAGACGATCGCGTCCTCGGCGCCGTAGAAGTCCGCGATGCGCGCCTCGAGCTCGCGCACGAGGTCGGTCGCGCCCGTGTAGAGCGAGACGGCGCCCGCGCCGGCGCCGTAGCGCTCCAGCGCGCGGCGCGCGCCCTCGACGACGGCCGGGTGCGTGCCGAGGTTGAGGTAGGAGTTGGAGCCGAACATGAGGAACGGCCGCGGCTTCTCGCCGGGCGCGGCGAGGAGCGTTCGCGGGCCGACGGGCCCCGCGGCGCGCAGCGCGAGGCCGCGCGCGGCGGCGCCGGCGTCGGTGTCGAGCGCGGCGGAGAGACGGCCGCACTTGGCGAAGAGGTCCTCGCCGGGTGCGGTGCGGAGGAAGGATTCGAAGGTTTCCATGGCGGGTTACGGGACGAGGTGGCAGCGGGTGGGCTCGTCGCCGTCGCAGGCGATGGCGCAGCGGTTGCAGCTGGCGCAGCGGGAGCGGGCGGCGGGGTCGCGCGCGAGGCGGTCGGCGAAGCCCGGCTCGCGCAGGAAGGGGCGGCACAGCGAGACGGCGTCCGCGCCGGCCGCGAGCGCGGCGGAGATCTCCTCGCCGGAGCGGAAGCCGCCGACGACGGCGACGCGTGCGCCGGTGCGGCGCTTGATGGCGAGCGCGGCGTCGAGGTTGTAGCACGGCGAGAAGGGGCGGAAGCGGCGCAGGACGAGCGGCGCGGCGAGCTTCCTCCAGAGGGGCGCGAGGGCGCGCGGGACGCGGCGGCGGTAGAGCGGGTTTTCGTGCAGCAGCAGGTCGAGCGGGCAGCCGCCGCGGAAGATGTCGAGCGCGCGGTCCATCGTGCCGAACGAGACCTCGACGAGGTCGAGGAGCCCTTCGGCGGCAAGCGGGACGAGGGCGTCGGCGAGGCGCTCCGCGGAGAGCGCGGTCGCGTCCGGCCCGGCCTTGATCCAGACGGCGAAGGGCGGCGGCGCGGCGGCGCGGACGGCGCGGAGGACGTCCGCGAGGAAGCGCCCGGGCTCGCCCCACTCGTCGCGGCGGCGGTTCGTGGCGGGGGAGAGGAACTGGTGAGCGAGGTAGCCGTGCGCGGCGTGGACCTGGACGCCGTCGAACCCCGCGGTGCGGGCGCGCGTGGCGGCGGCGGCGAAGTCGGAGACGACGCGGCGGATGTCGTCCGGCGACATCGTGCGGGAGGGGTTGCGGAAGTAGGGCGAGCGCCCGCCCGAGGGGGAGATCGCGCCGGGGCGCGTCGTCTGGAGCCCCGCGTGGGCGAGCTGCGCGAGGAGGCGGACGCCGGGGCGCGCGCGGCGGACCTCCGAGACGATTCCGCCCCAGGCGTCGCGCTGGGCGTCGTTCCAGAGGCCCGCCTGGCGCGGCTGCATCGCGCGTCCGTCGGGGGAGACCGCGACGAACCCCGTGACGACCGTCGGCGCCGAGAGCGCGGCGTAGAGCGGCACGGCGAGGGCCGGATCGGGGACGCCGTCGGCGTCGGCGAAGTTCTCCAGCGTGGCGGAGCGGATCAGGGGGAGCATGGGAGGGAACAGTTGAAAGGGTAAAGTCAAAAGTTGGAGGTGTGAACGCGAGCCTCGACGGGAGGAGGCCCCGCCTCCCCCGAACCCCCTCCGGGGAGAAGGGGCTCTGCGCTTTCCGCGGCCTCGATGGCGGATCGGTCGAGCAGGCGGTGCGTGTAGACCCGCGAGACGCCGTTCGAATCGTAGCGGATTCCGAGCCAGCAGCGACCTTCGCTGTAGACGCTCGCGGGCCGGCGTCCGTAGTAGTGGATCGTCTCCTGCGTTTTCGTTTGCCGCGAGAAGCGCGGTGGTCCGATCCGCTCTTCCTGTGCCGGCCGTTCCGAACCGAGCGCGATCCGCAGCGGATCCATGGTTTGCATGATCGTCCGGTCCGATGGCACGCCGGTCTCCGTTTTGGCTTCCTTGGAAAACGGGGCGCAGGCGATCCGGACGGCGACGAAGGCCGCGGTCAGCCCCCAGTCGACATGCGGCGGTTTGTCCGCGCCGGTGATTTGCTTCACGACCGTCTGCGCCGGAACGAAGTTCGTCGACGCCAGGACCGACCGGACGAAGTCTTCCGGATACAGGGCGGGGTCGTCGCCCGGAAGCGCGTTTCCGGCTTCGTCCGTTCCCGGCGTCCTCCACCGGGCTGGCGTGGCGACGATCCGGGAAAGCGCCCCGTTGGTGAAGACGGCGCAGTAGCGGCGGTGTGCATCGGGTAGCCATCCTTCGAAGCAAACGTCGTCCTCATCCCCGATCCGCGCGCTGAACAGGTGGTGGCAGTCGTACAGCTTCGGCAGCGCGTCGCGAAGCGCTTCGCCCGGGATCGGCGCGGTCGTGGCGGGGTCGGCGGCGGCGGCGACCGCCGCAGTCGCAAGGACGAAGGGCAAGGGACGAAGGAAGGCGAAGCGGGGCATGAGGAAGTTAGTGATGAGTGATTAGTGATTAAGGGTTGGTGGTTGGGAATGTTCACAAATCTCAATTGTTCACCATTGTCCACAAATCACAAAGCCAAATTCACAACTCCGCGAACTCCGCGGACTCCGCGTGAGGTTTCGGCTCTGTGTGGCTCGGTGTTCCAAATGGCGGTTCATGGGCGGAACGGCGCGGACGACGCGAGGACGGCGGCGACGTAGGCGGAGCGGTCGGGGAAGGCCCGGGGGTCGGGCGGCGGGGCGTCGAGGGGGACGCCGTCGAGCGCGACGCGGCCTTCTCCGCGTGCGGGGCGCGCTTCGCCGACGGGCAGGCAGCCGGCGGGCGCGGGGGCGTCGGGCGGGGCGGCGAAGAGCAGCTCGTACTCGCCCGCGCCGCCGAAGAGCAGCGCGGGGTCGCCGGGCGGCACGACGGGGACGCCGCGCCCGACGAGCCGCCGGAGGA
>CADBEF010000156.1 GCA_902793555.1 uncultured bacterium | reverse complement strand
GCCGGCGCCGTTCGACGGGCCGTTGCCGCCGGCGCCGCCGCCCGCGGCGGCCACGTTCACGCCGGTGCCGACGATCGAGGAGTCGCCGCCGTTGGAGCCGTAGACGTTCGCGGCCGCCGAGGCGACGCCGCCCGTGCCGACGTTGATCGCGTAGGTCGCGCCGCCGGAGACGGCGAGCGCGGCGTCGTAGACCAGGCCGCCCGCGCCGCCGCCTCCGCCGCGCCGGTAGCCGCCGGGGCCGCCGCCCGCGACGACGAGCGCCTGGATGCTCGACACGTAGTCCGGCGGGGTGAACTCGAACGAGGTTTCAGCCGTTCCGGGTTCGACCTCGAAGACGTGGACGTAGTCGTTGCCGACGCGGTAGCGCTCGCCGCCCGTGCCGCCGGCGCCCGTGCCGCCCGTCGTGAAGGCGCCGGACTCGATGTCGGAGTCCTCGGGGGTCGCGAGGTTGTTCACGGCCTTGATCTTGTAGGAGTAGGCCGTCTCGGGATCGAGGCCCGTCACCGCCTGCGAGAAGGCGTCGCCCGCTTCGAGGCCGCTCGCGAGGAGCGTCCACGAGGCCGGTTCCTCGTCGGCCGTCTCCCAGACCTTCGCGTAGACGGTGCATTCATCCGCATCGCCGCCGCAGCTGCCGATCGAGCCGGAGAACTGCGCGTATTTCGCGCCCGTGTCGGAGAGCGCGAGCGTGGCGATGGGCTTCGGCGTCTCGGCGAGCGCGACGACCGCGTCGCCGTTGAGGAACGCGAGGTTGTTGACCGTGTCGTAGTCGGCCTTCACCCAGTCGTCGCCCATGTCGCCGCGGCGCAGGCGGATTTCGTCGAGCTCGGCGTTCATCGAACCGTAGCCCGAGCTCGTGTTGCCGCCGAAGGAGAGGTCCGACGAGCCGTTGACCGGCTCCTGGCCGTTGCTGGAGTTCAGCGAACCGGTCCATCTCTTCGCGCCGTCGTAGTAGACCGTGTAGGTCGTCTTCGTCCAGACGACGTCGATCTTGCGCCAGACGCCGTTCGCGGTGGCGTCCACGTTGAACTGCGCGGACTGGTTGTCCGCGGTGCCGGCCGAATACACGCGCATCTGGTTGTACCAGCTCGAACTGTTGACGCTGAACTGGACGCCCCACGCGCCGTACTTGTCGTCCGTCTTCCGGCTGAACAGGTAGGCGTAGTCGGTGCCGCCGCGAGGACGGAGCCAGGCCGACGCCGTGAAGGTCTTGTCCGACCCGGTCGCCGCGAGGGCGTCCACGGCGGCGCGCTTCGGCGACTCCGAGTCGCCGAGGCTCACGAGGATGCGGCCGTTGGCGTCGGAGGCGCCGCCTCGGTCCGAGACACGGCGCGAACCGCCGACGCGGCCCTCCGCCTGGGCGCTGGAGTGGGCGTGCGTCACGCCGTCGAGCGCGTTCGCCGTCGAGTCGGCGACGGTCTGGACGCCGTCGCCGCCCTCGCCGAGGTGCCAGACGCCCGTGTAGTCCTCCCAGGCGTTGTCGGCGCAGATGACGGAGCCGTTCTTCGAGGAACGGTACCACATCGAGAACTCGGTTCCGTTCACCATCCGCGGGAGCGTGACCCAGACGAGGGACTCGCCGGTCGGGTCCCACGTGTCGATCTCGTGCGGGATGCCGTTCCCGGCGGCGTCGAGGAAGCACAGGTCGGCGCCCGGAACGTCGCCGGGGTTGTAGAAGTCGGCGTAGGAGAAGCCCGTCGGGGAGCCTGCGGAGAGGCGGACGAGCACCGGGAAGTTCGTGAGCTCCTGCGTGCCGGTGTAACCGGTCACGGTGAACTTCGCGCCGCGCGAGAACTCCGCCACCTCCGGATCGGGGCGCTTGAAGCCGATTCCGGTCATGAACGTGCCGGCCCTGACGGACGTCCGGCCGATGTTGTTCGAGGCCATGAAAGCGTAGTCGTAGTCGGCGTTCTCCACGAGGCCGGTGAGGCTGCGCGTGCGCGACGCGCCCTCCGCGAGGCCCGTGGCGACGAGCGTCCAGGCCGGAAGCGCGTTCCCGGCCGGGGCGTAGGCGAAGTAGAGGTCGCAGGACGAGGCGTCCGTGCCCAGCGAATCGACCGTGGCGACCACGTTGACGGCGTCGAGGTCCACCAGCAGGGACACGGTCGAGAGCTGCGGCTTCTGGTTGGCCGAGCTCGGGCCGGCCGTGAGGAAGGCGCCGCTCGCCATGGTGTCGTATTCGGCCTTGATCCGGTCGCCGGACGCCACGCCGTTGTAGATGCGCAGCTCGTCCATGTCGCCGACGAACGAGTCCTTGCTCGCCGTGTACGCGTAGGAGCCGAACGTCCAGAAGTCGGCCGTGCTCACGAGGTTGCCGATCTCGGACGTCTTCCGGTTGTCCTGCACGCCGTTGAAGTAGGTCGTGAGCGACACGCCGCTGTCGTAGGTCAATGCGGCGTGGGCCCATTCTCCGTTCGGGAGGATGTAGTTGCCGGAGGAGAACTGGTGGGAGCTGTTGGCGGCGACGGAGATGTAATTGCCCCCCTCCTGGAGCCACAGGAAGCCGTTGCCGCTGTTCCAGCCCGGACGGCTCGCGGCGAGGACGTGCGTGCCGTTGTTGTTGCCGCCGTTGCCGCTGCGCTTGAACCAGGCGGAGACGGAATACTTGCCGGTGTCGGCGAGCTTGGCCGAGGGCTTCGTGACGTTGACGCCGATGGCGTTGGCCGCGCTCTTCCGGATGCCGCCGCCGACCTTGCCGGCGTCCGCGTTCGCCGCGACGGACTCCGAGCCCGCCGAGGCGGTCTGGCCGCCCGCAACGGAGTTGGCGATCGAGCCGCCGCCGTGGACGACGGCGACGTAGTTCGTCCAGACGTCCTCCGACGAGGGGGCGCCGGGGGCGGACGCATTGTAGAACATCGTGAAGAACGTGCCGTTCGTCACGGTCGGCAGGCCGACCCAGACGAGCGACTCGCCCGCCGTGTCCCACGTCTCGATCTCGTGCGGGATCAGCTTTCCCGTCGCGTCCGCGAAGCGGATGTCGGAGCCGCCCGCCGCGCAGTCGGCGTAGTCGAACGCGAGCGGCGAATCGGCGGCGAGGCGCACGAGGACCGGGAAGTTCTCGAGAACCTCCGCGCCGGTGTAGCCGGCCACGGTGAACTTCGCGCGGTAGTTGAAATGGGCGGGGTTCAGGCAGCCGACGCCGGCCGTGAAGGTGCCTGTCTGGACCGTTCCCATCCCCAGGTCGTTCGTGGCGGCGAAGGAGTAGGCGTAGACGGTGCCGATGTCGAGGCCCTCGAGAAGGCGCGAGACGGTCGCGCCCTCCGCGAGGGCCGTGCCGACCTGCGTGTAGGCCAGCGGCGTGCCGTCGTTCGGTCCGTAGGCGAAGTAGAGGTCGCAGGACGAACCGCCGCCGAGCTCCGTGACGGTGGCGCCGACGGACTGGCTTTCGAAGTCCACCTGGCGTTCGGAAACCGAAATCGTCGGTGCGGAGGGGACGCGTGTCGAGAAGGTTCCTTCCGCCGTCGTCGACAGGGGGCTGGGAAGGTCGTTCACCGCGGTGAAGACGTAGCGGTAGGTCGTGCCGGTCGCGAGGCCGGTGAGGTTCGTGGACAGCATCTGCTCGTCCGTCCCGGCCGCCGCGAGGACGATCGGCGCCGAAAGCGCTCCGCCCTCGGGGCCGTAGGCGAACGAGACCGCGGCGGACGTCGCGCCTTCGCCGACGGTGGCCAGCAGGACGGAAACCTGCGCGTCCGTGTAGCCCGGCGTCACCGTGGCGTGGGAAAGGAAGGGCGCCGCGCCGCCGATCCGCGGGCCGGCCGTCAGGAAGTCGGCCGCGTGCTGCGTGGCGTAGGTCGCGGCGATCCAGTCGGCGGACTTGAGGCCGGTCGAAAGCCGAATCTCGTCCAGATCCCCCTTGAACGCCTGGCTCCACTGGTTGTTGCCGAGATACATCTCCGTGGAGTCCACCTTGTTGTTGGCGTCGCCGGCGCCCCTCGTCATCACGCACTGGCCGTTCACGTAGAACTTCAGGCCGTTGTTCGTGTTGATCTTGAACGTCGCGGCGAAGTGCCACCAGGTGTTTACGTCGGGGAGGACGCCGCTCGCGAGGTCCATGTGGTGGTCGGCCTTGCCGGGCGTCGTCAGCGTGACGCGCGTGGCGCTGTTGATGCGGAGGGAGACGAACAGGTTTTTCCCGAACATGGCGGCGCCATCGCTCATGTCGCCGTATTGGGTCGGCCGGCACCAGCCCTCGATCGTGAAGCCGCCGGTGAGCTGGGAGTTCGGGAGAACCTCGCCGCAGGTGATGCCGTCGCCGGTGGTCGTGCGGGGAAAGTTCACGGCCGCGCCGAGCGGGCCGTCCACGACGGAGAGGTTGGACGTCTGCTTCCTGCCGTCGAACCCGTTCGGCGACGAATCGGCGGGATCCACCGAATCCATATGCCAGACGCCCTTGTAGTTTGCGCCGCTCCAGACGGAGCCGTCCGTCTGGCAGGCGGGCTGCGCCGCGACGGACACGTCGCCGTAGTGCATCGTGAAGGTCGTGCCGTTCGTGACGACGGGGACGCAGACCCAGACGAGCGACTCGCCCGCCGTGTCCCACGTGTCGATCTCGCGCGGGATGACGTTGCCGCCGTCGTCCGTGAACGTGAGATCCGCGCCGCCCGCCGCGCAGTCGGCGTAGGCGAAGCCGACCGGCGAACCGGCGGAGAGGCGCACGAGCACGGGGAAGTTCGCGAGTTGCTCCGTGCCGGAGTAGCCGTTCACGGTGTACTGCACGGAGTAGGGAAGGTCCGCAGGGTCGGTCGCCCAAGCGGGCGCGGCGAACGCGCAAAGCGCGAGGAGGAACGCGTGGATTCGTTTCATGGTTTTTTCTTCCTTGCGCGGGCGTTGCGACCGCACGCGCGCGAAAATTGGGTTGCAAGCAAGATTGTCCGACGACGGGCCGGACGCCGAAGGCCGGAACCCGACGAACGGAACGCGGAACGGGGGCGGATTATACCGAATCCGCCGGGAAAAGTGAAGCGGAATGTCGCGCGGACAAGACGTCAGCGGGCCGCCGGCGCGTTCGTCGGGAAGACGGCGCGGACCGGACTGTGGTCGGAAACGGACACGTGCGGCAGGACCGTGCGCTGGACCGGTTCGCGCAAGCCGGCGTAGTAGAGGTGGTCGAACGTCGCGGGCGGATAGAAGTCGTTGGCCGGCAGCGTCGGCCGTTCCGGCTCGGGAATGCCCTCGAACGCGTCGCGCAGCCCCGCTTCGAGGACCTGGCGCAGCGTCGTCTCGTCCGCGAAACGCGGGTCCTCGGCGGCCGTGTTGAAGTCGCCCGCGAGCACGACGCCCGCGAGCGGCTCGCCGCCGACGCCCTCCGCCCGCATCCGCGCGACGTGGGCGAGGACCTGCTCGGCGGCGAGTTGCCGCTTGAGGCGGTTCAGGACCGTCTGCTGCGCCACGTCCTGCCCTTCCGGGATGAAGTTGCTCTTGAGGTGCACGTCGAAGAACGCGACCGGTCCGTCCGCCGTGTCGAGCACGGCCCAGGCGTAGCCGCGCGGCGGATAGACGAAGTCGCGGGCGGTCCAGCGCTCCCAGCCGTTCGTCCGGCACGGGAGGCGCGAGAAGATCGCGAGCTGCTGCAGCGAGACGTTCGTGGGACTGTTCCAGAACCCCGAGCAGACGACGGGCCGGAACGCCGGATCGCCGATCGCGCCCGCGAACGCCCGGCAGGTCGCGGGGTTCCGGATCTCCTGGACGAGCAGCACGTCCGGCACGCCGGCGCGGCGGACGGCGCGCGCCGCCGCGCGGATGCGCCGCATTTCGACGGTGGGGGCCTGCGGCTCGATGTAGCCGGACGGGAACCACTCCATGTTCCACGAATCCACGCACAGGCCGGGCGGAATCTCCGGCGCGCGTTCCGGGACGAGCCACGACGCGATCGCGGCGACCGCCGCGGCGAGGAGCGGAACGAGGGCCGCGAAGGCGCGGCGCGGCACGCGCGGCCGGTGCGCGAACGGGGCGGCGGACGGGGCGGACATGGCGGCGGAATCCTCCTGGAAACGAAGCGGCGCCGGCCGTTCGGGACGGCCGGCGCCGCGGCCGGAAATGGAGCGGGTGAAGGGAGTCGGACCCTCGCCTGAAGCTTGGGAAGCTTCCATTCTACCGTTGAACTACACCCGCGGCGGAACGGGGAAAAGTCTAGCCGAAACGCCCCCGCCGTGTCAAGCGCGTCGGCGGCCGGACATTCCCCACTTTTTTGGAGGGCGACGGATGGTGCCCTTCGGGCAAAGGAGGCGGAGCCGAAAATCCCGGGCCCGTGCGAGCGGGGCGCCCGCGCGGGCGTCTCGCGGGTGCCGCTCGCTCGGCCGCGTGCAGGCGGCCGTCGCTCGCGTCGCCTCGCGATCCGCTCCGCGCGTGCATCCCCTCCGCCCGGGTTCCGGTATTTTCGGCACCAAGCCAATAAACGGCGATCCCGCTTCGCGGTCTCGCCGCGGGTTTTCCCGTGAGGGGCTCGTTTCTCGGCTCCGCGGGCTGAGGCTGCGCGGCGTGCGCGCGGAGGCGGCTTGCGCTGCGGGCGCGGACGCGGGCCGTTGCGGGCCGGCCCGGCCCCTCCTTT
>CADBEF010000155.1 GCA_902793555.1 uncultured bacterium | reverse complement strand
GCGCGGCGCGGACGCCGGCCGCGGCCGCGGGCAGCGTGTCGTTGGTGGCGAGGGCCAGGACCGGCCGTTTCCGCAAGGTGGCTTTCATGGGACGGTATCCTACCAGATTCCCGTCCCCGCGGCAACGGGAGGCCCGAAATCCCGCATTTTTTCGGTTGCATTCAAACGGAAAATGTAGTAAATATTGCCCCGTCCGCGCGATTCGGCGCCCGGGTGGGCCCCCCGCTTCCGCGGCGAAACCACACGAAAAAGGCAAAACAAAAATGGCTAAAGAAATCAAGACCAAGGCGCAGATCGTCGCCGCGGTTGCCGAAAAGGCCGGCATCACCAAGAAGCAGGCCGCCGACGCGCTCGCCGCTTACGTCGACATCGCGTACGCCGGCGCCAAGGGCAAGACGGGCATCGTCCTCCCCGGTCTCGGCAAGCTCATCCTCAAGCAGCAGAAGGCCCGCAAGGGTCGCAACCCCGCCACCGGCGAGGTCATCACGATCAAGGCCAAGAAGGTCGTGAAGTTCCGCGTCGCCAAGGCGGCGAAGGACGCGATCCTCGGCGTCAAGAAGTAAGCTTCTCCGCTTCAGCCGAAACGCGAACGGGCGCGGCCGCGAGGCCGCGCCCGTTCCTTTTTCCCGTTCGGCCCCGCGGTCGCGGGCTACTTGACGAACAGCGTCGGCTGCTCCGGCTGCGCGGCGGGTTTCTTCTTCGCGGGCGGCTCGTCGCGCACGAGGTCCTCGGCGCCGGCGACGGACGCGAGGTCGTCGAGGCTCTTGAGGCCGAAGTGCGCGAGGAACTCGGGCGTCGTCCCGAACAGGAACGGGCGCCCCGGCTGGTCGCTGCGCCCGATGATGCGCACGAGCTGCATCTCCATGAGCGCCTTGATCACGTGGCCCGCGTTCACGCCGCGGATGTTCTCGATCTGCGAGCGCGAGACGGGCTGGCGCCAGGCGATGATCGCGAGCGTCTCGATCGACGGGCGCGAGAGGACCGTCGCGCGGCCCTTGCCGAGCATCTGGCGGACCCACGGGCCGCAGTCCGCGGACGTGCGGAAGCGGAAGCCGCCGTTCGTCTCCACGAGCTCGAAGCCGAGCCCCGCCTCCGCGAGCGCGCGGCGCACTTCGTCCATCGCCGCGCGGACCTCGGACGGCGGGCACACCTTCGCGGGCGGCGTCTCCTTCGCGTCCTCCTCGCGCTTCTCGATCTCGGCGCGCGCGGCGGTCGCGGCGGCTTCGGCCTCCGCCTTGGGGATCGCGCCGACCGTGCGGCCGGCGGCGACGTCCGCCTCGGCCTGCGCGGCCTCCAGTTCCGCGTCCGTCACGTCCGGCGCGTCGGCCGACTGCGCGCGGCGCAGCGTCTCGACCGTCTCGACGACCTGATGCACCTCGGCGGCGGTGACGGGATGGTCCGCGCCGAGGACGAGCGCGCCCGCGATGGCGCGCAGCGGGACGTCGCGGTCGGCGTCAGGGTTCCACATGGTCGGCACCTCCGATGACGGGGCGCGCGGCGGCCGCGCCGCCTTCGGCCTCCGCGGCCTCCGCGCCCAGGATGACGATTTCGGAAAACGCCGCGTCCTGCTTCGCGACGACCTGCCGCAGGCGCAGCAGCTCGAGCAGCGCGAGGAACGTGACGATGATCTCGCCGCGCGGCGACTCCTTCGTGAAGAGCTCGCTGAAGCGCACGCGGCGCTTCGAGGCGGCGAGCCCGAGGATCGCGTCGATCTTGTCCGACACGCGCCAGCGGATCGGCTCGATCTCGCCGATGATCGGCGTGGCGGGCGCGCGCTCGAGCGCGGCGTGGAACGCCTCGATCAGGTCGAAGATGCCGATCTCGCCGAGCGTCTTCTCCTGCTTGAGGTCTTCCTCGGCGACCATCGGGTCGCCCTGGGGCGAGAACATGTTCTGCTGGTGGCGCTCCAGCTCGAGCAGCGAGTCGGCCGCGTCCTTGAACTTCTTGTAGGCGAGCAGCTGCTGCACGAGGTCCCAGCGCGGGTCCTTGCCCTCGTCCGCGCCGTCGGCCTGCTCGTCCGGCCGGGACTCGGCCGGCAGGAGCATGCGGCTCTTGATGTAGGACAGCGTGGCCGCCATCACGATGAACTCGCCGGCGAGGTTCAGGTCCAGCATCTTCATGAGCTGGAGGTGCTTGGCGTATTCGTCGGCGATGTGCGCGATCGGGATGTCGTAGATGTCCAGCTCGTCCCTGCGTATCAGGTAGAGCAGCAGGTCGAGCGGGCCCTCGAACACCTCGAGGTTGACCTTGTAGTCGTCGGGTTGGAGTTGGAGCATGGCGCGTGGACTGGTGGGCGGCGCATTCTAGCAAAACGGCCGCGCCCCCGCAAGGCTTGCGCGGCCCGGCGCCGCGTGCTAGAATGCCGCGCCGTCCCGCAACCCACGCGCACGCGCCATGCAATACGACAAGAACCACGCCCTCCTCTCCTCCTCGATCCCCGGCCTGCCCGAGCCGAAGCGCGGCAAGGTCCGCGACGTCTACGACCTCGGCGACACGCTGCTGTTCGTCGCGACCGACCGCCTCTCCGCGTTCGACGTGATCATGCCGAACGGCGTGCCGGACAAGGGCCGCGTCCTCACGCAGCTCTCGCTCTTCTGGTTCCGCCACTTCGCCGACGTCCCGAACCACCTCGTCACGGCCGACGTGGCGCAATACCCGGAGGTCCTCAAGCCCTGGGCCGCCGACCTGGACGGCCGCTCGATGATCGTGAAGAAGCTCGACATGGTCCCCGTCGAATGCATCGCGCGCGGCTACCTCGTCGGCTCCGGCTGGGCCGAATACAAGAAGCAGGGGACGGTCTGCTCGCAGGCGCTGCGCCCCGGCTACGTCCAGGCCGACAAGCTCGACGAGGCGATCTTCACGCCGTCGATGAAGGCCGAGCTCGGCGAGCACGACGAGAACATCTCGGTGGCGGAGCTCGAGCGCCGCGTCGGCAAGGACATGGCGGACAAGCTCGGCGCGCTCACGATGAAGCTCTACAACGGCGCGGCGGACCACGGCCGCGCGAAGGGGATCATCATCGCCGACACGAAGTTCGAGTTCGGCCTCGACGCGGACGGCACGCTGACGCTCGCCGACGAAGTCCTCACGCCCGACTCCTCGCGTTTCTGGCCCGCCGCCGGCTACCGCACCGGCTCCAACCCGCCCTCGCTCGACAAGCAGTTCGTCCGCGACTGGCTCGACTCGATCCATTTCAACCACGAACCGCCGGCGCCGGAAATCCCGGACGGAATCGTCGAAAGGACGCGCGCGCGCTACCTGGACGCCCTCCGCATCCTGGCGGGCTGAAACGGCGCGAAAAAAGGGGCTTGACCTTTTCCGCGGAATATGGGAGACTCCCGCCCCGTTTTCAACTTTCCGGAGGTTCTGCGCCTGCATAGCTCAGTCGGTAGAGCGCGTCCTTGGTAAGGACGAGGTCATCGGTCCGATTCCGATTGCAGGCTCCACCCCTCCCCGATGTCACACACGACAAAACAAACCACAACAACACAACACAAGGTCCGAACACCATGGCAAAGGATACCTTCGTCCGCGACAAGCCGCACGTCAACGTCGGCACGATCGGTCACGTCGACCACGGCAAGACGACTCTTACCGCGGCCCTCACCCACGTCCAGTCCCTCAAGGGCCTGGCCAACAACATCTCGTACGACGAGGTCGCGAAGGCTTCCGAATCCGCCGGCCGCCGCGACCCCACCAAGATCCTCACGATCGCCACGTCGCACGTCGAGTACAGCTCCGACAAGCGCCACTACGCGCACGTCGACTGCCCCGGCCACGCCGACTTCGTGAAGAACATGATCGTCGGCGCCGCGCAGATGGACGGCGCCATCCTCGTCGTTTCCGCGGCCGACGGCCCGATGCCCCAGACCAAGGAGCACGTCCTCTTGGCCCGCCAGGTCGGCGTCCCGAAGATCGTGGTCTTCCTCAACAAGGTCGACCTCGTCGACGACCCCGAGCTGCTCGACCTCGTCGAGATGGAGATCCGCGAGCTCCTCAGCAAGTACGACTTCGACGGCGACAACGCCCCGATCGTCCGCGGCTCCGCGCTCGCGGCGACCAAGGCCACCTCGCCCGACGATCCGGCCTGCAAGTGCATCCAGGAACTCCTCGACACGCTCGACTCCTACATCCCCGATCCGGTGCACGAGCTCGACCTGCCGTTCATGATGCCGATCGAAGACATCTTCTCCATCGAAGGCCGCGGCACCGTCGTGACCGGCCGCGTCGAGCGCGGCGTGGTGAAGGTCGGCGACGACGCCGAAATCGTCGGCATCCGCCCGACGCAGAAGACCACGATCACCGGCGTCGAAATGTTCCGCAAGATCCTCGAGCAGGGCCAGGCGGGCGACAACGTCGGCTGCCTCCTGCGCGGCACCAAGAAGGAGGACGTCGAGCGCGGCCAGATCCTCGCCAAGCCGGGCAGCATCACCCCGCACACGGAGTTCGAGGCCCAGGTCTACGTCCTGACGAAGGAAGAGGGCGGCCGCAGCAAGCCGTTCTTCCCGGGCTACCGTCCCCAGTTCTACATCCGCACCGCGGACGTGACGGGCGACATCCGCCTCAAGGAGGGCGTCGAGATGGTCATGCCGGGCGACAACATCGACATGAAGGTCACGCTGATCAAGCCCGCCGCGCTGGAGGAGAAGATGCGCTTCGCCATCCGCGAGGGCGGCCGCACGATCGGCGCCGGCACGGTCACCAAGATCATCAAGTAGGGAACTCCCCTCTTGCGATCCCGGAAGGGCGCGGTCCTCGGACCGCGCCCTTCTTCTTTTCCGTGGACTTCCGCGTCCCGTCTGTGATAGAATCCCCCGCGCACGGAGTTCCAGAGACATGACAGCCACGTTCCGCACGGTTTTCCCCGCCTTCGCCTTCGCCGCCCTCCTCGCGGGCGGCTGCTCGCGCGTTCCGCCCGAGGAAGCGGTCGCCCGCGGCCAGGCGGCCCTCGCGGAGGGCCGCTGGCGGGAAGCGGCCGGACTGCTCGAAGACGCGGTCGACGCCAACGCCGAGAACCCGGTCCTGTTCTACAACCTCGGCATGGCCCACCTCAACGCGGGCGACTTCCGCGCCGCGCGTTCGGCGTTCGCCGAGTCCGCCAAGTTCGCCGCGGGGGACGACCGCCGCCGCGCCGTCCAGGGCCTCGCCGAGGCCTGGCGCCGCGCGGGCGACCTGGAGAACGCCGCCGAGGTCTACACCAAGGCGATCAACGGAGGCGACCGCTCCGCCTGCCTTCTCGCGGGTCTCGCCGGCATCGAGCTGGAGGGCGGCGAAATCCAGGCCGCCCACAGCCACCTTTCGCAGGCCGCCGCGGACGACCCGAACGACCCGACCTACCTCTTCAACAGCGGCTGGCTCTATTCGACGGACGAAAAGCTCGACGTCCCGCTCGCCGCCAAGCGCCTCGTCGCGTTCCTCACCCAGGGCGACAACGCCGCGCTCTACCCGGCCCAGGCCGACGTCGCCCGCGAACGCCTCGCCGGTCTCGCCGCCAAGCGCCCCGCCGCCCTCCAGGAGCGCATCGACGCGGTCCTCGAACGCTGCCTCAACCCCGGATCGATGTCGCAGAACGACGTCCTCCGCCTCGCCAAGGCCGCCTACGAACTCGACCCGTCCAACCCCTTCGCGCTCGAAACGCTCGCCAACGTCGCCGCCTCCCAGGGCCGCGCCGCGGTCGCCGCCGCGTTGCGGGCCCGCGGCCGGCTGCTCTTCCCCGGCGAACCGGCTTTCCGCGAATGACCGTTCCGTTCGCAGCCGTCCCCGCGCCGGAACTCTGGTGGATCGACGCCGCCGTGGCCGGGTTGCTCGCCCTGTCCGCCGTTTTCGGCGCGTTCAACGGACTGTCGGGCGAATCGGCGCGCCTCGTCGCGTTCGCGGTCGCGCTCGTCGTCGCTTCGCTCGTGTTCACCGCGATCCGGACCGGGTTCTTCCCCGGCGGCGGAACCGCCGCGCGCGTCCTCTCCCTCGCCGGCGCTCTCGCGGTCGCCGCCTGCGTCTGCATCGTCCTGGCGCGCCTGCTCCGCCGGTTCCTCCGGGCCGCCATCCCGCAGCCGCTCGACGCCGTGCTCGGCGCCGCCTTCCGCGGGGCGACGACGTGCGTCGCCTTCCTCGCCGTCTTCGCCGTGCTCCGCGTGATCCCCTTCGAACCGCTCCAGGACGCCGTTTTCTCGCGCACCGTCTCCGGCCGCATGGCCGCGGGCGCCCTCGCCGCCGCCGGGCTCCGCGGCGCGCCCGCCCCGGAAACGGAAGCGGAAAACGACCCGCCCCCGCAGGAGGAGCCCGCGCCGTGAGCGTCGCGTGGTACACCTACGCCGACGGCATCCGCCTCGGCCCGATGTCCTGGGACGAGCTCCGCGCCGCCGCCCGCGACGGTTCGCTCAAGCCGGACCACTGGGTGTGGACCGCCGGCTACGGCGCCGAATGGCGCAGGGCCGCCACGCTCGAAACGCTCTTCCCGCCCGCCAAGAGCGCGGAAGAGTCCCCCCCGCCGCCCCCGCCCGGCCCCGGCGAACGCGCCGGGGAAACCGCGGCGCCCCCCGGCGCGGACGGGCGCGGTTCCGCGCGGGCCGACGCGCGCCCCGGCC
>CADBEF010000154.1 GCA_902793555.1 uncultured bacterium | reverse complement strand
TCGCCGCGTACCTGCGCCGCGCGGCGGCGTTCGCGCCGGCGGCGTTCGCGCTCGCGGCCGCGCTGGGGCTCGGCGCCGCGCGGGAGCGGCAGTCGACCGTGTCGTTCTTCCGGGAGCTCGTGGAGTCGAACGAGGAGTGCGCGCTGCGCGGGACGGTCGCGACGGAGCCGACCGTCTCGGCGCTGCCGCACGGCGGCGCGCGCCTGCGCTTCGACCTGCGCGTCGCGGAGGTGCCCGTCGAATACGACGCGATCCCCGTGCCCGGCGCGGCGACGGTCCGCGTTGACTGGTACGGCCCGGTCTCGATGGGCGGCGAGAAGCCGCCGTTCCCGATCCCGCGCGCCGGCGAGGGCTGGCAGGTCGGCGGGACGCTCTCCGAGGTGCCGACGCGCTCCTCCGCGCCGCTGCTCGTGCTGCGCAAGCAGGCGCGGGACCCCGCCACGCGCGCGATGCCGCGCTTCGACGACGGCCCGTTCCTGCGCCGCGTCTGGGACGTCCGCCGCGCCGCGTCGCGCGCTTTGGCGCGCGGGGTGGGGGAGGGCGCGCGGAGCGTGGCGATCGTCCGCGCGATGGTCCTCGGCATCCGCGGCGAAATCCCGCGCGAGGCGGAGGATTGCTTCCGCGCCTCGGGGACGATCCACGTCTTCGCCATTTCCGGCCTGCACGTGATGGTCGTGTTCGGCATCCTGCGGCTGCTGCTGCGCCTGCTGCCGCTGCCGCGCTGGCGCGCGTGGGGCCGCTGGGCCTCGTGGGGGCTGGCCGCGGCCGCGCTGTGCTTCTACGTGACGCTCGCCGGCGGGCGGCCGAGCGCGGTGCGCGCCTGCACGATGACGCTGCTCTACACGGCCGCGGTCGCGGCGGACCGCCGCCCGGACGCGGTCACGGCGCTGCTCGTCGCGGCCTCGCTCATCCTCGCGGCCGCGCCGATGCAGGTGCTCGACCTGGGCTTCCTCTTCTCGTTCGCGTGCGTGGGCGGGCTGCTGCTCGTGCTGCCCTTCCTGCACCATGCGACGGAACGGCTCCTCGCGCGGCGGCCCGCGGCGGACGCGGACGCCGGCGCGGACGGCGCCGCCCCGAAGGCGCCGCTGCGCCGGGGCTGGCGGCGCGTCCGTCGGGCCGCGGGGGCGTGGCTGCGGGGCGTGGTCGAAGTATCGTTCGTGGCGTGGCTCGTCTCGGCCCCGCTCACGGCGATGTGCTTCGGGCGGCTCTCGCCGGTCGCGGTCCTGTGCAACGTCCCGGTGATCCCGCTCGCGGGCGCGGTCGTGTGGCTCGCCGCCGGTTCGCTGCTGTGCGCGTGCGTCCTGCCGTTCGCCGTGCCGCTGCTGAACCGGCTCGCCGCCGTCTGCACGGACCTCATGGTCCGCTGCGCGGAGGCCGCTTCGTCGATCCCCGGCGCGGCGTGGGACGTCGAGCCGTGGCCGCCGTGGGCGGCGGCGCTCTGGTACGCGCTCCTCGCCGCCGGCGTGCTGGCCTGGCGGGCGGTCGGGCGGCGGCGCGCCCGCGGGGCGGCGGCGGGCGCCGCCGCTACTCCCACTCGATCGTCCCCGGCGGCTTGCTCGTGACGTCGTAGACGACGCGGTTCACGCCGGGGACCTCGTTCACGATGCGCCGCGAGACGGCCTCCAGGACCTCCCACGGCAGGCGCGCCCAGTCCGCCGTCATGCCGTCGATCGACGTCACGGCGCGCACGGCGACAGCCCACGAGTAGGTCCGCTCGTCGCCCATCACGCCGACGCTGCGCACGTTCGTGAGGACCGTGAAGTACTGCCACACGTCCTTCTCGAGCCCGGCGCGCGCGACCTCCTCGCGCAGGATCGCGTCGCTCTCGCGCACGATCGCGAGCTTCTCCTCCGTGATCTCGCCGAGGATGCGGATGCCGAGGCCGGGACCCGGGAACGGCTGGCGCCACACGATCTCCCGCGGGATGCCGAGCGCCTCGCCGAGCGCGCGGGCCTCGTCCTTGAAGAGCCGGTTGAGGGGCTCGACGAGGCGGAACTTCATCTCCTTCGGGAGCCCGCCCACGTTGTGGTGGCTCTTGATCGTCTGCGCGGTCGCGGTGCCGCTCTCGATGACGTCGGTGTAGAGCGTGCCCTGCGCGAGGAAGTCGAACGAGCCGAGCTTCGCGCTCTCCTCGTCGAAGCACTTCACGAACTCCGCGCCGATGATCTTGCGCTTGCGCTCGGGCTCGACGACGCCCGCGAGCTTCGAGAGGAAGCGCTCGCGCGCGTCGATGCGGACGACGTTCATGCCGAAGAGCCCGGCGCACGTCTCCATCACCTGCTCGCCCTCGTTCTTGCGCAGCATCCCGTGGTCGATGAACATGCACGTGAGCCGGTCGCCGATCGCGCGGTGGAGGAGCACCGCGACGACGGTCGAGTCGACGCCGCCGGAGAGTCCGCAGAGCACGCGGCTGTCGCCGACCTGCTCGCGGATCGCGCGGACCTGCGACTCGAGGTAGCCCTCCATCGTCCAGTTCTTCTCGCAGCCGCAGACGCGGAAGAGGAAGTTGGCGAGGATGTCGTTGCCGTAGACGCAGTGCCGCACCTCCGGGTGGAACTGCACCGCGTAGAGGCGGCGGTCCGGGTCGAAGGCGGCGGCGAAGAAGCCGCTGTCGCTCTTCGCGGCGAGGCGGAAGCCGGCGGGCAGCACCTCGACGTGGTCGCCGTGGCTCATCCAGACGTCCTGGCGCGCGGGGAGGCCGTCCAGCAGCGGGCACGGCGCCACCTGCTCGATCGGCATGCGCCCGTATTCCTTGCCGCGCGGGTTGCGGGCGACGCGGCCTCCGAGATGTTTCGAGAGCAGCTGCATCCCGTAGCAGATGCCGAGGACCGGCACGCCGAGGTCGAGGATCGCGGGGTCGAAGCCGTAGGCGTCCGCGTCGTTGACGCTCTTCGGGCTGCCGGAGAAGACGACGCCCTTCAGGCCGGGCGTGGCCTTGATCTCTTCGGCCGTGAGCGTGTGGGGCCGCAGCTCGCTGTAGACGCCCTTCTCGCGGATGCGGCGGGCGATGAGCTGGTTGTACTGGGAACCGAAGTCGAGGACGATGACGGTGTCGGGCATGGCGCGCCTTTCGTTTCAGCGGCCCCAGCGGACGACGGCGGCGCCCCAGGTGAGGCCCGCCCCGAAGGAGCCGAAGAGGACGTTGTCGCCGTCCTGGATCCGGCCGTCCGCGACGGCGTCGTGGAGGGCGAGCGGGATCGACGCGGCGGTCGTGTTGCCGGTCGTCTCGATGTTCGTCACGACGCGCTCCATCGGAACGTCCATCGTCTTGGCGACGGCCTGGATGATGCGCATGTTGGCCTGGTGGGGGACGAACCAGTCGATGTCCGCGGGGCGCAGGCCGGCGTCCTCGACGGCCTTGGCGGCGACGCCCGCCATGTTGCGGACCGCGTACTTGAAGATCGTGTGGCCGTCCATCTTCACGAAGCCGCGTTTCGCGGCGAGCGTTTCGGCCGAGGTCGGCAGCGCGGAGCCGCCGGCCTCGATGGAGAGCAGCGGCGCGAGCGAGCCGTCGGTTCCGGTCGCGGTGGAGAGGATGCCGTTCTGGGTGCCGCCCTCGGAGCGCTCGACGACGACGGCGCCCGCGCCGTCCCCGAAGAGGATGCACGTGGTGCGGTCGGTCCAGTCGGTGATGGCGCTCATCTTCTCGGCCCCCGCCACGAGGACCTTGCGCGCGGCGCCGGAGAGCACGTACTGGCGGGCGACGTCGAGCGCGTAGATGAAGCCCGAGCAGGCGGCGGCGATGTCGAAGCAGGTGGCGTTCACGAGGCCGAGCTTGTCCTGAACGAGGCAGGAGGCGGCCGGCAGCGGCGTGTCGGGCGTGATCGTGGCGAGGACGAGCAGGTCGATTTCCCCGGGGAGGACGCCCGCGCGCGCCATCGCCTCGCGCGAAGCGGCGGCGGCCATGTCGGAGACGTTCTCGCCCTCGCCGGCGATGCGGCGGGAGCGGATGCCGGTGCGCGGGTAGATCCACGCGTCCGACGTGTCGACCATCTTCGAGAGGTCGTCGTTCGTGAGGATCCGGGCGGGCAGGTAGCCGCCGGTGCCGGTCACGACGGCGCGGAGGTTGGGGTTGTTCATGAAAGGGCGGGGGAGAGGTCCGCGAGCGCCGTGGCGGGGTCTTCGGCGCGGCGGCGGTCCAGCTCGGCGAGGTTGTCGGTGATTTTCTTCGCGACGTCCTGGCGGACGCATTCGGCCGACACGCGGATCGCGTGGTAGATCGCCTTGTGCGAGGCGGCGCCGTGGGTGATGATGACGGTCCCGTTGACGCCGAGCAGCGGCGCGCCGCCGTAGACCTCGGGGTCCATGACCTTCTTGAGGTGGCGGACGCCGCCGCGGATCAGGAGCGCGCCGAGGAGCCGGAGCGGGTTGCTCGTCAGCTCGCGGCGCAGGAGCGTCGAAATCGCGCGGGCTTCGCTTTCGATCGTCTTGAGGACGACGTTGCCGACGAAGCCGTCCGCGACGCAGACGTCCATCTCGCCCTTGAACAGGTCGTGCCCCTCGACGTTGCCGGCGAAGTTCACGAAGGGGTTCTTCTTGAGAAGCGCGTGCGTTTCCTTGGTGACGGCGTCGCCCTTCTCCTCCTCGGTGCCGATGGAGAGCAGGCCGACGCGCGGCTCCGCCAGGCCCATGACGGCGCCGGCGTAGACGCTGCCCATGACGGCGAACTGCTCCAGCTCCCGGGCCGTGCAGTCCACGGTCGCGCCCATGTCGAGCAGCAGGAACGGCTTGGTGGGCGTGGGCAGGACGGTGCCGATGGCCGGGCGCTTGAGCGTGCGGATCCGCCCGACGAACAGCAGCGCCGAGGCGACCATCGCGCCGGTCGAGCCGGCGGAAAGGAACGCGTCCGCCTCCTTGTGGCGGAGCATTTCCATGCCGCGGACGATCGAGGAATCGCGCTTGGCGCGCACGGCGTGCGCGGGGGGCTCGCCCATCTCGATCGTCTGCGTCGTGTGGACGATCCGGAGGTTGTCGGAGGGGGCGGCCTTGTTGGCGGCGAGCTCGCGGCGGACGGCCGCCTCGTCGCCGAGCAGGACGATCTCCAGCTCGGGCCACTCGCGGGACGCCTCGACGGCGCCCCTCACGATTTCGCGGGGGGCGTGGTCGCCCCCCATCGCGTCGACTGCGATGCGCATCGGCGTTCGGGCGGGCGGCGGGCGCCCGCCTACTCCTTGGCGGTGTCGATCGAAACCACCTTGCGGCCGCGGTACATGCCGCAGGAGGGGCACGCGCGGTGCGTCTGCACCGGGGCGCCGCAGGCCGGGCACGTGGTGGTCGCGGGAATCTCCGCCTTCTTCTGCGCCTTGCGCATGCGGATCTTCATCTTGGATTTCTTGCGTTTCGGGACGGCCATGGCTTATCTCCGGTTGGTGGTTGTTTTTCGGGGTTGTTGTTTGCGCTTCGGGGGCGTGGGTGTTTCGTGGGTCGTACCCCCGAGCAGATCGTCGAGCGCGGCGAACGCGTTCCCTTCCGGCCCGCCCGCGCATCCGCACGGGCCCTCCGCCAGGCGCTTGCCGCACCGCGGGCAGAGCCCGGGGCAGTCGTCCGCGCAGACGGGGTTGCTCGGAAGGGCGAGAAGGATAGCCTCCCGCAGGTCGGAAGTCAAGTCCACTTCCGAAACGCCCTCTTCGGGCAGCTCGCGGGAGATCGAGACGGCGTCGCCCCACGTGCGGGCGAGCGGGCCGCCGCAGCGGCAGCAGATTCCCTCGAAGGCCGCCTCGGCGCGCCCGGTGACGACGAGCTCGCGGCCGAACAGCGCCGCGTGCAGCTTCCAGCGCAGCGGGCCGGCGGGGTGCACGACCTCGCGCGGCGAGTCGACCCAGTCGAACGCCTCGACCGGGTCCTCGCCCTCGAGGTCGACGCCGTCGGGGCCGAGCGTGGCGACCGGCAGGATCACGCCGGCCCCCCCTTGCCCGCCGCGCGGGCGGCGAGGCGTTCCTGGAGGCGGCGCTGCACGGCCGGCGGCACGAAGCGCGCCGAGTCCCCGCCGAAGCTCTCGATCTCGCGCACGATCGACGAGGAGACGCAGCTGTGCTCCTCCTTGGGCATCATGAAGAGCGTCTCGATCTCCGGCGCGAGCTTGCGGTTGGTGAGCGCCATCTGGAACTCGTATTCGAAGTCGCTGTAGACGCGGATGCCGCGCAGGAGCACGCGCGCGCCGTGGGCGCGGCAGAAGTCGACGAGCATGCCGTCCATGCGCTCGACTTCGACGTTCGGCAGGTCCGCGACGACCTCCCGCGCCATCGCGATGCGCTCGTCCGTCGTGAAGAGCGCGCCGGGCTTGCCGGACTGCGCGGCGACGGCGAGGATCACGCGGTCGAACAGCCCCGCGGCGCGCTGGACGAGGTCCAGGTGGCCGAGGGTGATCGGGTCGAACGTCCCCGGATAGACGATGAGGCTGGGCTTGCGGTCGTGCATGGGCGCGCAAGTCTAGCAGAAACCCGCGCGGAATAGAAGCGGATTTTCGCCGGCGTCGTAACCGGTCAGGAATCGGGGGGGCGCATGCACCGGCGCTCCTGCGGCGGACGGCGGCGTCGGCTCCCGAGAAGCTGTTCCCGAATCCGGGGTCGCTCGCGCACACCGCGTGGCGGC
>CADBEF010000153.1 GCA_902793555.1 uncultured bacterium | reverse complement strand
TTCCTTCCAGGGCTTCGACCTGGACCTGGCGCGCGAGGTCTGCAAGCGCAAGGGCTGGACGTTCGTCGCCAAGCCCATCGACTGGGCCGCGAAGGACACCGAGCTCAACGCCGGCACGATCGACTGCATCTGGAACGGCTTCACGATGTCGCCCGAACGCCTCGACAAGTACACGTGGACCGTCCCCTACGTCCAGAACAAGCAGCTCGTCCTCGTGAAGGCCGACGCCGGCATCAAGACGTTCGCCGACCTCAACGGCAAGGCCGTCGCCGTCCAGGACGGCTCCTCCGGCGCCGAGGCGATGGAGGGCAAGCTCGAGGAAGCCAAGAAGGCCGACGCGGCGTTCGCGTTCAAGGACCTCAAGAAGGTTCCCGACTACGTGACCGCCTTCCAGATGCTCCAGTCCGGCGCCGTCGACGCGCTCGGCCTCGACTCCGCCGTCGCCGGCGGCTTCGTCGAGAAGGGCGAAGGCAAGTACGTCACCCTCGACGAAACGCTGATGGACGAAAAGTACGCCGTCGGCTTCAAGCTCGGCAACGTCGCGCTGCGCGACGAAGTCCAGGCAACGCTCCTCGAGATGGTCGCGGACGGCACCGCCGCCAAGATCGTCGCCCACTGGGCCGAGGAGGAAATCGCCCACGGCGGCGACCAGATCGACTTCGTCCTGAAGTAGGATCCGGCCGCCGTTTTCCCGGCGAACGGCCGAACGCCTCCGTCCCGCTTGCGGGCACGGGGGCGTTTCGCTATACTCCCGCGCCATGAACCTCACCTACAAGCTGCTTTCCGCGCACCTCGTTTCCGGCGAATTGACGCCCGGAAGCGAGATCGCCCTCAAGATCGACCAGACGCTCACCCAGGACGCCACCGGCACGATGGCCTACCTCCAGTTCGAGCGCATGGGCTGCGACCGCGTGAAGACCGAGCTTTCGGTCTCCTACGTCGACCACAACACGGTCCAGGTCGGCTTCGAGAACGCCGACGACCACGCCTACCTCCAGTCGGTCGCGAAGAAGTTCGGCATTGTCTTCTCCCGCCCCGGCAACGGCATTTGCCACCAACTCCACCTCGAGCGCTTCGGCAAGCCCGGCAAGACGCTCATCGGCTCCGATTCGCACACGCCGACGGGCGGCGGCATCGGCATGCTCGCGATGGGCGCCGGCGGCCTCGACGTCGCCGTCGCGATGGCCGGCGGCCCCTACTACATCACGGCGCCGCGCGTCGTGCGCGTGTGGCTCGAGGGCGCGCTCCGCCCCGGCGTCTCCGCCAAGGACGTCATCCTCGCCGTCCTCGCCAAATACGGCTCCTCCGGCAACGTCGGCCGCGTGATGGAATACGCCGGCCCCGGCGTCGCGTCGCTTGACGTTCCCTCGCGCGCGACGATCACGAACATGGGCACCGAGCTCGGCGTCACGACGTCGGTCTTCCCGTCCGACGACGAAACGCGCCGCTTCCTCGCCGCGCAGGGCCGCGAGCAGGACTGGACCCCGCTCGCCGCCGACCCGGACGCGGACTACGAGGAGACGTTCGAGCTCGACCTCTCGAAGGTCGAGCCGATGGCCGCCTGCCCGCACAACCCGGGCAACGTCGCCACGATCGCCTCGCTGGCCGGGCGCAAGGTGAACCAGGTCCTCGTCGGCTCCTGCACCAACTCCTCCTACCGCGACCTCAAGACCGTCGCGCTGCTTCTGAAAGGCAAGAAGATCCACCCGGACGTCTCGTTCGGCGTCGCGCCCGGCTCGCGCCAGGTCGTGCTGGAGCTGATGCGCGAAGGGCTCTTCCAGAACCTCGTCGAGGCTGGCGCGCGCATCCTCGAGAACGCCTGCGGCTTCTGCATCGGCAACCACCAGAGCCCCGGCACGGACGCCGTCTCGCTGCGCACCTCGAACCGCAACTTCGAGGGCCGCTCCGGCACGAAGTCCGCGCAGGTCTACCTCGTCTCGCCCGAGAGCGCGGTCGCCGCGGCCCTGACGGGCGTCGTCACGGATCCCACCGCGGTGGAGACCGTCGCGCCCGTGCGCTTCCCCGACCGCTTCGGCATCGACGACTCGATGTTCCTCTACCGCGAGACCGCGGGCGTCGGCGTGCCGGACGCGACGATCGCGCGCGGCCCGAACATCGGCGAGGTGCCGGACGGCGTCCCGCTACCCGCGTCGCTCCCCGCGCAGGTCGCGATCAAGGTCGGCGACAAGATCACGACCGACCACATCATGCCCGCCGGCGCGCGCCTGAAGTTCCGCAGCAACGTCCCGGTCTACGCCAAGTACGTCTTCGAGCCGGTCGACCCGACCTTCCACGACCGCTGCCTGGCGAACAAGGCGGCGGGCGTCGGCAACGTGATCGTCGCCGGCGAAAGCTACGGCCAGGGCTCCTCGCGCGAGCACGCCGCGCTCTGCCCGATGTATCTGGGCGTCCGCGCGGTGCTCGCCAAGACCATCGAGCGCATCCACGCCGCGAACCTCGTGAACTTCGGCATCGTGCCGTTCCTCTTCGAGGATCCGGCCGACTACGACGCGCTCGAGGCGGGCGACGAGCTCGTCCTGCCCGACCTCGCCGCCGCCGTGGCGGGGTCCGGCGAGGCGACCGTCGAGGTGAAGCGCACGGGCCGCTCCTTCAAGGTCCGCGCGACTCTCACCGACCGCCAGAAGGCGATCCTCCTCGCCGGCGGCCTGATGGCGCAACGGAAGGCGAATGCTGAATGATGAATGCTGAATGATGAATGATGAATGATGAATGCCGCGGGGCGGCATTCGACTGCAGGACCACTTGACCATGAGCGAAGAACACCAGTGCAACGGCGACTGCGGACACTGCTCGCACGCCGCCGAGGAGCGGCAGCAGATCGCCGACTGCAAGCTGAAACAGAACCTCTCCGGCGTGAAGCGCGCCATCGTCGTCCTCTCCGGCAAGGGCGGCGTGGGCAAGAGCACCGTCGCGGCGAACCTCGCCGCCGCGTTCGCCCGCGCGGGCAAGAAGGCCGGGCTGCTCGACGTGGACGTGCACGGACCGTCCGTCGTCGAGATGTTCGGCCTGCGCGACGCCGCGCTCGAGGCGACGGAGGACGGCACGATCTTCCCGGTCGAGTCGCACGGCGTCAAGGTGATGAGCGTCGGGCTCGCGGTCCCGGACCCGGACGCCGCGATCATCTGGCGCGGCCCGATGAAGATCGGCGTCATCCGGCAGTTCCTCGAGCAGGTCGCGTGGGGGGAGCTCGACTGCCTCGTCGTCGACGCACCCCCCGGCACGGGCGACGAGCCGCTCACGGTCCTGCAGGCGCTGCCGGAAACGATGGAGCGCGCCGCGGTCGTCGTGACAACCCCGCAGAAGGTCGCCGCGGCGGACGTCTCGCGCTCGCTCGCGTTCTGCGACCAGCTCGCCTTCCCGGTCGCCGGAATCGTGGAGAACATGTCCGGCTTCGTGTGCCCGCACTGCGGGCGGCGCGTGGACGTCTTCTCGTCCGGCGCGGCGGACGCCCTCGCCGCGAAGTACGACGCCCCGGTCCTCGGCCGCATCCCGCTCGACCCGCGCGTGTGCGCCTCGGGCGACGCCGGCGAGCCCTTCGCGGGCGCCGCCGACGACACGCCCGCCGGCAAGGCGTTCGCGGAGATCGTCGCCGCCATCGAGACCTCGGACGCCTTCGCGGCGAAGTGACCCCGTCGCGCCCCCTGCGGGACGATTTCGCTTGCTTTTTGCCCCGCGTTCTGTGATACTTTGCGCCTCATGAGCGACACCCACGCCCGCATCGGAGAACGACTTAGCCGCCTCGCGCCGCACTTCGGCGTCGGGGTTTCTTCCGCCGTGCGGTAGCGAGGCCTGCATCGCGTTCCGGGCGTCCGCCCGCGAGCCCCCTCCCAAGACCCCGATCGCGACGCGCCGTCGCATCGGGGTCATCCGTCTTGAGGACGGCACTCCAACCTTCCACCTTTTCAACCTCTCACCTCTCCCCTCTCACCTCATATCTGGACATGAACACCGAAACCCGCCGAATCAAGATCTTCGATTCCACCCTGCGCGACGGCGAGCAGTCGCCCGGCTGCTCGATGAACCTCGCCGACAAGCTCCTCGTCCTGGAGCACCTCGAGGCGCTCGGCGTCGACGTCGTCGAGGCCGGCTTCGCCGCGTCCTCGCCCGGCGACTTCGAGGCCGTGCAGGCGCTCGCCCGCGCGGCGAAGAAAACCGTGATCGCGTCGCTTGCCCGCTGCCGCAAGGCCGACATCGACCGCGCGTGGGAAGCCGTGAAGGACGCGAAGCACCCGCGCCTGCACGTTTTCATCGCCACGTCGCCGCTCCACATGGAGTGCAAGCTGCGGATGGCGCCGGACGCCGTCGTCGAGACCGCGGTCGAGTGCGTGAAATACGCGCGTTCGCTCTGCGAGGACATCGAATTCTCGCTGGAGGATTGCTCCCGCTCCGAACGACCGTTCATCCACCGCGTCGTGCAGGCCGCGATCGAGGCCGGCGCGACGACGATCAACATGCCGGACACCGTCGGCTTCGCGATGCCGGAGGAATACGAGGACCTCTTCCGCGACGTCTTCGAGAACGTTCCGGGCGCGAAGGACGTCGTCCTTTCCTGCCACTGCCACAACGACCTCGGGCTCGCGGTCGCGAACTCTCTCGCCGCGGTCCGCGGCGGCGCGACGCAGGTCGAGTGCTGCCTCAACGGCATCGGCGAGCGCGCCGGAAACGCCTCGCTCGAAGAGATCGTGATGGCGCTCAAGACGCGCCACGCGTTCTTCGGCGCCGACACCGGCATCGACACGACGAAGATCTACGCGGCGAGCAAGTGCGTGTGCAGCGTCACGGGCTCCAAGCTCCAGGCCAACAAGGCGATCGTCGGCGAGAACGCGTTCGCGCACGAGGCCGGCATCCACCAGCACGGCGTCCTCGCGAACCCGCTCACCTACGAGATCATGACGCCCGAGTCGATCGGCCTGCCGCGCAACAAGATGGTGCTCGGCAAGCACTCCGGCAAGCATGCTTTCGCGCAACGCCTCGATGACCTCGGCTTCCGGCTGGAGGACGCCCGCATCGACGAGCTTTTCGCGAAGTTCAAAGACCTTGCCGACCGCAAGAAGACCGTCTCCGACGCCGACATCGAGGCGCTCGCGCGCCATTCGCGCGGCGCGGACGCCCCCGAGCGCCTCGCGCTCGACCGCTTCTCGGTCGTCGCCTCCGACGTCATCACGCCGATGGGCACCGTCCGCCTGCGGCTCGACGGCGAGCTCGTCGAGAAGGTCGGCACGGGCGACGGCCCGATCAACGCCTGCTACGCGGCGATCCGCGAGATCGCGGGCCTGCCGTCCGCGCGGCTCGAGGTCTACAACCTCACGGCCGTCGACGGCGGCATGGACGCGCAGTGCGAAGCGACCGTCAAGGTTTCGCACAACGGCCGGAGCTACCGCGGCAGCGGCGTCTCGACGGACATCGTCGAGGCCTCGATCCGCGCCTACATCCAGGCGCTCAACGCGGCGCTCGCGGACAAGGACGCCGCGCCCGCCGAGTTCGACCACCCGCAGCGCGGCGACACGGGCGTGCACTGATGCCCGCCGACGCGCCGGAAACCGTTTCCGCCCTCGCCGCGCGCATCCGCGGCGGGCTGGAGCAGTGGTTCCGCGACGTCTGGGTCGAAGGCGAGCTCTCGAACGTCCGCTTCGTCGCGTCGAGCCCCCACGTCTACTTCACGGTGAAGGACGCGGGGGCGCAGGTCGCCTGCTCGTTCTTCCACGCGGCCCGCAACCCGGACGCCGCCCGCGTCCTGCGCGACGGCGCGAAGGTGCGGCTCCGCGGCGGCGTCTCGTTCTACGGCCCGCAGGGCAAGTGCCAGCTCGTCGTCCGGTCCGCGGAACCCGTCGGCGAAGGCGAGCTCATGCTCCGCTTCGAGGCGCTCAAGCGGCGGCTCGCGGCCGAAGGGCTCTTCGACGAGTCGAAGAAGCGTCCCCTGCCCGCGCTACCGCGCGTCGTCGGGATCGTCACGTCGCCCACCGGGGCGGCGATCCGCGACATGCTCAACGTCACGCGCCGCCGCTTCGCGGGGCTACACGTCCTGCTCGCCCCGGCGCGCGTCCAGGGCGACGGCGCCGCGGAGGAAATCGCCGCCGCGATCGCCCTCCTGAACCGCGTCGAACCGCGGCCGGACGTTCTGATCGTCGGCCGCGGGGGCGGTTCGATCGAGGATTTGTGGTGCTTCAACGAGGAGGTCGTCGCGCGCGCCGTCCGCGCCTCGGCGATCCCGGTGATCTCCGCGGTCGGGCACGAGATCGACTTCACGATCTGCGACTTCGCCGCCGACCTGCGCGCGCCGACGCCGTCCGCCGCCGCGGAACTCGTCGTGAAGAACCGCGAAGACCTCGTGGCGACCGTCGCCTCGCTCTGGCGGCGCCTTTCGCTCGCCGCGTCGCGTTCGACTTCCGCCGCCCGGTCCCGGCTCGAACTCTGCGCGCGATCCCGCGCCTTCGCGCAACCGGCGGCGGTCGTCCGCGACCACGCGCAACGCGTTGACCTGCTCTCGCAGCGGCTCGAGTCCTCCCTGCTGGACGCCGCTCGCCGCGCCCGCCTCCGGCTCGGCGCGCTCGCGCCGCGGCCCGAAGCGGCCGCGCGCGGCCGTCTGGCCGCCGCCCGCGCACGGTTGGACGCCCTCCGCGCCGCGCACGCCGCGCTCGATC
>CADBEF010000152.1 GCA_902793555.1 uncultured bacterium | reverse complement strand
GGGCGCGGCGGGCGCGGGGCGGAGAGGGAGCGCGCGAACACGCCGCGCGCCTGCAGCAGGCGCAGCGCCTCGCGTTCGTCCGGCGCCTCGACCGTGCCGCGCGCGTCCGCGCCGGCGGCCGTGTAGCCCTGGTAGGCGAAGAGCACGGCGCCCTAGCCCTCCAGGAGTTTGTATTCGACCGAATCGAGGAGCGCCTGCCAGGCGGCCTCGATGATGTTGGGGGAGACGCCCACGGTGCCCCAGCGCTTCTCGCCGTCGGTGCTTTCGATGAGCACGCGCGTCGTGGCGCCGGTGGCCTCGTTCGGGTCGAGGATGCGGACGCGGAAGTCGGTGAGCACGACTTTCGCGATCTCGGGGTAGAACGCGGCCAGGGCCTTGCGGAGGGCCTTGTCGAGCGCGTCGACCGGGCCGTTCACGCTCTCGGCGGCGGTGATCTCGGCGTGGTCGCCCACGCGGATCTTCACGGTCGCCTCCGAGAGGCAGGGCTGGCCGCCGCCGCGCTTCTCGACGATCACGCGGAAGCCGTCCAGCACGAAGAACGGCTTGTGCTCGGAAAGCGCCTTGCGCACGAGGATGCGGAACGAGGCGTCCGCCGACTCGAACGTGTAGCCCTCGGCCTCGCGGGCCTTGAGCTCGGCGACGATCTTCTTCACGTCCTCCTTCGAGACGTCCGCCGCGCCGCTGCCGGCCTGCTTGAGGCGGTACAGGACGTTGGACGCGCCGGAGAGCTCGGACAGGACGACGTGGCGCTCGTTGCCGACGCTCTCGGGCGGGACGTGCTCGAACGTGGCGGGGTTGCGGCGCACGCCGGAGACGTGGGTGCCGGCCTTGTGGCTGAACGCAGCGTCGCCCACGTAGGGCGCGCGCGGGTCGGGGCGCTGGTTCGCCAGGTCGTCCACCGCGCGGGAAAGGGTGCGCAGCGTGGCGAGCTTCTCCGGCGGGACCGCGACGGCGCCGAGCTTGAGCTGCAGCGTCGGGATCAGCGTCGTGAGGTTCGCGTTGCCGGCGCGCTCGCCGTAGCCGTTCACGCAGCCCTGCACCATGCGGGCGCCGGCGCGGAACGCCTCGACCGAGTTCGCGACCGCGAGGCCCGAGTCGTTGTGGGCGTGGATGCCGAGCAAAACGGCTTGGCCGTTTTGCCCGGGGGTCGAAGGGTCGGAAGGTCGAAGGGTCGACAGGTTTTCCCGGACCTTCGAGACGATTCCGAAGACTTCGTGCGGGAGCGAGCCGCCGTTGGTGTCGCAGAGGACGAGGGCGGCGGCGCCGGCCTCGCGGGCGCGGCGCAGGACCGAGAGCGCGTAGGCCGGGTCGTCCTTGAAGCCGTCGAAGAAGTGCTCGGCGTCGAAGACGACCTCGCGGCCGTGCGCCTTGAGGAACGCGACCGTCTCGGAGACCATGTCGAGGTTCTCCTTCGCGGAGGTGCGGAGCACTTCGCGGACGTGGAGCTTCCAACATTTGCCGAAGATCGTCGCCACGGGCGTCTCGGCGCGCAGGAGCGCCTGGACGAATTCGTCCTCGTCCACGCGCGAACCGGCGCGCCGCGTCGTGCCGAACGCGGCGACGCGGACCTGCGAGAACTTCTCGCGCGCGACGTCGCGGAAGAACTGCATGTCGCGCTCGTTCGAGCCCGCGAAGCCGCCCTCGAGGTAGGGGACGCCGAACTCGTCGAGCAGGTGCGCGAGACGGAGCTTGCCGGCGGGGGAAAACGTGATTCCGAGCGCCTGCGCGCCGTCGCGCAGCGTGGCGTCGTAGAAAACCGGTGGCGGGGTCCGCGTGTCGTTCATGGCGCGCATTCTAGCACACCGCGGCGGCGTGCGGCAAGCGCGCGGCAATCGGAAATTTATACTTGCGTTTCAAACGAATGTGTGAATAATTTGACGCGCTTTTCCGCGCAACCGGGAAGGCCGGGGCGGGCGAACGACCCGCCGCGAACAACCTACGCCCCATCCGTCCAACCATGGAAAACCCCGTCCGTTCCGCCGCATCCGCCCTCGCCGCCGTCTCGGCGGTCGTCCTTGCCGGAAGCGCCTCCGGCGCCGGTTTCGCCCTCTACGAGGGCTCCGCCCGCGGCAACGTCACGCCGGCCGGCCTCGCCGCGAAAGGCGGCGACGCGACCGCGCTCTACTTCAACCCCGCCGCGATCACCGAGGTCCCCGGCACGCAGGCCGCCCTCGGCCTCACGGCCATCGTCCCGGCCGCGGACGTGAAGACTCGCAACCCCTACACGGGCGCCACGCAGCGCTCCTACGGCGACGGCAAGGTGTGGCCGATTCCGCACTTCTACGTCACCTCCCAGATGTCGGACGAGCTCTGGTTCGGTTTCGGCGTCGGCACGCGCTTCGGCCTCGGTGCCGAGTTCGAGGAAACGTGGCCCGGCCGCTACAGC
The DNA here is from genome assembly GCA_902793555.1 of uncultured bacterium. Taxonomy (GTDB): domain Bacteria; phylum Verrucomicrobiota; class Kiritimatiellia; order RFP12; family UBA3636; genus UBA3636. Next base: position 4,464 of record CADBEF010000152.1, on the reverse strand, counting down.
TCCTACAAGGCCGAAATCCTCTCGTTCGACGTCATGCCGACGCTCGCGTGGAAGGTCACCGACCGCCTGAGCGTCGCGCTCGGCATCTCGTTCCGCTACTTCGACATCGAGCTGGCGCAGAAAATCGACGCCGCGGGCATGAGCGGCCTGCGCAACTACAACGACCCGACGCCCTCGCCGTTCGACGTGGACCAGAACCTCCACGGCGACGACGTGAAGCCCGCGATCGACCTCGGCCTCGCCTGGAAGGCGACCGACACGTTCACCGTCGGCGCCGCCTACCACAGCCGGATCAAGTTCAAGGTCGAAGGCGACGCCAAGTGGAAGAAGCCCGCCGCCGTCCAGGCGATGGCGCCGATGGCGTTCAACGACATGGACTTCCACGCCTACAACTACAACCCCGACGCGCTCCTGCTCGCGTTCGCGTGGGACGCAAGCGAAAAGCTGACGCTCTCCGCCGGCGCCACCTACACGACCTGGAGCCTCTACGACGACCTGCAGATCGACCTGCACGGCCAGATGCTGCCCGGCGTCTCCAAGCTGGAGTCCGACAAGAAGTGGCACGACACGTGGCGCCTCTCCGTCGGCGGCGACTACAAGCTCTCGGACGCGTGGACGCTCCGCGCCGGCTACACCTGGGACCAGTCCCCGATCAACGGCAAGCACGTCGACTACCTCGTCCCCGGCGACAACCGCCACATCCTCGCGGTCGGCGCGGGCTGGACGGGCGGCGCGTGGACGGTCGAAGCGTCGTACTTCTACGAACTCGTCGACGACTACGACGTGGACGGCCGTCCGCGCAACGGCGTCTACGACGGCAAGTTCTGCGGCGCGGACGCGCACGCGGTCGCGCTCACCGTCGCCCGCTCGTTCTAGCGCGCCGGAGGTATTCCGCGACCGGCCGTCCGGCGGGACGGCCGGTCGCTTTTCGTCCGCGATTTCGCCCCTTGCGGGCGGGCGCGCGTTTTGCTAGCATAGGCGCCGCAACAGACACCCGCCCCCTTTCCCCGTTCCAGGAGCGTTCCGCCATGTCCCTCGGAGACACGCTTCGCGCCGCGCGCGAACAAGCCGGCCTTTCGGTCGACGACATCATGCACGCCACCCAGATGACCCGCGACCAGGTCGTCGGGCTGGAGTCGGACGACTACCACGCCTTCTCCGCTCCCGTCTACACGAAGGGTTTCATCAAGCTCTTCGCCCGGGCGGTCGGCCTGTCCGCGCAGCCGCTCGTGGCGGAGTATCTCGCCAATCCGAACGGAACCGAACGGAACGACCCCTCCCGGGAAATGCCGGTCGTCGCGCTCGAAACGACGAACGCCGAAAGCGGCGCGTTCGTGAGCGTGCGTCCGCCGATGCCGCACGCCGCGCCGCCCCCCGCGTCCGCGCCGGCCGAGAAGAAGGTGGTCGCGGCCGCCCCGGCGCCGGCTCCCGCCGAGGAGAAGACGCTGCTCGATTTCATGGAATCCGCGCCGGCGCCGGCGGCGGTTCCGGCACCCGCGCCGGTTCCGGTTCCCGCGCCCGTTCCGCAACCCGAGAAACGGATCGCGCCGGTCGAGCCGGGCGTCGTTCCTCCGGAACCCCCGTCCAAGCTCGTCCGGTTCGACGACCCGGCTCCGAAGCCCGCGCCCGCGCCCGTCGCGAAAAGCGAACCCGAGCCGTCGGCCGTGGGTTCCGCTCCCGTCTACTGGAACGAAGTCGCGCCGCCGGTCGCGCCCAAGCCCGTCGAGGTTCCGGCCGTTCCGTTCGTGTTTCCGGGGCCGTCTCGTCCGCGGCCCGCTCCGGCCCCGGCTCAGGTCTCCGCTCCTGCGCCCGTTCCCGCTCCTGCGCCCGTTCCCGCTCCTGCGCCCGCTCCCGTTCCCGCTCCCGTTCCCGCGCCGCGGCCCGCTCCGGCCCCCGCCCCGTCGCTTCCGCCGCAGTCCGTGCAACCGGCCGTTCCCGTTTCTTCCCCGTTCGCGGGGGACGACCTGTTCGCGCCGCCGGAGCGCGGCGCGGCCCCCGCGCCCGCGCCGGAACCCGCGCCCGCCGCGCCGTCGCTCTTTCCGGACGACGTGCCGGAGCCGGCGTCCGGCGAGCCGAACGCGTTCAAGACGTTCGTCGCGAACGGCCGTGCGGCGCTGGGCCGCTTGTTCTCGCGTACCGGCGAAATGACGGGCCGCCTCGCCGCCCGCGTCCGCGCCGGCCTGGAGTCGCCCCGCGCGCGCCCCGCGCTGCTCGGTCTCGCCGGCGTCGCCGCGATTGCGGTTCTCGTCGGTTTGGTCGCCGCGCTGTGGCCGTCCGGCGGAGCGGAAGATCCCGCCGGGCCGGTCGATCCCGAGGCGGGTGGCGGCGCTTCCGCCGTCTCGCCGGATCCGGCGCCCCCGCACGACGCGCCGTTCGTCTACGAGGGGCCGGTCGAAATCGTCCCGATCCTGCCCGCGCCGCGTTCGTTCGCGAAGTAGCGCCATGGCCGCGGTCCGTCTGCGCACGCCGCTCTCCGAAGCGGACGTCCGCGCCTTGCGCGCGGGCGGCGAAGTTCTTCTCTCCGGCCGCGTCCACACCGGGCGCGACCGTTTCCACAAGGCCGTCTTCGAGCGCGGCGAAAGCCCCGTGGACCTCGCGGGCGGCGCGCTGTTCCACTGCGGCCCGGTCGTCGTGCGCGACCCCGCCGCGGGCGGCGCCGGGTGGCGCGTCGTCGCCGCCGGGCCCACGACGAGCATCCGCGAGGAGCCGTACATGGCCGCGATCGTGGAGCGCCACGGCCTGCGCGCGATCGTCGGAAAGGGCGGCATGGGCGAGGCCACGCGCGAGGCGTGCCGCCGCTTCGGCTGCGTCTACCTGCAGGCCGTCGGCGGCGCCGCGGCGCTGCTCGCGCGCTGCGTGAAGCGCGTCGCCGCCGTGCACTTCCTGGACGAGTTCGGCGCGACGGAGGCGTGCTGGTCGCTCGACGTGGAGGACCTGCCGCTGCTCGTCGGGATGGACGCCTCGGGCCGCTCCCTCTACGCCGAGGTCGAAGCCTCCTCCCGCGCCGCCCTCGACGCCCTCCTTTCCTCCAATCCCTCCTGACCCCGCCCCCCTTCAACCGCTTCAACCGCTTCAACCCCTTCAACCACTTCAACTTTACACTTTGGACTCGTCACTCGTCACTCGTCACTCGTCACTGAACATCGCCGTCTCCTGCGGCGGCACCGGCGGGCACATGTTCCCCGGGCTCGCGGTGGCGGCGGAGCTGCGCCGCCGCGGGCACCGCGTCGCCGTGGTCCTGTCCGGCCGGGCCGTCGAGGCCGAGCGCGCGAAGGCGGACCTGCCCGAGGGAACCGAGGCGATGCTCGTGCCGGTCGACCCCGTTTCGCCGCGTCGCCCGAAGTCGCTCCTCAAGCTCTGGCGCGCGTATCGGACCGCGGTGCGCGAGTTGCGCGCGTTCAAGCCGGATGCGCTCCTCGCGATGGGCTCCTACACGTCCATCGCGCCCGTCCTCGCCGCGCACAAGCTCGGCGTGCCCGTCGTCCTGCACGAGGCGAACGCGATCCCCGGCTCTGCCGTCGCGCACCTCGCGCGCTTCGCGAAGACGGTCTGCATCTGCTTCCCGCACATGCAACGATTCTTCCCGGCGGGCGCGACGCTCGTCGAAACGGGCCTGCCGCTGCGCGCCGAGTTCGCGAAGGGAGTCGGCGGCTCGAAGGCAGACCCCGCGAAGTTTTCGCTCCTCGTCATGGGCGGCAGCCAGGGCGCGCGCGACCTCAACCGGGGCGTCGTGCGCGCGTTCTCGGAGGCGCTGAAGGCGGGGCTCCCGCGCGGAACCGCCGTTCCGGACCGCATCGTGCACCTGGCCGGCACGCGCAACGAGGACGAGGTCCGCGCGCTCTGGGACGCTTCCGGCCTGCGCGAAGCGGGCGTGGAGATCGAGGTCGTCGGTTTCGAGCACGACATGCCGCGCCGCTACGCGGAGGCCGACCTCTGCATCTCCCGCGCCGGCGCTTCCTCGTGCTTCGAACTCGCGCTCGCGGGCCTGCCCGCGATTCTCGTGCCGCTGCCCGGCCTCGCGCGCGACCACCAGTCGCGCAACGCGGACATGATGATGCTACGCGGCTCCGCCGTCTCCTTCGAGCAAAAAAAGCTTCTTGAAGGCGGGTACTGGAGGCTGTTCGTCGGAACCATCGCCACGATCCGCGGGAACACGGACGAATCGAAGCTTTCCGCTGCGAAGCTCCGCGCCGGCGCGCTCGCCGCCGCCGTCGGCGATGCGGCGGGCCGTGTCGCGGACGAAGTGGAGAAAGCGGCGCGCTGATGCCCATCTACGAATTCGCCTGCCCCGCCTGCCGCAAGGTGCTGCGCTTCTTCGCGCGGCGTCCGGTCGCGGACGCCGCCCCGCCGTGCCCGCATTGCGGCGGACGGCTCGAGCGCGAGATCGAGCGGTTCCTCGTCGCGCCCCGCGCGGGCGATCCGGACGCCCTCGGCGCCGGCGCGCGCGACCCGGCGCGCCTGGCG
>CADBEF010000151.1 GCA_902793555.1 uncultured bacterium | reverse complement strand
TTCGCGATCGAGAGCGCGATCGACTGCCGGACGGGCATCACGAGGTGCTCGCCGAGCGCCCAGACCGCGATGATCGCGACGGCGCCCGCGAACGGGACGGGGACGAGCAGCAGCAGCGCGGCGAGAAGCGAGAAGGCGGTGCCGATCCGCAGCACCTTCCAGTCGGAGAAGCGGTGCAGCGCGGCGAGGATCGCGACGAGCAGCACGCCGGGCGTCTCGCGCAGGAATTCCAGGACGCCGCGCTGGAGGCCCGAGACGTCATAGGTTTCGACGAGGAAATTGTTGAACGCGGCGCCGAAACAGCCCATGCCGACGCCCCACACGAGGATGCTCGCGAAGAACGGTCCGGCACCCGAGCCGGGGCGGCAGACGGAGGAGTAGGAGGGGATCTTCACGACGGGTTTCCGGCGGGGGCTCCGGCGCTCCGGCCGGCCGGAACGAAGCCGAACTCCTCCTGCAGGAGGATCGAGAACGGGATGCCGAGCAGGATCGGGAATCCCGCGGTGTTGCCGAACACCGCGCAGGCGAGGAAGACGGCGTCCACCTCGGGGTAGACGAGCGCGACGGCCGGCGCGACGATCGCGGTCTCCATCGCCGCCATCGCGACGAGCAGCAGGCAGTGGCGCAGGAGATCGCGCGGCGTCCGGAGCGAGAACGGCGTCCGCGAGACGCGCGTCCAGAACCACCACACCAGCAACGGCCCGAGTGCGTTCGACGCGAAGCCCGCGATCGACGTCCAGCGGATCGCGTGGTCGACCGCGTCCGCCAGAAGGTTGCCGAATCCGCACGCGAGGCAGCCGACGGGGCCGAAGAAGACCCCGTAGACGGGGCCGAGCGCCATCACGGGGCGGACGTCCGTGAAGCCGGGGATGAGGTTCATCGCCTTGAACGGGATGGCGACGACCAGATACGCCGCGAGAAGAGCGGCGAAGCGCAGGAGGGGGCGGCGCGTCACGCCTCCGCCTCCTTCCCCGCGGCGGCGGCCGGCGCCCGTTCCGCGTCCTCGAGCCCGCGCTCCCTCTCCCGCGCGCGGCGGCGGCCGCGGAAGTCGACGATCTCGGCGAGCGACCCCGCCACGACGAGCGCCGCGCCGATCGCGATGCGCGGCGTGAGCGCGACGCGCTCGACGATCCCCGCCGGAAGGATCATCCCCCAGACGATCGAGAAGACGATCTCCACCGAGTAGACGACGGTCGCGTTGGCCGCGGTGACGCGCCGCATCGCGAAGACGTTGAGCGTCTGGGCGAAGGCGACGATGAAGTAGGCGTAGATCGCCCATGCGGCGACGAGCGTGCGCGAGGCCGGAAGCGCGGCGAAGAGGCGCGGGTCCTTCGCCGCCCAGCCGCCGAGCGCGATCAGCCCCGCGAATCCCTCCAGCAGGATCGTCACCGCGATCGGATCGTGCCTCTTGGCCGTGTCGGCGAGCCAGACGATGGACACGGCGCGCAGCAGGCATCCCGCCCCCATGATGCCGAGGCCCGGCACCTGCGCCGCGCGGACCGACGGCCCCAGCGCCAGCACGATCCCCGCCAGGACGAGCGCGACGGAGATCCACGTCTCGAGCGCGACGCGGCGCCGCATCGTGAGCAGGACGACCGGCAGCACGACGACCGTCATGCAGAACGTGAACGCGCCCGACGCGACGTCGAAGGCCTTCGAGCCGAAGAGGTAGAGCGTGTTGTAGCTCGCGCTCAGGACGGCCAGTCCGAAGACGGCGGCGACGAAGCGCAGGCCGCCGGCGCGCACCGCGGCGGCGAGGCGGGCGCGGAACGGCACGAACAGGAGCGCCGCGCCCGCGAAGGCCGTGACGCAGGTCGTCGCGAACGCCGGGATGCCGTCCGGAATGCAGGCGTAGAGCACGACCTCCGCGCTCCAGCAGAGGGTGACGCAGAGAAGGCAGAGGTTGGCCTGGAGGCGGTTCACGGGGCGCGCATTCTAGCACGAGCCGGGCGGCGCGTCCACCTTGCGGGAAAACGCCCGGGGCGGGCGCGCGTCCGCGGGTCGCGCGGCGCTCGCCGCCGGACGGACTCGGGGACCGGCTAGTTGCCGGAGCGGGAGTAGGTGCGGAGGCCGAGGAGGATGTCCCGGACGGGGAGGACGTCGAGCGCGCCGTCGCGGTCCGCGTCCCAGCCGCGGATGAAGGCGGCGAGCGCCTCTTCGCGGTTGGCGCCGAGGCCGCCGGCCGGGATGACGAGGAGCCATTTCGTGTTCCACGCCGAGCGGCCGATCAGGCGCGTCGCGTCGAGCTCGTCGTCGCCCGGCGCCTCGCCGGTCGCGCCCGGGTAGGCGCGGAAGCTCGGGTGCTTCCGGATGCGGGCGCCCAGGTCGTTGCCGCCCGTGGCGCCGGTGTGGAGCGGCGTCCAGTCGGGGTTGTCCAGCTCGGTCGAGCCGATGGCGTAGGGCGTGGGGACGGTCTGGTCGACGACGCGCCAGGAGACCACCTTGCCGGCGTCGCCGGGGGCGCGCATGCGGTCCTCGCCGACGGGGACGAGGTAGGCGGTCGGCGTGCGCGAGAGCGGGAGGGCGCCGCCGTAGCCGTTGGTGCGCTCGTTGTAGCCCTCGAAGTGGACGCCCGCGCCGGCGATGCGCGTGGAGAACCACGTGGGGTCGAGCGCGGCGTCGCCGCCGGCGAGGTCCGCGCCGAAGAAGTTCCTCCCGAAGACGATCTCGGTCGGGAACGGGATGACGATCCCCGGCTCGGCCTCGGCGGAGCTCCCGGCGAGGGGCTGGCAGTAGTGGGCGAACTCGGGGAGGGCGCGCAGGTCGTCCACCCAGCACTTCTCCAGCGCGGTGCGCCACGCCTTGTCGCCGCGCGCGTCCGGGTAGACGCGGAAGAGCTCCTGCCGCAGCGAGAACCAGGTGGCGTACTTCTGCGGGTTGTTGATGCCGAGGCGCGGCTTGAGGACGAGCCAGTTCTGGTCCATCCGCGCGAGGATGTCGGCGAGGCCGCCGTCGCCGTCGCCGGAGGTGACGCAGGGCTCGCCGTCGCCGTCGAACTCGCCGAGCGTGCGCGCGCCGACGATCTCGGCGAGGAACCGCTCGCCGGACTGCGGGTCGGAGGAGAGCAGGCCCGTCTCGTAGTCGTAGGCCTGCGCGGCGAGGAAGGCGTATTTCTGCGCGAGGTCGAACATCGTGTCGTAGCGCGAGAGGGCGTTGTTGCGCGCGAGGCGGAAGAACATCTCGTTGTAGCGCGCCTTGGTGAGCACGTCGGTCGCCTGCGAGCGCATCAGGGTGCGCTCGTCGATGATGCGCTCGGCCTCGGCGGCGACGGTCTCGACGGCCTTCTGCGCGACCTGCAGCTCCTTCCACTTGCCGCCGAGCGCGACGGCGGCGTCGTACTGGGCGTCGGCGGCGTCGCGCATGCGCTGGTAGTAGGCGTCGAGGTCGTCGAACTTCTGGTTGGCGACCTCGAGCCCCTTGGTGACGGCCTCGCGGATCCGGTCGGCGGCCTCGACGAAGACGAGGGAGTTCTTCGCCGTGAGGAGCGCCGTCTGGACGGTGGCGGAGGCCGTCATCACGCCGGGCCCCGTCCCGGCCGCGACGATGGCGCGCGGATCGGTGTTGACGGTCATTCCGGCGCCGACGATCGACGGGACGGCGCTCAGGACGGCCCGCTGGCCCTCCTCGGTGAGCTTGGACGTGAACTCGAGGGTGTTGATCGTGGCCTTGAGCGCCCCGTCGGAGGCGGCCTCGACGGAGTCGATGCCGAAGTTGACGACCTCCGTCGCCTGCAGGACCGCGTCGCGCACGGCCTGGGAGCGCGTGGCGGCCATCTCGTACTTGAACTGGTCGTCGGCGTATTCGTAGTCCGTGATCGCGCGCTTGAAGCCGCCGTAGGCGAGGAGGAACTGGCCGAGGGCCTCCTGGATCCTGCCGTCGGCGAGGCGCTTGCCGGAGACGTTGGCCGGCTTGAGGACGACGCCGGTGGCGCTCTTCTGGAAGGTGAAGGCCTTCTCCTCGTCGATGTCGTCGAAGCCGTCGAGGTTGGGGATCCAGTCGCCGTAGGCCGTGGCGCCCTTGTACCAGACGGTCTCGGCCACGAGGGTGTCCTGGACGTCCTTGAGGTCGTATTCGGCCGGGTCCATCCAGAGGTAGTGGCAGAGGTCGGGGCCGTCGTAGCCCTGCGGGTAGGTGCCGCCGGGGCCGATGTCGCCGGCGTAGGGGTAGCCGAAGTATTCGATGAGCTTGTTCTTGAACTCCAGCTCCTGGATGGCGAGGCGCGACTCGTGCGCCTCCTCGGCCTCCTGCAGCAGGCGCAGGCGCGAGGCGGCGAACTGCGCGCGCTCGAGGGCCTTGCGGGCGTTCGCGAGCGCGACGCCGGCGCGCTCGCGGATCTGCTCGTAGTGCGAGGAGGTGCCGTCGTCGAGCCCGCCGGGCGCCAGGTCGAAGGGGATCGCGCCGGAGGCGAGGCCGAGCGGGTTCAGGCCCGCGTCCATCTGGTCGAGCTTCTTCTGGATGGCGGGGACGAGGTCCGCGAGGGCGGAGAGCTCGGAGACGGAGTCGCGGTCGATGCGCAGCAGGCCCTCGTCCTCGAACGTGATCGCCATCCCGCTTTCCCTCGCCTCGATCCAGTCGCCGCCGTCGATCTCCCAGACGATGCTGTCGGCGGCCTCGTCGAGCAGCTCGAAGGCCTGCACCGGGGCGATGGGGCGCAGGTAGAACGCGAGCCCCGGGGTGAAGGGCGAGACGTAGCCGCGCCGGGCGACGAGGTCGGCGTCGGCGCGCGCGGCCCCGCTCCAGGCGCGCAGCTCGCCGATCTCGCCCTCGTAGCCGCCGCCGAGCACGACCGAGTCGGCCGAGAGCGCGGGGTCGAAGGAGAGCGGGGCGCTCCCGGTCAGCGCGCCCTCGGCGTCGAAGAGCAGGCACCGGGGCGCGCCGCCGCCCACGCCGGGGCAGACGAGCGCGACGAGGGTCGTCGCGCCGGCGGGCGCCTCGCCGATCTCGGTCGCGTCGGTCCGCGCGTAGTCGTAGACGAGCGACCCGACCTGGTAGACGGTGGGCTCGACCTCGCCGTTCTCCTCCTTGGAGACGGACGCGGGGACCCAGCCCCCGAACGCGGGCGGCGCGGCGAGCGCGGCCTCGAACGCGCCGGAGTCGACGAAGTTGGTCGGGAACGACGGGCGCGCGAAGGCGCCGGCCGTGCTGAAGAAGCCGCACTCGACGACCTGCGTGCCGTTGGTGACGGCGATCTCGGCGTAGGCGTCGTCCTTCTCGGCGCCCTCGGCGAGGGTCTCCTCGCGCCGGTAGAGCCAGAAGGTGACGTCGTAGTTCACGCCGCGCGAGGTCTTCGTGCAGCGCTCCGCGGAAAGCCGGCCCGTGGCGGGGTCCCGGACGAAGCGCAGGGCGGCGGTCTCGTTCTCGAGGCAGAGGACGGGGACCTCGTCCGCCCCTCCCGCGGCGCCGGAGGGCTCCGACGGCGCGAGCTGGAACTCGACCGTCCAGGGGCCGGCGGGGGCGGCGAGCGCGAGGGGCTCGGCGAGGGGGAGGAGGTTGCGGATGCGGGCGCCGGGGCCGTCGAAGAGGAAGCGCCAGTAGCGGCCGGCGGTCGGCTTCTCCGGCAGCAGCGTGTTGGCGACGGCCCAGTTGGCGAGCGCGCCGTAGCCGCCGCGCGCGGCCCATTCGCCGTAGCCGAAGGCGCGGTCGTGGTTCTCGTCGAGGTAGCCCGCGCCGGGGGCGCCGCCGTTCTCGCGCACGGTCTTGCGCGCGGTGCGGTCGACGACCGCGAGCGCGGTCTTCGCCACGTCGTAGGCGGCGCGAGCGAAGGTCGCCTCGTCGTAGTAGTCGACGTTGAGCGCGGCGTCCGCGACGACCATCTCGCCCATCGCGGGCTCGCCCCAGGTGAAGTGCGGGTTGCGCAGCAGCCGGTAGTAGCCGGCGAGCGCGGAGAGGTAGTGGCCGTAGGCGTCGCCGTGGCCCTGCGGGAACATCTCGGCCGCGTCGTCGTAGTCGATCACGCCCTTGCGGTTGCCGCTGATGTCGTAGTTCACGGCGTAGGCGACCTCGCCCGCGGTGAGGCCGCGCGTGAAGTTCCACACGAGGCGGTTGTAGTAGGGCGAGAGCTTCGTCGAGGGTGCGTTCTCGCCGGTGCGGCCGCGCAGGAGCGCGAGCTCCTCGTCCAGGAGCGTCGGGACCTGGTTGTCGAAGGCGAAGAGCGCGGAGGAGAGCGCGCCGTAGTCCATCTCGTAGCCGGTCTGCTCCATCGTGTTGAAGTTGGCGCCGAAGCCGATCGTCGGGTTGAGCGCGTCGGTGTAGGCCTCGTCGCCGAGGACGCGGTAGAGATCGCCCAGCCGCCCGACGGCGAGCTGGAGCTGCTTGTTGGCGTCGGGGTCGTCGATGCCGAGCTGCAGCGACATCGACTCGGCCTTGTCGAGGAGCGTCTCGTAGAGCTGGATCAGGCCCACCTCCTTGAGGTTGTCCTGGTTGAGGGCCACGTCGCCCTCGAAGGGCGGGCCGGCCTGGCGGATCATCGAGACGGCGGTCTCGGCCTCGTTCTCGACGAGGTCCCGCATCCGCTGGGCGAAGGGCGTGACGTTGTTGAGGACGCGCTGCACCCAGCCCTCCGCCAGCGCCGGCGGGTCGGTCCAGGCGGACCACCCGAAGCCCATCGCGCCGTAGGCGGGCGAGTTCGTGGTCGCGGCCCGGTAGCGCATCGCGTAGTAGGTGTTCACCATGTTGGCGAGCGTGTCGCCCTGCGCGCCGATCACGAAGCGCGTCAGGCCCGCGGTCGGATCGAAGGCCGCCCGGTAGCCCTCCTCGAAGTCGGTCGGGACGGTGCCGTTGGCGTTCGGCCGCGCGCGCTTCCACTCGAAGACGTAGTCCTCCGGCTTCCCGGCGAAGGCCTCGGCGTAGAGGACGGAGAGCTGCTGCGAGAGGAGGTTGAGCGGATCCTCGCGCGTGACGACGCGGCCGACGTAGTA
>CADBEF010000150.1 GCA_902793555.1 uncultured bacterium | reverse complement strand
TATGGCGTGACCCTGCCGACGAACGCCAGCCACTGCGACGCCATCGCGGCGGGCGACCTGATGCTCTACGGATCGGACTGCCTCGTTCTCTTCTACGGCTCCGCCGGCGGATATTCCTACACGCGCATCGGGCGGCTTGTTTCCACCGACGGCCTTGCCGATGCGCTGGGATCCGGCGATGCAACCGTCACGTTCGAATCGTTCCGCTGACTACTCTTCGTCGATTCCGAGCCCGTAGAGGGCGAAGTCGCCCCTGCACGGGTCGCCGGGGAACGCCCCGTACTTGGCGGCGAGGCGGCGGAGGCGTGTCCTTGTGCGGGGCGGCAGGCTCACTCGTCCGCCTCCCGGTTGGAGGAACCGTTCATGCCGGACAGCTTCGGCACGATGTTTTCCTCGATGAATGCGACCCGGTCGAAAATACGCGGCTTGAACGTGCCGGTCACGCCCACGGCCACGTTCCGTTCCTTGTTCACGTAGACGACGTTTCCGCTGTCGCCGATGGCCGCATGGACCCGCCTGCCCGCATGGGGCTTGTACCAAAGATACCGTACTCCATGTTGCCGAACGTCCCGCCGGGAATACCACTCGTTCTTTTTCGGTCCTTTGTTCCGGTTCGCGAAGTCGATGCTTTTTTCCCCGGTGGCGCTTTTCGGGCAAGCGTGCGACGAGGGGCGGGCTATTTACCGAGCGCGGCCTTGGCGAGGGCGGAGCCGGCGTTCCACGCCTGCCCGACCTTTTCGCCCATGGCGTAGTAGCCGTTCTGGAACTGGTCGAAGGCGATGGCGTCCAGCTTCGCGGGGTCGACCTTGCCGTTCTCGGCGAGGACGGCCTCGTCCGCGAGCGTGTTCACGATGGTGCCGACGATGGCGTAGAGGGTCTTCGTCTGCGCGACTTCCGCGAGCTCGCACTCCATCGCGACGGGGAGCTGGTCGATGACCGGGGCGTTCACGCGGGCGCTCTTCGTGGCCGTGAAGCCGGAGCGCGCGAACTTGTCGGCGACCTTGTTGCCGGAGACGATGCCGACGTAGTCCGCCTCGGCCATGTGCGTGCGGTCGGCGAGCGCGACGGTGAACGCCCTGGATTCGAGGATCGCCTTCGTGGTGGCGTGGTCCTCGGCGAGGAAGAGCGCGATCTTGTCGTAGTCGCAGATCTGTCCCCAGGCGGCGTTCATCGTCTGGACCGTCCCTTTCGCATCGTAGGCGGCGATGACGAGGACGGGCATGGGGAACACGGGCTGGACGTTCGTGAGGTCTTTCTTCATTGGTTTTGGGGTCCTTGGGTGGTGTTTCTTTTTCGGGGTTCGCTTTCCGTCAGCGAAAGAACCGTTGCCTTTCGCGCGGCGAACGGCTAGAATCCTCGCATATACCCAACGAGAAAGCAAGAACGCACAATTTCCATGGATACTCACCAAAAGGGAAGCGTCAAGCGGCGGAAGGCCGCCGGACCGATGCCCGCCGACCGCCGCGAATACGACGGAACGGGCTTCTGCTACACGCTCACGCTCATCTCCGGCAAGTACAAGGCGCCGATCCTCTACGCGCTCGTGGTCCACGGCACGATCCGCTACAACGAGCTGCGGCGCTACCTCGGGAGCGTCTCGTTCAAGACGCTCACGGACGCGCTCAAGGCGCTGGAGCGCGACGGCCTCGTCCGCCGCAAGGTCTATCCCGTCATTCCGCCCAAGGTCGAGTATTCGCTCACGCCGCTGGGCCGGTCGCTGGGCCCGATCCTCGGCTCGCTCTGCGACTGGGGCGAGGCGCACCGGGGGAACCGGTAGGACATGCCGGCATCGAACAGGCGGCGGGAAAGGGTGCGTTTCATGGCGGCAATCCTCCCATGACCTCCTACAAACTCGTGATGCCCGGCGACCTGAACCACTACGGCTTCCTCTTCGGTGGAAAGATGCTGATGTGGGTGGACGAGGTCGCGTGGATGGCCGTGAGCGGCGACTACCCCGGACGCAACTTCGTCACGGTCGGAATGAGCGAGGTGACGTTCCACAAGAGCGTCCACCCCAACTCCGTCCTGAGATTCGAGGCAAACAGGAAGCGCATCGGCCGCACGTCCGTCACCTACCGCGTCGAGGTTTTTCGTCGCCAGATGGACGCCCGCGACGAGATCGGCGTGTTCACGACGGACATCACATTCGTACGCGTCGACGAGAATGGAGCGAAGATCCCCGTCGAGGAAACAACATGACACCCGAAGAGCGCGGCGAGAAGGCCGCATCCCTCAAGAAGTCCGGAACCGCCAACTGCTGCCAGTCGGTGCTGCTCTCCTACGCCGACCTCCTCCCGATGGACGCGGACGCCCTGCGCCGCCTCGGTGCCGGCTTTGCCGTCGGCATGGGAACGATGGAGGCGACCTGCGGCGCCCTCGTCGCCGCCGGCATCGTGGCAGGCCACCGCACCGCCACCAGGCAGGAGGCCGTTCGCTTCGCGCGCGACATCCACGACCGATTCCGCGCCAAGTGCGGAGCCACCATCTGCAAGGATCTCAAGGGCCGCGACACGGGGCGCGTCCTCTGCGAATGCCCCGAGTGCTGCCGCAACGCCGTCCTCGCGACCGAAGAGACATTCGGATCGAACTGACCGTCAGATCGGCAGCGTCGTTTGAACGGGGAACCCCGACAGGTCGCCGGCCTTCTCGCGAATCCAGGCGAGGAGACATGAAACGACGTGCTCGACCTCCGCATCGGAGAGCGGACGTCCCGCCGGGATGCCGTGCCACTTGAAGAGGCAGCCCCGGCAGCAGGTCGCGGTGGCGTGCTGCGCGATGAACACGGGATGCCCGCGCATGGGCGTCTGGCGGCCGTCGTTCCTTGGTGACGCCGGCGCAAGCCGTTCGCGGACGATCGTCTCCGCCTGCGAGCGGAGCGTCTTCCACCCGGCGCGCGCGACATAGGCCCGGTCGGCGTCGGCGAGTTTGAACCGCGACCGGAACCTGGACCCGGCCAGGCGCGTGCGGAGCCGTTCCCAGGAGGCGGTCACGCCTTCGGCCCTGTCGCGGCGATGTTCTTTCCGCGAATCTCGCGGCGAGGCGCGCAGTCGGGAAAGCTTTTCAGGACCCCGAGGTCGATCGGGAAGCAAAGGCGCGTCGCGTAGGCGGTGTCGACGGAGCAGTCCAGGGCGCGGCCCGGGGCGACGGCGGCGAAGACCTTGACGAAGCCGTCCGACACCTCGGCCCGGAAGAGGTCGTCCCGCCGGCGTTCCTCGAAGACGACGTCCGTCGCGCCTGCGTCGCGCTCGACACGGATGCGCGCGAAGGCGCCGCCGTCCGTCGCGCAGGCGAAGGCGCAGCAGCCGTCCTCCGCTTCGGCCACGACGGCCGCGACGAGGATTTCGCGCGCCTCGGGCGCGGCTCCGCAGCGCATGCGGTAGTGGGGCGTGTCCTTCTCGAGGAAGGTCAGGCGGCGAAAGTTCTCGCGGCGGAAGGAGTAGGCCGAGAGGATCCGGACGTTCTCGACCCGCGCGTTCGGGCCGGGCGCCGTAAGGCTGGCGGTGCGCCCCGGATGGGCGTCGTCGCCGGCGACGTAGACGAGGCCGCCGGAGAGGTGGACGTTCGGCGGTTCGGCAAGGTCGTCCGGCACGAGGAAGACGCGGGCGTCGGCGCGCTTGCACCCGCGCGCGGTTCCGTCGTCCCACGACATGAAGTTCTGGATGGAGAGCGTGTTGCGGTTCGAGGTGAGCTCCACGAGCGCGAAGGCGGTGTCGATGTAGACGTTGGAGCCCATGAAGTTCGCATCGCCCTTGCCGAGGACGAGCCCCCGCGTCGTCTCCCACCAGACGCCGTCGTCGCGATCGGAGAGGCAGCCCGTCCAGACGTGCAGGTTGTCGGCGTAGACGAAGGAGGCCTCCTGGTGGATGCCGATGCGCGTCCCCATGATCTCGACGTTCGAGAGGCGGTTGTCGCCGATGCGCCCGCCGATGTGGATGCCGACGGAGGGGAACGGATGGTCCTCCGCGCCGAAGATGGTGAGATTGTCGAGGAAGAGGGGGCGCGACGCGAAGCCGGGGACGTCGTCGGCCTTGCAGGCGAGAATGCCGTAGCCGCGGACGTCGAAGAGGCCGACGCGTTCCACGAAGACGGGGCCGTCCTGGACGCAGGGGTTCACGAGGATGGCGCACTCGCGGCTGTGGCAGACGATGTTGAGGTTGGAGACGGTGAAGCGGCCGCTTCCGCCCAGAACGACGACGCCGGTTTCGGAGGCGATGTCCGTCCCGTCGTTTTCGATTTCCGACAGGAACCAGGTATGCGTCCCGTCCGCCTGCGGGGCGCGGGCGTACCCCTCGCCGAAAAGCGGGTTCTTGGCGAAGATGGGGGCGGCGACCCGGTAGACGCCGGCGGGGAAGAAGAGCGCGTGGTCGGCCGTGTGGCGGTTGACGATCGCCGAGACGTCCTCCGTGCCGTCGTTGCGGACGCCGAGGTCCAGCACGTTGATTGCGCCGGCCGGCGGGGCGGCGCGGTCCGGAGCGCCGCCGGAAGCCGGGACGGACGTTTTTCCGTTCCCTCCGGAATGGAGGGACGGGCGGGGTCGGGCGGATGGTTTTCGCATGGGTTTCTTCGTTCGCGGGACGATGGAGCCGATTGGCTGTTTCAGACCTTCACGTCCCCGGCGAGGACGCGGCGGTAGTCGGCGAGGTTGGCTCGCAGGAGGTTCGGCGTGTCGAGGCCGTAGGGGCAGCGCGAGGCGCAACGGCGGCAGTTGACGCAGTCGTCGATCTTCGCCATCTCCGCCTGCCACGCGGGCGTGAGCCAGGCCGAGGACGGCGCCCGGCGGAGCATGAGCGACATCCGCGCGCAGTTGTTGATCTGGATGCCGGCCGGGCACGGCATGCAGTAGCCGCAGCCCCGGCAGAAGGAGCCGGCGAGCTCCTTCCGGTCGCGCTCGACGAGCGCCCGGCGCTCCGGCGTCATGGACGGCGTGGCGTCCATGTAGGAGAGCCACTCGTCCAGCTCCCTCTCGCGCTGCACGCCCCAGATGGGAACGACGTTCGGAAACTGCGAAATGAACGCCATCGCCGCGTCCGAGCGCGTGATGAGCCCGCCGGCGAGGCCCTTCATCGCGATGAAGCCGACGTTCGCCGCTTCGCAGCGCTTCACGAGCGCGACCTCCCGGTCGGAGGCCAGGTAGGAGAACGGGAACTGCAGCGTGTCGTAGAGCTCCGAGTCGACGCACTCCTCGGCGACGGCGACGAGGTGCGACGTGACGCAGATGTGGCGGATCTTGCCGGCCGCCTTCGCCGCGAGCATCTCCTCGTACATCCCGGAGCCGTCGCCCGGTCGCCAGCATTGCCCCACGCAGTGGAACTGGTAGACGTCGATGCGGTCCGTGCGGAGCGTGCGCAGCGACGTCTCGAGCTGCTCGCGGAACTCGGCCGGCGTCTTCGCCTGGGTCTTCGTCGCGAGCACGATCTCGTCGCGCAGGCCGCCGGCGAACGCCTCGCCGACCTTCTCCTCGCTGTCGGAGTAGGCGCGCGCGGTGTCGAAGTAGCGCATGCCGCCGTCGAACGCGCGGCGGAGCAGGCGGACGGCGTCCGCCTTGGGGATGCGCTGGATCGGCAGCGCGCCGAAGCCGTTCTGCGGGACGGCGATCCCGGCACGTCCGAGGGTGACGGTGTTCATGCCGCGCATTCTACCAGAACGTCTGCCCGTGCGCAAAAAACGGCTTTCGCCGGTAGCGGCAGTGTGATAGAATCCCGCATCGACACACGACTCATTCCCAGATGGCAAAGAAACTCAAACGTTCAACAAGCGACACGGTGATTGCCGGCGTCTGCGGCGGAATCGGCACCTACCTTGATGTCGATCCCGTACTTGTGAGAATCGTCCTCATGCTGTTCACCCTTCTTGGGGGCGCGGGACTTCTCTTCTACCTCGTCTGCTGGATTTGCATGCCTGCGGACACGGATTCCCAAGTCTGACCCCCGCAACGGAGAAATGACGAGACGGTAGCGCCATGCGGGCCATGACCTTCCGCAAAACGGCGATCGCGGTTTGCCTGCTGCTGGTGGTAGCAGGTTGCGTCTCTCCGCGGATGCGAGGCGATGCGTCGACGTTGCGCCCGTCCATCGCCCGCATCGAGGCGCGGGGCGTCCTCCTCGTGGGCAGCACGGGCGACTACCGGCCGCTCACCTGGCGCGATCCGGAGACGGGCCGCTGGGAGGGCTTCGGCATCGAGGTCGCGGAACGGATCGCCGCCAGGCTGGGCGTCCGCGCCGAGTTCGTGCAGACCTCGTGGCCGACGCTCGCCGCGGACGTCCAGGCCGATCCGCCGGTCTTCGATCTCGCCATCGGCGGCATCACCGTCACCGACGCCCGCCGCGAGACGATGGACATGTCCGACGGCTATCTGGCCAACGGAAAGACCATTCTCTGCCGGGCCGATGACGCCGGCCGCTTCCGCTCGCTCGCCGACATCGACCGGCCGGACGTCCGCGTCCTGGTCAATCCCGGCGGGCTCAACGAGGCGTTCGCCCGGGAGAACCTCCCGCACGCCGGGCTGGCCGTCCATCCCAGGAACGAGGAGATCCCCTCGCTCGTGGCCGACGGGACGGCCGACGTCATGGTCACCGAAATCGTCGAGGCGCCCTGGTACGTCCGGAACGACCCGCGCCTCGCGGCGCCGCTCCTCGCCGAGCCGTTCACCCGCGGCGAAATCGGCGTCCTTCTGCGGAAGGGGCAGGACGACCTGCTCGCCTTCGTCAACGCCGCCCTCGCCGAAATGGCCGCTGACGGCACCCTCGATTCGCTCAAGGCGAAGCACGGGCTCGTACCACCGGAACCGCCAAATCGAAAACTAGAGGGCTCAGTCGCCCCTGCTCCGGTCGCCGGGGAACTCCTTGGCCCAAGTCACGGCTCGGAGGCCTTTCTTGCTGCTCGGCATCGCGAGAGCCACTCCGCTCTTTCCTCGCGGGGAAAGCGCTCGATGGCATAGCGCAGCGCGGTGGGGTGGATGGCGGAGACGTGTTCGCCGAGGAAGCCGCGAAGGGCGGCCGCGTCCTTCTTGCCGCATTCGCGCAGCATCCAGCCGACCGCCTTGTGCATCAGGTCGTGCGGATGCCCGAGCGCGGCGGCGCACTGGCGAAAGGCGTCCTCGAGTTCTCCGCGCCGGATGAATGCGAGTGTGGAGACTACGGCGATCCGGTTCTCCCAGAGCGATGGCCGACGCGCCAGCCTGTCGAGAAGGTCGCGCGGACGATCGAGCAGATACCGGCCGACGAGCGTCGGCGCGGAAAGGTCGACGAGGTCCCAGTTGTTCACGCGGTTCTCTGCCGCCGTGGCGAGGTAGAGGCGGTGGATCGCCGTCCGTTCGCTTTCGGACGCGCGCCCGAACCGTTCGACGAGCAGGAGGAGCGCGCATTCGCGGGCTTCGTGCCACGGCGAGGCGAGCAGCGCCTTGACCGACGCGTCGTCCGCGTCCAGGTGCGCCTTCGCGACAGCCCGGATCTGCGGGACCATCACGCCGAGGAACCGGTCCCCTTCGCCGTATTCGCCGGGGCCGGTCTTGAAGAATCGAGGCAGCTCGGCCGCCTTCTCGGGCGTCGCGGCGGCGCCCAGGTCGCGGAGGATGGCGGCGGCGTTCGTCATGGCCTCACCTTGTCGATTTCCGTTTCGGCAGACCGCAGGATCGCCTCGACGTCGGCGCCGACGATGTCGAGCCCCGTCGCCGCGATCCGGCGCACGTCGGGAATGCCCCAGAAGCTCTTCGCCAGCGCCTCGACGTAGCCGAACCCGAACGGGTCGGTTTCCGCGGGGCCGCCGGACGTGCTGACGTAGAATAGGCGGCGGGCGCGGCAAAGGCCGATTGGCCGTCCGTCGTCCGAATACCGGAAGACGACGCCGATGACGCTGATCCACTCGATGTAGGTCTTCAGCAGCGCGGGGAAGGAAAGGTCCCAGAAGGGGGCCGCCACGACGATCTGGTCCACCGACGCGAATTCGGCCGCCTTCGCCAGCAGCGGCGAGTTCCACCGGCCGGCCTCTATCGCCCGGGTTCTCCGGTCCAGCGTCCTGGCGTCGAACGGACGGAGATGTTCGTCTTCCAGACGCAGCACCCGGACGTCGTTGTCCGCAAGTCTGGAAACCAGGCGTTCGGCAAGCCGTCGCGTCCGCGAGTCCTCGCGGACGGTGGAATCGACGAAGAGAATCATGTCACAGCGCCGCCTTGATCTTTGAAATCAGCTCGTCGTACTCGGCGGGGTCGAGGAAGGTGCGCTTCGGGTTCATCTCGAAGACGCCGCCATACTCGAATCCGCCCTCGTACTTGGGGACGAGGTGGAAGTGCAGGTGGCAGCCCGTGTCACCGTAGGCGCCGTAGTTCACCTTCTTCGGGTGGAACGCCGCGTGCAGGGCGCGGGCGACATGGGCGACGTCGTCCAGGAACGCGCGGCGGTCCTCGTCGGAGAGGTCGACCATCTCGCTCACATGGAACTTGGAGGCGACGATGACGCGGCCGCGGTGGCTCTGCTCCTTGAAGAGGTAGAGCTTGGAGGCGGGCAGCTCGCAGATCTTGATGCCGAAGGCGTCGAGGGGCGCTCCCTCGGCGCAGTAGGCGCAGTTGGGGTCGGTGATCATGGCGTGTTCCTTTCTTGTCATGCCTTGGGTAGCAGCCCGGTTTCGGCCGCGTAGGGCTTCATGCCGTCGATGCAGACTGCAATGGCTGCGGGGAGGTCGAGCTCGACCAGCTCCGCGCCCTGGCGGATGATGTCCCGGTTGCAGCCGGCGGCGAACTTCTTGTCCTTGAACTTCTTCACGACGCTCTTGGGCTCGAGGTCGGAGATGCCGGTCGGGCGCATGAGCGCCGCCGCC
>CADBEF010000149.1 GCA_902793555.1 uncultured bacterium | reverse complement strand
GCGACCAACTTGCGAAACGGCTTGAATGGTCCGGAACCCTCGTTCCGTATACCGAGGTCGCCGTCATCGACCTGCCGCCGGCGACCGTCGAAGAACTTGCCTCCACTCCAAAAATCGCCTTTCGCCTCGCCGTCGTCGCGGACGAGCCGGAGGAGCGGACCGTGTCGCACCCGCCGTCGGTTCCGGAAACGCTCGACGAAATTCTCGCGCAGGCGCGAGCGTCCGGCGAGGACCGGGTCTTCGAATGTCCCCTGCAGGGGCGTCCCGCCGCCTTGACGCACGACGGACGGCAAACATCGGTTCAGATCTGGTTGGACGGCAAGGACCATGTGACGACGCCCGAGCCCGGTCCGGCGGTCGAAGTGTCCTTCACGCCGAAGATTGCCGGTAACGGCGCAATCGACGCGGATGTCTCCATGCAATGGTTTTCCGAGAGAAGAGGAAGCGACGAACTCTCCGGCTCGTCCGTCTGCCACCTCGTCTTCATGCCGGGTCGCGTCGAAGCGCTTGGAGGCGCCCTCCTTCCGGGAAACGGAAACGGCAAAAAGTACTTCCGCGCCTTTCTCGAGCTGAACATCCAGGACGCGCCGGCGCTGATGCCGGAACCGTTCTCCGCGCTCCGCCTCGGAATGGACGAGGCCGCGTTCCGCGCGGCGCGGCCGGACGCGGAGCGCGACGATACCGTCGCCCGGAAATGGCCCGGAACGGTCCTCTACGAAGAAACGCCGGCGGAGGGACCGTTCGAGTTCGCCCGTTTCTTTCTGGCGAACGGCCCCGACGGCGCGTGGACGCTCGAATGGGCGATGTTCGTCGGCGAACCGCCGGCGGACGGGCCGGCCGGCGAGCCGGCCGCCGCCGCCCTGCGCGACGCGGAGTCGCGGCTCGGTCCGGCGCAGCGCCGTTTCGAACTGATCCGGTGGGGCGCCGTCTTCGACGTCCGCGCGTGGGAAACGAACGGCGCCGTCGCCTTTTTCGCGATTCTCTCGCGGACGCTCGATCCGGACGACGCGGAAGTGGTCGCCGGCAATTTCGTCTTCGGCGCCTTCCGCCGCGCGGCGCCCGAACGGCTTCAGTTGCCGTTCAACGACATCTCCGTCGCCATCCTCGCGGCGTTCGCCCGGCCCGCGTCCGAGGACTCCCGCCCGTTTCCCTTGGTCGATCCGCTGCCGGGAACGAACCGGATCGACCGATACGAACTCGACGGAACCCCCGTCTCCACCCGAGAGCCCGCCGACGCCGTCCTGGCGCTCGTTTCCGATTACGGCTCGTTTCCGGCGACCGTCGAAAGAGACAACTTCGCGCCCGGCAAAGCGCACCCCGGCTTCGTCGAACTCGGTTTTTCCGGTTGTGGCGTCGACGACATCGAAGATCCAAAGTGGCTCCGTCTCTCGCGCGACTGCGCGATGCTCCGCGTCGACAAGGCGGACTACCTCTCCTTCTCCGTTCCCGACGACCGCCGCGCTTCCCTGCGCGCCGCCGTCGCGGCGCTCGCGCCAGACTCCGCCACGCCGAGTCCTTCCGAGAAAACATCTCACGCAGAGAGCGCAGAGGAGAAAACTCACGCGGAGTCCGCGGAGGGCGCGGAGTTTGAATCTCACGCGGAGTCCGCGGAGGGCGCGGAGTTTGAATCTCACGCAGAGAACGCAGAGGCCGCCTCCGCGTGGGAAACCTTCAAGATTCCCTTTTCCTACACGTGGGATTCCCCGCAGTCTTCCGAAGCGATGACGAACGCCCTGTCCGGCGTCTTCCGCGCCCTCGCCGGGCTTCCCGACGGCTTGCGGGGCTTTTCCGTGACGACCGGGAACGGCACCAAGGCCGAGTGCTCGGTGACCTTCGACCGCGGCAGGATCGACTACGACGCCGCGGCCCGCGCACTCCAGGAGGCGCTCGACGCCGTTCCCCTCCCCGAAGGCGCCCGACTGGCGATCGTTCTTTCCGAACCCCGCGCCGAGCCCGCGGAGTGAGCAACTTTACCCTTTACACTTTTCCCTTTCAACCTCTTCAACTCAATGAACCCTGACTCCAGCGAGCGGCGAAGCCGCGACGCCCGGCCGCTGCCGGCGCGGCGCCGGTCAGGCGTCCGCGAACAAGTCGGCGAGGCGCACTTCGGACTGGACGACGTCGGCGTTTTCGTTCGGACGCAATCCCGCGGCCGTGACGAGCGTGACGTGAACGGTCTTCCGCACCCCGAAGGCCCGCTGGTAGGCGGACACCTTCGCAAGGAGTTCCGAGCGGTATTTCGACGAAACGGCGAACAGGTCGGAGGCATACTTCATTTCGCAGAGGTTCGCGATTCCGTCGGCGCGGTCGAGGACGAGGTCGATCTGGGCGCCGGGCTCGCCGTCCGGGCCGGGCGGGATCCGGGCGGCGTGAACGGCCGTCGAGACGCCCGCGATGCCGAGGGCGCGCTTGATCTGGGGGACGTGCTGCAGGCAGAGCCGCTCGAAGGCGAGGCCGCTCCACGTCGCGCGGGCGTGGGACGACGCGCCGGCGAGCCAGTTGCCGCGTCCGACCCGGGAATCGTCCGCGAGGAACCGGATGTGGAAGAGCGTGAACGGATCGAGGAGCTGCCAGAGCGAGTCGCGCTCCTTCTTTCCGGGAAACCGGTAGCGGCGGACGAACCCGCAGGATTCCAGGTCCTCCAGAATCCGGGAGAACGCCCCGTTGTCCTCCTGCCCGACGGCGGCCAGAAGTTCCTCCCGCGTCATGCCGGCGCTCCGTCGCGCCATCGCCTCCACGGTGGCGACGTAGGGCTCGGGGCGGCGGAAGAGCGAGGCGTAGAGCCGTCCGAACTCGCGGTGGAGTCCGCCGGTTTCGCCGAAGCAGAGCCGGTCGACGGCCTGCGCGGGGCTTTCGCCGCGCCGGACCAGGCTCCAGTAGAACGGGATTCCGCCGAACGCCAGATAGAGGTCGGCCAGCTGCCGGTCGGACAGGCGGAGCCCTTTCGCGGCGGCGAAGCGCCGGCATTCGCCGAGCGTGAAGGGCACGAGCCGGACCAGATGCGTCAGGCGGTCGTGGAGCCCGCCGTAGTTGTCGACGATCTTCCGCACGATCCACGACGCCGCCGAACCGCAGACGACCAGGACGACGTCGTCCCGCCCCGACGCCCATCCGTTCCAGAAATGCTCGAGTGCCGGCATGAACCGGGCGTTCGGCGTGTCCATCCACGGCAGTTCGTCGAGGAAAACGACCTTGCGGCCGCGCCGGCGGGACAGGGCGTCCGCGAGCAAACCGAACGCGGCGATCCAGGTTGCGGGCGGCGGGCACTGCGTTCCGAAGGCCCGCCGCATCGAATCGGCAAACGCCTCCAGCTGGTCCTTCATGCCGCCTTCGGAAAGCCCCGCGTGCTGGAAGGCGAACCGGTCGCCGAACGCCTTGCGGACGAGAAACGTCTTGCCCACGCGCCGCCGCCCGTAGACCGCGACGAATTCGGGCCGCCCGGAACGGAGCGCCTCTTCGAGCGTCCGCAACTCTTCGTCGCGCCCGACGAGCGGCTCGGCGAGCTTCACCATCGCTTTCGTTGTCTTCATGGCGCGGGAGTCTACAATCGTTTTTGCGGAAAGTCAATCAAAAATAGAGTTAGCGCAAAAACGATAACCCTCGTCCCGCCCGGATCTCCCCGCTCATTGCCATTGTCATTGATGGCAGTGCCGATTGTTGGACATTGAGAGTTGATGGACAATCCCCCGCCACCCCGCCACGCAACTTGACCCTTTACACTTTACACTTTCAACCTCTTCAACCCCTTCAACCTTTTCAACCTCTTCAACCAAAGGACTCCCATGAAACGCCTCGCCCTCCTCCTCCCCCTCCTCGCCCTCGCCGCCGCGCCGGCGCGCGCCGAAGCCCCCGCCACGAACCGTCTCCCCGACGCCGGCATCCGCGTGGCCGGGACGAACGCGGTCGTATCCGCGCTCGAAGCCCTGCGCGGGATGGCCGGACACATCGCGCAGACGCACGGCATTCCGTATCCCGACCGCTTCGCCCGCCTCCTCCGGGAGAAGGCGGGCCTCACGCTCGCCGACCGCCCCTGCTTCTTCCTGTGCTGGCTTCCGGAGGGGATGACGGGCGCGAAGACGGCCGAGGCGGCAATCGCCTTCATCAGGACCTCCGGCGACGAGCCGGGCCGGCTGATGATCCTTCCCGTCGAGGAGGACGGTTCGGGCGACTTCCCCGCGCTGGCCGCCGACGCGGAGAACGACGCCGCCTTCCACCGCGGCCGGTGGTTCTACCTCGCCGAGGGCCCGGAGGCGAAGGCGTTCGCCGAATGGTGCGGCGCCGATCCCTTCCCCGTCCTTGCGGCCTGCCAGGCGTTCTACGACACCGATCCCCCCGCGAGAGGCGTCGCCCGGGCGTTCCTGCGGGAACCCGCGCGCTTCCGGCCGCTCCGCGACGGCCTGCTCGCAGAGCGCGCGGCGTCCCGCGCGAACCTGGCGCGCCTCCGCGAGCGCGCCGCCGCCGGCGAGGACGTCGCGGACGAGCTCCGCCGGGCCGAGCACATGGAAGTCCACGCCAAGGCCGAGGAGGCGATCGGCGATCTGCTTTTCTCGCTGCTCGACGCCTCGAAGTTCGCGTACGTCGACCTCGATTGCGATGCTACGCGCGGTCTCCGCGTCATCCACGTCCTCGAGGGGATCCCCCCGTCCGAGCCTTTGGACGAGCGAATCCGGCTCGGCCGGTTCCTCGAGGACAACATCCCCTTCCTGGCGTTTCCCGACCCCGAGGACGCCGCCTGGCAGGAGGCCCGGCGCGTCTGGCACAACCGCTTCGTCGACGCCGTCGACCAGCTCACCGACATCTGGGTGCTTCCGCCCGACGCCGTCGGCACGATCGCCGGCTACGTCCGGCACTTCTTGACGGAGCCCGCCACGTCAGCCGCCGCGAAGCCCGCCCGGCCGGCTTCCGCGCAACCCGACACCGACGGCGACGGGCTCGCCGATGCGGATGAACGCAACAAATACCGAACCGACCCGGTCAACCCCGACACCGACGGCGACGGCCTGCGCGACGGCGACGAAGTCCGCAAGTATTACACCGACCCGAACAACGCGGACACGGACGGCGACGGGCTCGCCGACGGCGTGGAAGTCCTCAAGCACAAGACGAATCCCCTCAACCCCGACACCGACGGCGACGGGGTCAAAGACGGTGCGGAAATCGATGCCGGGACCGATCCCCTCCGGCACGCGGAGGACGCGGAGAAGAAACCCCACGCGGAGTCCGCGGAGGACGCAGAGAATTGATTTGACTTTTCCATTTGTGGACAATTGTGGACAATTGCGATTTGTGGACAATCCCGAACACCCCGCCACGAAAGGAAGCAACGCATGAAACGCCTCGCCCTCCTCCTTTCCTCTTTCTCGCTCATGGCGGCCGTTGTCTGCCTGTCCGCGTCGGGCTTCTGCATGCGCCACGCCTTTTCGCTTTCGGGCGCGACCCGCGAGGACTGGTTCGAACTGTCCCGCCTGTTCAGATTCGCCGAAGCGGGCTGTTGGATCGTGGTCGTCGCGGTGATCGTCCGGCATGCCGTCAACACCCGGCGTGCGCGTCTCGGCCGCGCGCCGGCATCCGCCGCATGGACCGCTGTTGCTCTTGCCGTGGCGTTGCTGGCGGTCCCCGCCTTGTGGCTGCTTGATTACCGCCGCGAGTTGCACCCCAAACTCGAACGAACCGTTCCGGTCGAGAGTTTCGCGAACGAGTTTCCGGGGGTTCCGCTACCCGACGGAGCCCGTTCCGTGGTCTTGGACGAATCCGGGCTGGCCGCTCTTCTTTCGGCGCGCGACCGGATTCCCTTCGCCGTCCGGGGACACCGCTTCACGCGGATTCGTCCCGACAAGTTCCACCACGTCTACGGGTCGATCGACGTCGTCCCCGCCGACACCAACCTCGTCTACGTCCATTCCTGCCGCGCCAGATATCGGACCACGCTCGAACAACAGGGCGTCTACCGGTAACCCCGCCACGTCGCCGGACAAACCGCGCCCCCCAGCTTCAAACCATTCATGCCCTTCACGCCATTCACGGTTTGAATCTCCCAACCTCTCACCTCTCACCTCTGACCTCCAACCTTCGTCCGACATGAAACGATGCTTCTTCCTTCTTCTTGCCGTTTGCGCGCTGCGCGCGGGCGGCGCGGAGCCGTCCACGACCGCGCGTTCCGAGGGCTGGGGCGTGGACGCCCGGACGCCCGTCTTCGGCGGGGGCGTGACGGTGACCGAGCTGCCGCCGGCGTTGCGCGGCGCGGCGTCCGTCGCCGTGCCGCACACGATCGTGGGCCGTCCGGTGACGGCGCTCGCGCCCGGCCTCTTCGAAGGCCGGGGGGCGCTGGAGCGGGTTTCGCTGCCGGTGTCGCTCAAGGAGGTCCCGGAACGCGCGTTCCGCGGGTGCGTCCGCCTTCGCGCCGTCGAGCTGCCGGCGGCCGTCGAGGCGGTCGGCGAGCGGGCGTTCGAGGACTGCCGCTCGCTGCGCGAGGCGCGGTTCGGGGCCGCCACGGCCTCGATCGGCGCGCGGGCGTTCGCCGGGTGCGATTCGCTCGCCGAGGCGACGTTCCCGACGGCGCTCTCGTCCGTCGGCGACGGGGCGTTCGCGGGGTGCGACTCGCTGCGCCGGGCGATGCTGCCCGCCGGGAGCGGGGCGGGCAAGCCGCTGCGGATCGGCTCGCGCGCGTTCTCCGGCTGCACGGCGCTGGCGGCGGCGGGGTTCGACGGCGAGGGGCCGCTGGAGCTGGGGGACGGCGTCTTCGAGGACTGCACGGCGCTCGCGGAAGTCTGGCTCGGCGGGACTGCGCGGCACCTCGGCGAAGGGCTCTTCCGCGGCTGCCGTTCGCTGCGCTCCGCGATCGTCCCGCCGGGCGCGACGGCGCTGCCGCGCGAATGCTTCGCGGGGTGCTCCGCGCTTTCGTCGCTGCGGCTGCCGGAGACGCTCGTCTCGTTCGGCGAGGGCGCGCTGCGCGGGTGCGCGTCGCTGCGCGAGCTGGCGCTGCCGCCGCAGTTCGCGCTCGCCGGGCCGGACTCGCTGCGCGGGTGCACCGCGCTGCGGCGGCTCGAACTGCCGTCCGGCGCGGTGCGCTTCGGGC
>CADBEF010000148.1 GCA_902793555.1 uncultured bacterium | reverse complement strand
CCGCCGCCCTCGCCGCGGCTTCCGCGATCGCGGCCGCCGCCGACGCCGCATCCGATCCGACCGCCGCCATCGAGGACGGCCTCCGCGCCGCCATCCTCGCGAAGGTCGACGAGGCCAATCCGGCCGACCCCGGCACGGGCGCGCGCCGGTTCGTCTCGTTCGGCTTCATCACCGACACCCACAAGTGCAGGCGCATCCCCGGGGACGACGCCGCGGAGGATCCGGCGACGGACTTCTGGTACGGCTCCGCCCGCTGCCTCTCGGATCCGGAGCCCTCGATCCGGCTCCTCGGGTCCGTGGCGGAGGCCGCGGGGCTCGACGCCGTCATCGACGGCGGCGACATCTCCACGGCGCGGATCACGAACAACCGGGGACTCACGGAGGCGGAGTACACGAACGAGATCTGGAACGTGAAGGCGCTGTTCGACCGGTACCTTCCGGCGTCCGTTCCGCTCTTCGCGGTGGACGGCAACCACGAGCGCAGCTACACGTCGAACGGCGGCAACATGCGGATGTCGGACGAGGCGTGGGCGTACGTGCAGACGAACTTCAACACGTCCGCCGCGGCCGCGCGGGCGCGGGGCGTCGACGTCACCTACCACCGCGACCTCCCGGCCGCGACGCTCGGCGACGGGCGGACGGGCCGGTTCTCGGGCAACTCCTACCACCTCGACTTCGTCCGGCTCCGGGCGACGAAGGGCTACAACGTGCGCATCGCCTGCATCAGCTCCTACGATGCCGCCCCGGGCTCCGATCCCGCGTGTCGCGCCTATGACGCGGCGCAGTTCCTCGACCCCTCCGGCGGGACTCCGTACGAGGACGGGAAGACGCCGGAGAACACGATCATGGGCATGGTCTCCCACGAGGGGCTGCTGGGCGTCGCGGGCGCGCTCCAGAACGGCTACCTCAACGGCTTCTCGAACCCGGCCGCGCGCCAGGGCCCCTGGAACCTCGGCATCCATCCCGGGATGGGCTTCTTCGGACTGGTCTGCGGGCACCTGCACCACACGAACGTGCAGCCGATCCAGGACGCGTTCGACCGCCAGGCGAACCCGGACAACGACGTCTTCGCCTCGATGGTGCATGTCGCGCACTCCTACGCGGTGAACAAGCCGAGCCGGCCGGAGGAGAACCAGATCGGGACGGCGGCCGCGTACCGCTTCAGCCTCTTCGTCGTCGACACGGACCGCGGCCTCCTGCGCGAGATCCGCGTCGGCGGCTGGACGCCGAACCCGACGACGCGCGAGGATCCCGTCGTGCAGCTTCACGACACGAACATCCGCACGAACGCCCGCGGACAAAACCGACCCGAATCCGAACCATGAGAACAACCGTCCTCGTCCTCGCCTGCGCGGCGTCGTTCGCCGCCGCCGCGCCCGTCGTGCCGGGCGAGTTCACCGACCCCACGAACATCCGGCGGTCGCTCGACGAGCAGCCCGTCTCGTGGGCCGTCGTGACCGACCGGCTGCACTACCCCTACGTCGCCACGTACTACGTCGAGCCGACGGTCTCGACGAAGCAGCGCGTCTCGATCCCGTTCTACGTGACGGACTGGGACCACTCGAAGGTCCGCTTCCTCGACGACTCGTTCCGCTTCACGGTCCGCTGCCGGTGGATCGGCCCCGACGGAAAGGCGCGCGAGACGGAGCAGCGCAAGGTGCCGTCCGGCGACGGCGCGTTCGACCTCGGGCGCCTGCCCGCCGGCGAATACCGCGTCTGCGTGTGGGCGGTCGCCACGGCGCCCGCGGGGCGCGTCGCGGAGGGGCTCGAGTCGCACCGCGTGTGGCAGCTCTTCCGCGTGGTGGAGCCGGAGGAGCAGAACCTCCCCGCGGCCAAGGTCTTCGCCGCGACGCGGAAGGACCTCGCGGCCTACGGAATCCGCGCCGCCGGCGGCCTCGGGCGCAAGGTCCTCGTCGAGACGCCCGTGCCGCCGGACGGCGCGAAGGGCGACGAGAAGGACCGCATCGCGCTGGCGGCGCTCGACGAATACATCGCCGCGCACCCGCCGGCGCCGCGCAAGGGCGCGCCGGGCTACACGGTCTTCGTGCCCGCGAACGGCGGCAAGGCGGTCGTCGGATCGTGGCGGCGCACGCGGATCGTCTACGACGAGGGCTACGACGCGAACGCCGTCGAACAGGCCGCGGTCGCGACGGCGGAGGGCCTGCAGAAACTCCTCGACGACAAGGCCGCGGCGGGCTTCCGCAAGGTCGTTCTCGCGCCCGGGACGTACCGCGTGAGCGCGTTCCGGAGGATCGCGATCCCGTCCGGCATGACGCTCGACCTCGGCGGCGCGACGATCAAGCAGAACGCGTTCACGGGCGACCACTCGGTCATGGTCGCGCTCGACGGCGTCCGAGACGCGCACCTCGTCAACGGCACGCTCGAGGGCGACTACTACGAGCACGACTACGCGCATTCGCCGAAGAACTCCGAGTGGCCGATGGGGTTCCACATCGGCGGCGACGCGTCGTACTGCTCGGTCGAGGACGTGGTCGTGCGCGACGTCGCGGGCTACGGCGGCGGCAACGGCATGGGGAAGGTCGACGGGAAGCTCTTCCCGTTCATCCGGAACGCCGGCAAGTACGGGCCGGGCGGGCTGAACCCGGCCGACGGCACCGTCGACGGGTCGGACCCTGACCGCTTCACGACGGACTTCCTCAAGGTCGACCCGGCGTGGGGCTGGCTCCAGGTCTCGTACCTGCTCGGCTACCAGGGGCCGAAGTCGCGCCAGTGGCAGCTCACGGGCTGCTGGTACGACGCGGAGAAGAGGTTCCTCGGCTCCGAGACGCTCTTCCAGTACCGCCCCGTTCCGGTCCCGGAGGGCGCCGCCTTCCTGCGCTTCTCGCAGACGAACAATTCCGCCAAGGACGCCGCCAAGACCGGGCTCGTCGTGACGGGCTTCCACATCCCGCGCAACTGCGCCGTGCGGCGGTGCACGTTCGACCGCTGCCGGTGCGTCGGATACTCCGCCAGCGCGATGCGGAACATGCTCTTCGAGGACAACCTCTTCACGCACTGCGGCGAGGCGGCCGCCAAGTGCGCGTTCGACGCCGAGGACGGCTGGGACATGATGCAGGACGTCACGTTCCGCGGCAACCGCTGCGAGGAGAACCCGGTGAACAACCGACTCCTCACCTGCGCGGGACACAACTTCGTCTTCGAGCGGAACAAGTGCGGCCTCTACCTGTGGCCGCGGACGTACTCCCCGTGCGTGCGCGACAACGACGCCGACTCCGCGACGTTCCGCTGCCAGGGCCGCACCATGTCCGGCTACGCGCGCTTCGAGGGCAATCGCTACGGGCGCGAGCTGATTCTGATCAGCCACTACAAGGACTACCACGGCTGGGAGCACGTGATCGCGGGGCTGGACGTCCGCGGGCCGGACGGCCCCAAGGTCCAGGCGGGGCCGGCCTCGCGGTTCGTCGGGTGCTCCTTCGCCGACACGAAGGTCCCGTGCCCCTCCCTCGCCGCCTCCAAGCTCGAGAACTGCATCGTGGAGCGGATCGGGCCCGGCGCGTGGTCCGGCGTCGCCATGACGGGTGGCCGCCTGCTCGATCTCCGCGGGACCAACACCTTTTCGAAGTGCGCCTTCCGCGGCGCCGAGATCCGCGGGATCAAGAAGGGCGCGCTCGCGACGTTCGACGGCTGCACGTTCGAGAACTGCCGGTTCGACGCCATCGAGGACGGCGCCGCGCGCTTCCGCGGCTGCTCCTTCGACGGCGCCGCGGCGAACGCCCCGCCGCCGCGGAAGGCCGACGGACGCTGACGGAGGAATTCTCATGGAAATGCGCATTTCCATCCGTTCCTTCGCTCTCGCAGCGGCGCTTTCGGCGGCCGTCCGAGCGGGGGCCGCGCCGGCGTTCTCGTCCGCCGAGCCCGCGACCGGGACCGTCTGGCACGTCGCGGCGGACGGCGACGACGCGAACGGCGGCACGTCGCGCGAGGACGCCCGCCGGACGCTCGCGGCCGGCGCCGCGCTGCTCTCCGCGCCCGGCGACACGCTCCTCGTCCACGACGGCGACTACGAGCTCCTTTCGACGATCGCGGTCTCGAACGGCTGGCGGATCGTCGGCGAGCACGGCGCGGTGGCGACGCGCATCCGGCTCTCGGGCCCGAAGGCGAGCGGAGCGACCGCGGACGACCCGGAGCGCTACGTCGCGTTCGATCTCTCGACCGACGGCGGGGCCGGCGCGGTGGACGGCTTCACGTTCCTTCCGTTCGACGGCGTCCGGCGCTCGGCGACCGTCGTCCGGAACAGGGGCGGCACGTTCTCCGGCTGCGTCGTCACGAACCTCGGGCTCCGGACCCGCTATTCGCTCGCCGCGTCGGCGGAGGGGAGCTCCGCGGTCGTCCGCGGCTGCACGTTCGTCGACCTCTGGGGCGGCGGGCGCGGCGGCGGCGTCCTCGATGCGACGGCCGGCGCGCTCGTCGAGGGCTGCACGTTCCGCGACTGTTCGCTCGACAACTCCGAGTACGGCGGCGCCATCCGCGCCAACGGGAACAAGACCACGGTCCGCAACTGCCTCGTCGCCAACTGCTCCAACACGAGCCGGGCGGGCGGCATCAACCTCGGGGGCGGCGGCCCGGCGTCCACCACGGTCGAGAACTGCACGGTCGTCGGATGCTCGAGCGAGTCGACCACGGCGGCGGGCGGCATCAACCTGCTGCCCTTTGAATTCACGGGCACGCTTACCGTCCGCAACTGCATCGTTTACGGCTGCACGAACGCGGGCGGCGAAGCCAACATTGCCGCCGGGCTCACGAACGTGCAGTACACCGCCACGAGCCCGCTCGCGGACGGTCCCAGGAACGTCGCCCTCGCGGCGGCGCCCGACTTCGCCGACCCGGAGAACGGCGACTTCCGCGTCCTCTCCGGCCCGACGATCGACGCCGGCCTGCACCTGCCCTGGATGGACGGCGCGACCGACCTCGGCGGCCTGCCCCGCGTCCTCGGCGCCGCCGTCGACCTCGGCTGCCACGAGTGCGCCTCGAGCAGCCTCCGCGCCACGATCCAGCCCTCCGCCCCCGTTGCCATCGGCGCGGGGAGCCGGATCGAGCTCGAGGCCGTCGTCACGCCGGCCGGGGAGACGGGCCTGCGCTTCTCCTGGCGCGTGTCGGACCTCTCCGGGCGGGTCGTCTACTCCGCCTCCGGCCTGGACCTCTCGCGCATCGTCCGCGACTACGGCATCGGCCTCTATTCGGTCTCGCTCACGGTCGAGAACGCCGCGCACGAGCGCTTCTCGACGACGGTCTGGGATCTCTTCGCCGTCAAGCCCCGGACCGTCTGGCTCGCGAGCGACGCCGTGCCATCCTACCCCTACGACACGAAGGCGAACGGATTCCGGAGCCTGGCCGACGCCGTCGGCTTCGCCGAGAAAGGCATGCGCATCCGCGTGGCGGACGGCGTCCATGACGCCTCGTCCGGCCCGATCGTCCTCTCGCAGGCCGTCGAGATCGAGGGCGAGAACGGCGCCGGGGCGGCGACCCTCTTCGTGCCGAACGCCTTCACGATCTACCACCCCGCCGCGGTCGTCCGCGGGGTCACGCTCCTCTCGGAAGGCAAGCGTAGTAATGATGATCCGTTCAGCGTCACCGAGGGGACACTCGCCTCGTGCCTCGTCACGAACTTCTACCGCGGCTACAACGTCCTCTCCTGCGGGGCCGGCGGACTCGTCACGAACTGCCTGATCGCCGGCTGCCGGAACGATCACCGAGACTGCCTCGTCGACATCGACGCGGGCTCGATCGTCGACTCCCGGATCGTCGGAAACGCCTCGACGCACGGCTCGTACAACGCCATTCTGCGCATCACGACGGGCCTTGCGCGCAACTGCCTCGTCGCCGGCAACAAGAGCAAGGCCGGCGCCGTGGGCAGCACGTGCGGCTTCGCGATCTCCCTCCAGGACAAGGGCATCGTTGAGAACTGCACGGTCGTCGGCAACGTCGACGATGGCACGGAGCGAAAACCCGCCGTCGGCATCAAGAAGGCGACCGGCACGGTGCGCAACTGCATCGTCGCGGGCAATGAGAACCTCGACGGCGCGTCGGGCGTTGGCGGCGAGTCCGGCGCGACCACCTACACGCTCTGCGACGTCCCGCCGGCACTCTCCGGCGCAGGCTGCAAGATCTGCGAGCCCGGCGGCGTCCTCTTCCGGGACCCCGCCCGCGGCGACTACCGGCTCAAGGGCCAGTCTCCCGCGCGACGCGCCGGAGCCGTCCTTCCCTGGATGGCGGACGCGACCGACATCGACGGCCTCCCGCGCCTCTTGGAAGGCCGCTACGTCGACATGGGCTGCCATCAGAACCAAAGCATCGACACGACGATCCTCATCCTGCGCTGACCGCGGCGCGCGAGTTTGCGGATTGCAGGACGGGATGGTACAATCGACGGCATGAAACGGACACCCCGCCTCTGCGCCGCGCTGGTCGCGGCGCTCTCCGCCGGCGCGGCGCTCGCCGGCGTGGAGGACACCGTCTGGAACGCCCAGAAGGAACGCGCCAAGGCCCTCAAGCCCGCCAACGCCAAACGCCTCCGCGCCGCCGGCGCGAAGGGCGACGTCGCCTTCTTCGCCGTCCCGGCGATGAGCGACCTCATGCGCCTCGACGACACGTGGCCCGACGACGGCGCGCTCGGCGGGACGGTCCGCTGCGTCGTCGCGCAGGACGAGTTCGAGGCGTGCTCGTTCGAGCTCTTCGCGTTCCGCGACCTCGACGAGGTCGAGCTCTCGGTCGACCTCGCGCTCCCGAACGACCTGCGCGTCGTGAAGCTCTGGTTCCAGAACGGCAACGGCTGGACGAGCTACTTCGACGACGTCGGGCTCAAGCTCGTGCCGGAGCTGCTGCTCCACGACGAGGACCTGGTCCGCGTGACGAAGGACGGCAAGGGCCCGGCGAACCACGCCCGCGTCCGCAAGGACGGCAAGGACGAGTGGGTCTGGATCTCCTCGCCGAAGGAGATGAACCCGAAGGAGGAGCCGTGGCAGTACGACCCCGACTTCGAGAACCCCGACGAGGACTGCAACTGGATCGTCTGCTCCTACTTCCCGGACGCCGGGAAGATCTCGACAAGGAGTTCGTGACGCTCGCCCCCGGCGAGTTCCGCATCCTCGACTCCGTCCGCCTCCGCCCGGAGGAGAAGCTCAACGCGGAGTGACCCCGCCCCGGCGGTTTGCACATGCGCGCGAACTCTGCTAAGATACGCGGCATGGCAATCCGCGACTCCGTCCGAGCGGCCGCGCTGGCCGCGGCTCTTGCGCCGGCGGTCCTCCTGGCCGCGCCGCAGTGGCGCGCGGAGGTCGCCGTGGCGGGGTACGGGGGGGCGGCGCCGCTCACGAACTTCCCCGTGCTCGTGCGCATGTCGGAGGCGGCCATCCTCGGCTTCCGCTACGCGGACTGCGCGGCCGGCGGCGCGGACCTCGCGTTCGAGGGCGCGGACGGCGCCGCGCTCGACCGCGAGATCGAGTCGT
This sequence comes from uncultured bacterium, assembly GCA_902793555.1. Taxonomy (GTDB): domain Bacteria; phylum Verrucomicrobiota; class Kiritimatiellia; order RFP12; family UBA3636; genus UBA3636. The sequence continues at coordinate 1,889 of CADBEF010000148.1, read as the reverse complement.
GGGACCCGGACGGCGAGTCGCTCGTCTGGGTGCGCCTCCCGCTGCTCACGAACGGCCTCGCGTTCGCCGCGACGTGGGGAGACCCCGCCACGGCGTCGCAGCCGCCATCGCAGACCGACGGCTCCGTCTGGCGCCCCGCGGGCTACGCCGGCGTCTGGCACATGGCCGAGGACTCCGGCACGGTCGCCGACTCGGCGGCGCACGGCCTCGACGCCGTTCCGTCCGGGACGGCCGCGTCGAACTCGGTCGCGGCGGCGGGGCCCGTCGGGCGCGGGCGCCGAATCGCCGCGGACGGCGGAGGCTCCTACCTGTCGGTCGCGAACTCGTCCTTCCTGGACGTCGGGAGCACGTTCGCCGTGTCGGGCTGGTTCCGCCAGAGCCCGAGCACGGCGGAGGACGCGCGCTTCTTCTCCCGGAAGCCGGTCTACACCGACAGCAACGGCTGGGAGGTCCTCTGCAAGTACCAGGCCAAGAATCCGCCCTACAGCGAAGTCGACGCCCGCGGAGCCAGCCAGAGGCAGGCGGCCTTCTCGCTGTCCGAGCTGTGGTCCGCCTCGGGGTGGAGGCATCTGTCCGCCGTCTACGACGGGAAATCGGCCTCCCTCTTCCTCGACGGGGAGCTCGTGGCGGGACCCTCCTCCATCGCCGCCGCGACGGACAACGGCCAGCCGCTCGCCATCGGCTGCCTCTCCAGCGGAACGAACTCGTTCCTCGTCGGAAGCGCGGACGAGTGCCGGCTCCTCGACGCCGTTCCTTCGGCGACCTGGGTGAAGGCCGAATACGACACGCAGTCCCGCGCGGACTTCCTGTCGTGGGGCGAGGCGACCCTGCTGGCGGAGGACTTCCTCCTCGTCGACGGCGCGCCGGCGCGCTACGGGGCGGACGGGTCGCCCGCCTACGGAACGACCGCCTCGCCCGCCGCCGGCGTCCACGCCTTCTCCGCGCCCGCGCTCGTCGAGCTTGCGCCCGGCACGCGCGCCGTCTGCACGGGCTGGAGCCTCTACGACGTCGCGTCCGGCGCGAAGACGCTCCTCCGCACCTCCGCCACGCCGGACGCGGGCGAGGACGATCTCGCATGCCTCGTCGACTACGCCGGAACCGGCGGCCGGAAGCTCGTCTGGAACTGGGAGGTCCGCCACCTCGTCTCGGCCGCGGCCGGCGCGGGCGGCTCGGTCTCTCCGGCCGAGGCGTGGGTCGCGGAGGACGCGCTCGCGACGGTCTCCGCGACGCCCGCCGAAGGCTTCTCGTTCGTGCGCTGGACAGGCGACGTCCCGGCGACCGCCGCGTTCGCCAATCCGCTCGCCCTTGCGGTCTCCGGTCCGACCGCCGTCTCAGCCGTCTTCGCCTCCGCCTCCGGTGCGCGCCACGTTTGGACGGGCGCGGCGGGCGACGGCCGCTGGGAGACCGCCGGCAACTGGGACCCCGCCACGGTGCCGACGACTGCGGACGACGTCGCGATCACCTCGGCGTGGGTGACGGCCGCCGGGCCCGTCTCCGCGAAGTCGCTCTCAATCGTCGGCAACGGCTCCAACGCCGGGCTCGTCGTCGGCGGCGCGACGGCCTCGCTCGCCGGCGTCCTCGCGCAGGAGCCGCCCGACCCCGCGCCGACCGCGCCGGTCCAGCTCGTGGTCGCGGGCGACCTGGAGCTTAACGGCGCCGCGCTCTCGGTCGGCGCGCGGCGCGGCGGCGTGCCCGTCTCGACCGCGATCGGCGGCGACTTCACGCTCGCCTACCAATCGACTGCCGCCTTCTACGCGGGACCGTACGACGGCCCCCTCGACGATGTCGGCCGGATTGCGCTCGAGAGCTGCGCCGGGGCGGCGACGGTCGTCTCCGTCGGCGGCGCGATGTCGCTCGCCGGCGCGTCGAGGCTCGTCGCCGAGAACGAC
>CADBEF010000147.1 GCA_902793555.1 uncultured bacterium | reverse complement strand
TCACGGGAAAAACCCGCGGCGAGACCGCGAAGCGGGATCGCCGTTTATGGCTTGGTGCCGAAAATACCGGAGTCCGGGCGGAGGGGATGCCCGCGCGGAGCGGATCGCGAGGCGACGCGAGCGACGGCCGCCTGCACGCGGCCGAGCGAGCGGCACCCGCGAGGCGCCCGCGCGGGCGCCCCGACCGCACGGGCCCGGGATTTTCGGCTCCGCCTCCCTTGCCCGAAGGGCGCGTTTGCCCCCGCCCCCGTTTCCTGGCCGGTCACCGCGCGCGTCCCGCGTGCGGGCGGACTACCGCAGCGCCTCCGGCACCTCTTCCTCGTTGCGGTCGATGCGGCCGAGCATGGCGAGCAGGAGCGCGCCGGTGCGGTGGAGGGACTCGGCGGAAATCTTGTCCATCGTGTCCTCGGCCGTGTGCCACCAGTCGTGGCGGCCGGGGGCCGAGCCGTATTCGAAGTCGATCAGGTCGATGGCGGACAGCCCCGCGTTGAGGAAGGGGACGTGGTCGTCGAGGATGTACGTGGCGGCGATCGACACGGGCGGGGTCTCGCCGCGGCGGCCGAGCGCGGCCTTGAGCGCGGTCTTGGTGAGCCAGGGCGTGACGTTGCGGGGGATGTCGAGCGAGAGGTTGCGGTCTCCGACCATGTCGACCACGATCGCGGCGACCGGCCGGTCGGCGCCGGCGCGCTCCGCGAGCGTGGCGGCGAGGCGCTTGGAACCGTGGAGGCCGTCGTTGTCGCGGTAGGCCGCGCCGGCGGCCTCCTCGCCGTCGAAGAAGGCGAACAGAATCGTGTCCCGGGGGCGGACCGGGGATGACGCGAGATGGTGCAACAGCCCGAGCAGCACGCCGGTCGACGAAGCGCCGTCGTTGGCGCCCCGGAAACCGGGAATGCCGGGCTTGGTGTCGTAGTGGGAACCGAGCACGACGAGCCGCCCGGACGTCCCGGGCAACAGGGCGTAGACGTTGCAGAACGTCTTGCGGCCCGTGGGGGTTCCTTCGGTCCAGCAGTCGGCGACCGGCTTCACGCCGAGGCGGCGGATTTCCTGCGCGACGAAGCGGGACGCGGCCCCGGCGCCGGGCGTTCCGGCGTCCCGCGGCGAAATCTTGACCAGATCGCCCGCGTAGGCGTACATCCGGACCCCGGCGTCGGGCGGGAGCGTCTCCCACCCCGCCTCCGCCGGCTCCGGCTTCTTGTCCGCGCATCCGGCGGCCGCCGCCGCCAGCGCCACGACCGCCGCCGCGAAGAACGGGAACGCGAGCGTCGCCTGGGTTCGTGTGTGTTTCATGGCGGCCCATTGTAGCCGAACCGAACCGCCGCCGCAAGCGAAACCGGCGTCGCCGCGCCGCATGACCCGCCGCCTCATTTCACTTGCAATTCACCCGTCGCCGCGCCGCTCGTTCTCGGGCACGCGCCTCGACCGCCCCGTGAATCCGCGAACCGTGTGGGCGGCCGCGCCCATGCGCCGCCCCGCCCATTCAACCGAATTCTCATTTGCCAACTTGTTCTATTTTCAACAAATCAAACAAGCTCTTGACAACACCCATCCACTGGCGTAGACTGGGCGGCGTTGCAAACGCCATGCTTTACGGACACGCCCGAAACACCGGCCACGGTTCCCGTCCGACCGCCTACCGTTATCACCCGACGGCCTGCAGCTCCCGCTCGGCGGCCTACGGCTCCCGGACGACGGCCGGCCGTTGCCGGCCGACCGCTCGGTCGTCGTATGGGACGGACGGCTACGGGGACTGGTTCACGGGCGGGCGGTCCGATCTCGGGCTGACCCTGATCGGGTTCGCGGCCGTCGCCGCCGTCGTCTCGGCCGGACCCCTTCTGGTCGGGTGGGGCCTCTACCATCTGGTCCGGTTGTTCGCCCGGGCGTCCCGGACCGACGAATCGGCGGCGTTGCGGCACCATCTGTACATGCAACGGCGCCTGCGCCGGTCCAACCGGACCGGACGCCATCCGCCGCCCTCGGCGGAGCGCCTTCTCGAACAATGGGCCGCTTCGCGCAACTCCTTGGAGGACAAGATGATCCTCGGCGCGATGCTGGGCGATCTAGAAGCCGCCGTGGACAATTCCTGCATCCGCGACGAACACGGGGAAATCATCGGCCGCAAGGCCGGCATCCGGGGCTGGATCGCGGACAACTGTCCCGCTCTCTTCACCCACTACAAGACGCTCATGCGCTACAAGGCCATGGCGGACAAGATGCGGGTGTTTGCGGAGGGTGGCGGCGGCGAGGCGGGCGCCTCGACGCCGACATCCTCCGCGGCTTCCGATTCCGGAACGGCCCTCCCGGAGGCGCTGCTCGGTCCGGCGGCGACCCGCGGGCCCGCAGCCGCGGACGCCGCGGCCCGGGTTCGGGCGTTGATGGAGCGATGCCGGACGCTGGCGGCGCTGGACGACGCGCTATGGGCCGCGCTCGGCCTGGTGCGGACGCGGCGGCAGCCGAAACGGAGGGCGGCATGACGATCGACGTCGCCCGGAACGATCACTTCGACGTGGTCGTGGTCGGCGGCGGCCACGCCGGTTGCGAAGCGGCGCTCGCCGCCGCCCGGCTCGGCGCGCGGACGCTCCTCGTTTCGCTCCGGCTCGACAAGCTCGCCGCGATGCCGTGCAACCCGTCGATCGGCGGCATCGCCAAGTCCCACTTGGTCTTCGAAATCGACGCCCTCGGCGGCGAAATGGCGCGCAACGCGGACTTCGCCGGCCTCCAGTTCCGGGTGCTCAACACGCGCCGCGGGGCGGCCGTCCGCGCGAACCGCGTCCAATGCGACAAGTATCTGTACAAGGGGCGGATGCGGCTTGTCCTGGAACACGCGCCCAACCTGACGCTCGTCGAGGACGAAGCCGTCGCGCTCCTGCTGCGCGGCGACCGCGTGGCCGGCGTCGCACTGCGCCGCGCGGGCGAGGTCCCGGCGGCGCGCGTCGTGCTCACGGCCGGGACGTTTCTGCGCGGAACGATCCACGTCGGCCACGAAACGACCCCCGGCGGCGGCAACGGCCAGCCGCCCTCCAACCCGCTCGCCGACCAGCTCCGCGCCGCCGCGTTCCACGTGGAACGTCTCAAGACCGGCACCCCGCCGCGCCTCTTCCCGGCTTCGGTCGACTGGTCGGGCCTCGCCCGCCAGCCGGGCGAGGAAAACCCCGTGCCGTACCTCTCCCGCACGGCCGTCCGGGCCCAGGAGGAAGGTCTCCTGGCGCCGCTCCCGGCGGACGCCCCGGACGCCGCGTTCCCCGGCGCCGCGCCGGGTTCGCCCGACCCGGACGTCCGCCTCGAGGCCCCCACGTCCGCCGAACCCCGCCACGAGCCGGCCCTGCACTGGAATCCCGGCGCCGGGAACCCGTTGTTCCACGTGGAACAATCCGCCCCGGCGGTCCGTTCCGGGGGCACGTTCCACGTGGAACACGGCGGCGCCCCGGCGGTCCGCCTCCCGCAAATTCCCTGCTTTTCGACGCACGCGACGCGCGAAACCTGCGACATCGTGCGCGAGCATCTGGACGAGACCGCGCTCTACGGCGGGGACATCGTCGGGACGGGCCCGCGCTACTGCCCGTCCTTCGAGGACAAGGTCGTGAAGTTCGCGGACCGGTCCGAGCACCACGTCTTCCTCGAGCCGGAATCGTCCGACCCCGCCACGAACCTCGTCTATCCGAACGGCCTGTCGACGAGCCTGCCGCGCGCGGCGCAGGAAGCGATGGTCCACACCGTGCCGGGGCTGGAGAAGGCCCGGTTCGCCGCCTGGGCCTACGCGATCGAGTACGATTTCTGCGACCCCCGCGACCTTGACTTCACGCTGGAGAGCAAGCTCCTGCACGGCCTCTTCCTGGCCGGCCAGGTGAACGGAACGACGGGCTACGAAGAGGCCGCCGCGCAAGGGCTTCTCGCGGGCGTGAACGCCGTCCGGTCGCTGCGCGGCGACGAGGGGATCGTCCTCGGGCGCGACGAGGCGTACTTGGGCGTGCTCGTGGACGACCTCGTGACGAAGGGGACGAACGAGCCCTACCGGATGTTCACCTCGCGCGCGGAGCGCCGGCTGCTGCTCCGGCAGGATTCGGCGCGCTTCCGCCTGCTCGGCGCCGCCCGCCGGATCGGCCTGGCCGATCCGGCGGAGACGGACGCCGCGGAGGCCGCCCTCGCGCGTATCGACGCGGAAATCGCGCGCCTGTCGTCCGAACGGTGGCGCGGCGCGGACCTGGCCACGTGGCTCTGCCGGGACGGCGTTTCGTACGCGGACCTGCCCGGCGCGCGGGAGCTGCCGCCGGCGGAAATCCGGGAGATCGAGCTGCGCGTGCGCTACCGGGGCTACATCGGGCTGGAGGAGCGCGCCGCCGCGCAGGCGCGCCGGCAGGAGACCCGCCGGATCCCGGAGGGGTTCGACTATTTCGCCCTCGGCGCGCTGCGCTACGAAGCGCGGGAGAAGCTCTCGCGGATCCGGCCCCGCACGCTCGGCCAGGCGGCGCGCGTCACGGGCGTCACCCCGGCCGACATCGCCGTCCTGTCGATCAAGCTGGGACCGAAATAAGGCGGCTTCACGCAGCGGACGAGTGCGCGGCGCCTGTGCGCCGCGCACTCGTCCGCTGCGTGAATCCGCGAACCGGAGGGTCGCCCCGCGCGGAGCGGATCGCGAGGCGACGCGAGCGACGGCCGCCTGCACGCGGCCGAGCGAGCGGCACCCGCGAGACGACCGCGCGGGCGCCCCGACCGCACGGGCCCGGGATTTTCGGCTCCGCCTCCCTTGCCCGGAAGGGCTCCGCCCGGTCCCAAATACCTTTGAACGGAATCAGTCGCCGAAGAGGCTGCCGATGGCGTCGCCGACGGCCTTCGCGCCGTCCGAGACGGCGTCGCCGACGGCAGCCGCCGCATCTCCCACGGCTTCGCCTGCGGCGACGGCCGCGTCGCCCACCGCTTCGCCCGCGGCGGCCGCCGCGTCGACCACGGCGCCGCCGAGATCGGCCACGAGGCCGAGCACGCCCGAACCGATCGAACCGAAGACGCTGCCGACCGCCTCCAGGACGGTCGCGCCGCCGGACTTCTTGCCGATGTCCGTCAGCTCGATCGTCGGCAGCGGGGGCTTGATGCCCTTGCCGTCCCAGAACGCGGCGCGCACCTTGGCGCCCGCGAAGACGAAATGCTCGATGACGACCTTCTTGCCGCCGTCGTCCGACGCCGTCTCCGGCTCGTCCGCGTCTTCCGCGCCGTCCGCGGCTTCTTCCTCCGCCTCCTCCGCGCCGAGCTTCTTCGTCACGGCGGAAATGTTGGAGTCGAGCCCCTTGAGCTCGTACGTGACCAGGACGTTGGTGACCGCGATCTCGTGGATCAGCAGCGGACCGGACCCTAAGACCGAGAACGGGGAAAAATCCACGCGGAGGCGGTCCATCTCGAAGAGGTTCGCGTCGAACCCTTCGGGCGGGCCGACGACGACTCCCTGCATGTCCACGACGCCCGAGAACAGGCGCAGGTGGCAGCTGTCGACGGCGACGTCGCACCCGAGCAGCGCCGGGGCGGCCGTCTGCACGCCGTGCTTCACGACGAAGCCGAGGCCGAACTGGACGAACAGCAGGAGGACGACGACGGCGATCGCGACGCCGAACAGGATTTTGCGGATGCGGCCGGGTTTCTTTTTCATGGCGCGGGGTCTTTCGTGGCGGGTCCGGACGCCGGCGCGGCGAGCAGCGCCGCGGCTTCGGGTCCGATTTCGAAAATCTCGTCGGCCCCCTTGACGCGCAGGTACGCGCCGCCGTCCGGGAGCTCCGCCCCGAGCTGGAGGATCACGACGGGGCGGTCGGGCAGGGTCGTGCGCACCGCGCGCTCGGCGCGGGGCGGCAGAAGCCCGTAGGGAGCCGAATCGGACGCGAACAGCGACGCGACGGCGCGCGCCCGGAAGTCCGACAGCAGGTCCGCGAGGGCGGGCTCCGCTTCCGGCGCGGTCCCGGGCGGCAGCGCGAGGATCGTCTTGGAGCGCAGCGACGCGAGGGCGGCCGGGTCGAACGCCGCGGCCGGGGCCAGGGCGGCGTCGACGCGCTGCCGCAGCGGGCGGTCCGTCGAAGAAACCACGAGATTCGTCTCCGCGCCGTCCGGCGAGGGCTCGACGCTGAGCACGAACTCCCGCTTTTCCCGCGGCGGGAAGGGGGCGAGCGAAAGGCGGACGGACGAGAGCGCGGGCGGGGCGTCCGTCGGGGCGACACCTGCTTCTATGTCTCGCATTGCGAGTAAGTTGTCAAGAAAAGCAACCGTGGCGATCGGGTCGGCGGGCTGGCGGGAGGGCCGGCGGATCGTCCAGGCGCCGCCCGGGGCGTCCCCTTCGCGAACGAGCTCGAAGACGCCGGTGGCGGATTCGAACGCGATCCCGCGCAGGTCCTCGCGCCCGTACGGCAGGATGCGGTGCTCGCGCAGGACGTCCAACGGCATCCGCAGCGCGTCCAGGACCGTCCGGTCGACCGTGCAGCACGCGCCGTCCGCCAGGGAAGCGACGTAGACGAACGTCGGCGAAGCCGGGTCCGGCTTGCCGAAGGCGAAATCGCGGTCGCGCCCCTCGCCTTCGAGCCGGAGGGACAGGAACAGGACCGTTTCGTCCGGCGACAGGCCCGCGTCCACGGCCTCCGCCCCCGGGACGAACCGTTCGGCGACGCACGAAACGAGGCTCTGCAGGAGCGGTTCCACGGCCGCCGGGGACGCCGCGCACTCGTAGGGGGCCGCGATCGACCACTCGCCGCCGGGGCCCGCCTCCAGGCGGATTTCGCCGCGGTCGCGGTCGCGGAACTTGACCGAGAGGACCGCCCGGCCGGGCGGCGCGAACAGCACGCGGTCGCGCAGGGCGTCCGCCGAGTCCGGCAGGGCGTCCAGCGCCGCGCGCTCGACCGCGAGGAAGTCGGAGGAGCCGTTCGCGCGCGCGAAGACGCCGTCCCCGCCGGGCGTGTCCGCGCCGAATTCGACCGTCGCCGGGGCCGCGCCGGCGCGTTCGAAGACGACCGACGCGCGGGCGGGCGCGAACCCGAAATCGGCCTCCGAGAGGCCGCGGGCCTCGCGCTGGCGCGCGGTGACGCGGTCGAGCACGCGCGCGTTGGCGACCGTGCCGAGCAGCAGCTCGACCGAGGAGGCGTCCGCCGGGGCGCCGCCCGCCGGGCCGTCCAGGCGCCAGCGCCCGCCGGGCTGCCGATCGAGGCGCACCA
>CADBEF010000146.1 GCA_902793555.1 uncultured bacterium | reverse complement strand
GCACCTCGCAGGTGCAGGTGGTCTCGTGGTACGACAACGAGAACTCCTACACCAGCCAGATGGTCCGCACGATCAAGTACTTCTCCGAGCTCGCCTAACCGCGGTTCGCGAGACGCGATCGCAGGAGGCGGCGCCCGACCGGGCGCCGCCTCCTTTTTTGAGACTTCGAATGGAAGGTGCGCGCGTGGCGGGGTCGGGACACCGCCACGCGCGCCGTTCGGGGGGCGGCCGGCGGCGAGGGGCAGTCCGAGGACTAGAAAAACTCTTCGTTTCCGGGTTCGACCCAGAGGAAAGGAGCGGCCCAGATTCCCGCTCCGCCGGCGGACGGCGGGGCATCCGACGCCTCGGGTTGGGGCCCTCCATCGAACGGGAAGAACAAAAGCCGGAGCCAGGTCTCGCCGACCCGGACATCGGCGTGGAGAAATGAAAACCGATGGGGGCCGGAATCGAAATCCCTTTGACCGGAAGACAGGGAATACTTCCGTTCCCGGCAGACGGGCGCAAGCGCCTTTTCGAACGGAGCCAGCCACGAATCCGGCAACGGCCATCCGTCTCGGTGCGGGGCGTGCCGGGAAATCTCCTGCGCCTCCTCGGCGAGCGCGGCGAGGTCGACGGTGGCCAGACGGTTCGTGAGCGTCTGCGCCGCGAGGGCGAACGCATCGTCCGTCGGTTTCGGCATGACCTGAAGGACCGGTGTAGGAGGGTCGTCGGGCCGGAGCGCCTCTTCAAGCGGAATCCGGCGGAGGAGTCCGTCCCGGAAGTCTTCGTGCTCGATTTCCCACAAATCGATTCCGCACCAGGTGATGTTCGCCCGCGGCAGTGAAATCCACTTGGCCGGACTGACATCCGAAGGCATGACCCAGCACCCCTCGGCGGTTGTCCCGATTCGCTTGAAGGCATAGGTTTCGAAATCGTCCCCGTAGTCCGGAAACAGCGGCATCGTGCGGGAAAAAAGACGGAAGACGATGTTTCGCTCGAATCCCGTTTCGGTTTCGTCGGGGGAAACGAAGAGGGTCGCGCACTGCCAGACATCGTTCGTCCGGCCCGGGTCGGAGAGCACCTGGTCTACGATGACGACGACGCGGTTCGACTCGGCCAGTTCCAGCAACGCCGTCCGGACGGGCGGCAGCAGCGCGTCGCGCAGACGTCCCTGGAGCCGGCGGCCGGTTTCGGGCGTCACGGTTTCGAGACCCGACATGGAATACCGTTCGCGCGCGGCCTCCAGACGGGATTCGAACGCTGCAAAGTCGGGGGCGAGGACCTCCATGTCGATTTCCCCGCGCGCGGCCGCCACCGCCGTGAAAACGAGGACGGAAACAAGGTGGATTGATCGCTTCATGGAGTCCGATTCTACATGAAGCGCCCGCAAAAGTAAAACCCGCCACGCGCCGGGCGTTCGAATCCACCTTGGAAATCAACGAAGCCTGTCCCCGCTCTTTTCGGGAAATCAACGAAGCCTGTCCCCGCTCTTTTCGCGAAGCCTGTCCCTGCGTTTTCGCAAAGCCTGTCCCCACAAAATGTTTCACTTGCTGCAACCATTTTGCACTTGACATCTGGTAGTTTTCCTCTCGTCGCGCGGGAATGAACCCGCCGGTCCCGCCCCCGCCCGACGCGGGGACAGGCTTCGAAAACACGAAAGGAGACAACCAGATGAGACAGCCCCGAATCACGCGTCCCGGTGCGTGCTACCATGTCACGAGCCGTTGTGCAAACAAGGAGTTCTTCCTCCGCGGCCGCGAGGACTTCGCCCTCGCGCTGCTGCGCCGAGCCGCCGCCTTTAGTGGCATTGAGCTGCTTGACTTCGCCCTGATGGGCAACCACTTCCACCTGCTCGTCCGCGTTCCGGAAGCGAAGCCTGTCCCCGACGACGAGCTTGAGCACCGCGTCCGCGCGCTGTACGGAGAGGAACGTGGGGACAGACTTCTCAAAAGCTGGGCCAAGTGGATCGAAAAGGGCGAGGCTTCGCGCGTGGAGGAAGCGAAAGCCAAGCTGATTCGCCGTATGTACGACCTGGGCGAGTTCGTGAAGACGTTCAAGGAGATCTTCTCGCGCTCGTTCAACCGGCAGGCGGGGCACACGGGAACCGTGTGGGAGACTCGCTTCCACAGCGTGCTCGTTGCCACGGAGTGGAACGCGTTGTATTCGGTCGGTAGCTATATCGCCGCAAACCCGTTCGTGGCGGGGTGCTGCAAGACCGCCGCTGACTACGCCTGGTCGGGGTACGCTCTCGCCAAACGCGGGGACAGGCTTGCGCAGGAAGGCGTCGTGCGACTGGTTCAACTTGCGCAGGGGGACAGGCTTCCCCGCGAGGTGGGCGAAGCGATGGCAATCTACGAGAAGGAGCTGGAGAATCGTCGCCCCGGCGCGGTGTCGGGACGGTTGCCGGACGGCGTCGATTTGGCGACTCTCGGCAAGCGCATGGCGCGGGGACAGGCTTGCACGAAAAAGGAGCGGCAGTACTGCGAGGAAGCCGCGTTGTGGCGGGGTGGAGCAATCGGATCGATGGAGGCGATGGCGCGGTTGGCGGCGGAGTTACGGAAGCCTGTCCCCACGACGGAATGGTCCGACGGGCTGTATGCCGTGCGGGGCGGGGACAGGCTCGCGATGCCGGACCGGGACGGGCCGTTCCGGGTGGTGGCGTGAGGTTCGCCAGTCGGCTAAAGTGTGCGCGAGAGCTGGTCTTCGGCAAGGGATCGCAGGAGCGCGAGGGCGGCGGCCTTCGCCGGGGCGGCCGGGTGGGCGGGGGCAGGGGTTTCCAGGGACGCCATCGCGGCGCGAACGCCCGTAAATGCCTTCGCGAGCTCCGCCGGGACGCCTGACGCCGCGGCGCCGGGTTCGTCGCCGATCGCCGGGACGGCGGCAAGCGCGCGTTCCGTCGCGGCGCGGGCGCGGACGCGGGCTTCGTCCGGCGAGCAGACGCGCAGGATCGAGAGTTCGTCCGCCTTGGCGGGGTCGCCGGCGTCGAGCAGGTCGTCGACGATCTGGAAGGCGAGGCCGAGCGAGCGGCCGTACTGCGCCGTCGCAAGCAGGACGCGCGTCGGTGCGCCGGCGGCGAGGGCGCCGAGGTTCACGGCGCATTCGATCAGGTCGCCCGTCTTGTGCGCGTGGACGTAGGCGACGCGCGCCTCGTCGTGCGGCGGGGCGGACGTGACGTCGACCCACTGGCCGCCCACGACGCCGGCCGGGCCGGCGGCGGCGGCGAGGGAGCGGGCGAGACGAAGCTGGAGCGCGGCGCCCCAGCCGGAGCGGCTCGCGACGCCGGCGGCACCGCCCCGTGGCGGGGTCAGCGCGAGGTCGAACGCGGCGGCCTGGAGCGCGTCGCCGACGAGGACCGCCTGCGCGTAGCCGTACTTGGCGTGGACGGTCGGGCGGCCGCGGCGCATCGCGTCGTCGTCCATGCACGGCAGGTCGTCGTGCACGAGCGTGTAGTTGTGCAGAACCTCGATCGCGAGCGCGGCGGGGAGGGCCGGGGCGGGGTCGCCGCACACGGCCTGGCACGCGGCGAGGCACAGCACGGGCCGGAGGCGCTTGCCGCCGCCCAACAACGCGTAGCGCATCGGTTCGGCGAGGCCGGGCGGGACGTTCGCGTCCGTGAGGAGCCCGTCGGGCGTGAAGAGCTTGCCGAGCTCGCTTTCGACGAGTTCGCGGAGGGGGCCGGCTTGGGTGACGAAATCGGACATGGAAACGGGTGAAGGGTTGAAAGAATGGGCGAAAGGCCGACGTGCGCGGCCGGGCGGAGGCGGGCCGGACGTGCGCCCGCCGATTCTAGCCGATTCCGCCTTCGGCGGGCAACCCTTTTCTCGGATCGCCGGGGCATGGGCGGCCGGGCGGAAAAATCGCTTCCCTCGCGCGCGCGTTTTTGCTATCCTTTTGCGCCGTTCGTCCGTTTTCCTTTTTCAATCCCCGAGAATCCGACCGCACGAAATGAAAGTCGACATCCAGTCCGTTTCCCCCTCCCGTTCCGTCCTCGCGATCACGTCCGAGCCGGACGACGTGGCAAAAATCCGCGCCGCGATCGTGAAGGAATACGCCGCGCAGGCGTCCATCCCCGGCTTCCGCAAGGGCAAGGCCCCGGCCGCCGCCGTCGAGCGCGCCTACGGCAAGCGCATCGCCGAGGCCGTCGAGGAGCGCGCCGTCCGCACCGCCTACGAGAAGGCCGTCGACGACAACGGCCTCAAGGTCTTCGAGCTGCTCTCCGTCGAGAACCGCCAGGTCGGCGGCGACGGTTCCGTCTCGTTCTCCGCGACGGTCGACCTCGTGCCGTCCTTCGAGCTGCCCGCCACGGACGCGATCCCGGTCGACGACAGGAAGACGGAGGTCGGCGACGCGGACGTCGACCGCGAGGTCGAGTCCATCCGCCGGGCGTTCGCCGCCACGAAGGAGCTCGCCGCGGGCGACGCGCTCGAGGACGGCGACATGGCGCGCGTGGACTACGCCGCGACCGCCGGCGACAAACCGCTCGCCGAGGCCGTGCCGGACGCCGGTTCGTTCGCCGAACGCAAGGGCGCCTGGTGCACGGTCGGCAGCGAGCACTTCCTCGTCCCCGGCCTCCAGAAAGAGCTGCTCGGCAAGGCGGTCGGCGCGAACGGCCTCTTCGAGGTCGAGTTCCCCGCCGACTTCTACAAGGAGTCGCTGCGCGGCGTCAAGGCGGTCTACGCCTGGACGGTCGCCGGCGCATCCCGCTCGATCCCCGCGGAGCTGGGCGAGGAGATCTTCAAGAAGGTCGGCGTCAAGGACGAGGCCGAGCTGCGCGACCGCATCCGCCAGGGGCTGGCGGCCAACGCCGAGGCCGCCGACCGCGCGCGCCACATGCAGCAGGTCGCCGAATACCTCTCCAAGGCCGTCTCCTTCGAGCTGCCCGCGCATGCGCTGGAGGAGAGCACCGAGCACCTGCTCGAGCACCTGCTCGAGGCGAACATGAACCGCGGCGTCTCCAAGGAGGACCTCTCCAAGGAGCGCGAGAAGCTCACGGCGGTCGCCCGCGCCCGCGCCGAGTCCGACATGCGGACCGACTTCGTCCTGGACGCCGTGGGCGAAAAGCTCGGCATCCAGCTCACGAACGAGCAGTTCGCCGCCTACATGAACAACTTCGCGATGAACCGCCGCATGACCCGCGAGCAGGTCAAGGAGCTCACGTCCAACCGCGTCGCCATGCGGAACCACTTCCTGCACGCGCGCCGCGAGAAGGTCCTCTCGGAGCTGCTCAAGACCGCGAAGCCCACCGCCGGAATCGACGCGAAATGAAAAACGAACCCCGTTCCGACTACTACGTCCCCTACGTCATCGAGCAGACCGGCCGCGGCGAACGCTCGTTCGACATCTACTCGCGCCTCCTGAAGGACCGCATCGTCTTCATCGGCACGCCGATCGAGGACGCGATGGCGACTTCCGTCATCGCGCAGCTGCTCTTCCTGCAGAGCGAGGACCCGAACAAGGACATTTCGGTCTATGTCAATTCGCCGGGCGGCGTCGTGACGGCGGGCCTCGCCATCCTCGACACGATGAACTACATTTCGTGCGACTGCGCGACCTACTGCATCGGGCAGGCCTGCTCGATGGGCGCGGTGCTCCTCGCGGCCGGCGCGAAGGGAAAGCGCTACGCGCTCCCGAACGCCCGCGTGATGATCCACCAGCCCAGCGGCGGCGCCGAAGGCAAGGCGAGCGACATCCGCATCGAGGCCGAGGAGATCCTCAAGGTCCGGGCGAACCTCAACCGCATCCTCGCGGACGCCACCGGCAAGCCGCTCGAGACCATCGAGCGGGACACCGACCGAGACTACTTCCTCTCCGCCCAGGAGGCGAAGGACTACGGACTCGTCGACCACGTCCTCGTCCCGCGCGCCCGGAGCTAGCGCCATGGCGACGACCACCCGCTCCCGCAAGGGCCGCCACTGCTCCGCCTGCGGCGCCACCGAGGCGCAGCGCCCCGACCTCGTGGAGGTCCACGGCGAATGGCTCTGCCCGGACTGCCTCCGCGAGCAGCGCGAGTTCCTCCAGTCGATGGCCGACGAGCTGCGCCAGGCCGAGGAGGGCGCCGCGTCCGGCGCGCGCCCCTCCGCCGCGCGCCGCGTCCCGTCGCCCAAGGAGATCAAGGCGTTCCTCGACCAGTACGTCGTCGGGCAGGACGCCTGCAAGCGCATCCTCGCCGTCGCCGTCCACAACCACTACAAGCGCATCGAGAACGCGTCCGCCCGCAAGGCGAAGGACGACGACGTGGAGCTGGAGAAGTCCAACATCCTGCTCGTGGGGCCCACCGGCTCGGGCAAGACCCTGCTCGCCCGCACGCTCGCCCGCCTGCTCGACGTGCCGTTCGCGATCGCGGACGCCACGACGCTCACCGAGGCCGGCTACGTCGGCGAGGACGTCGAGAACATCCTCCTGAACCTCATCCAGGCCGCGGACATGGACATCCGCAAGGCCGAAAAGGGCATCGTCTTCGTCGACGAGATCGACAAGATCGCGCGCAAGACGTCCAACGTCTCGATCACGCGCGACGTCTCGGGCGAAGGCGTGCAGCAGGCGCTCCTCAAGATCGTCGAGGGCACGCTCGCGCGCGTCCCGCCCGCCGGCGGCCGCAAGCACCCCGAGCAGAAGTACATCGAGATCCAGACCAAGGACATCCTCTTCATCTGCGGCGGCGCGTTCGTGGGCCTGGACAAGGTCGTGAAGCGCCGCTCGGACGCCGCCGTGCTCGGCTTCGGCGCGGAGGAGGGCGACAAGAAGGGCGCCCCCGCGCGCAAGCGCCGCAAGGACGCCGCGAAGATGCGCCCGGAGCCCGAGGACTTCGTCGAGTTCGGCCTCATCCCCGAGTTCATCGGGCGCCTGCCCGTCGTCGCCACGCTCGAGGAGCTTACGGAGGATGACCTCGTGCGCATCCTCTCCGAGCCGAAGAACGCGCTCCTGAAGCAGTACCAGAAGCTCTTCCGCCTCGAGAACGTCGAGCTCTCGTTCGACGACGGCGCGGCGCGCGAGCTGGCGAAGGAGGCGCTCGCCCGCAAGACCGGCGCCCGCGGCCTGCGCGCGATCATGGAGGAGCTGATGACCGACCTCATGTTCGAGATGTCGCTCCCCGCCGGCGAGGAGGCGCCCAAACGCGCCCTCCGCGTGACCGCGGAGATGGTCCGCTCCACGCTCGACGGAACCGGCTCGCTCGCCGGGGCGCTCGCGCCCGCGTCCGCCGCCGCGAAGGCGGCCGCGCTCCCGTCTCCGCCCGTCGGGGAGCTTTTCCCGTCGGCCGCCGGGCAATGACCGCCGGGGCGCCCGCGGACCCCGTCTCGGACGCCAAGCGCGCCTGGCGCGGCCGGGCGCGCGCCAT
>CADBEF010000145.1 GCA_902793555.1 uncultured bacterium | reverse complement strand
CATCACGAAGTCGAGCTCGCGGACGAACGCCGGATCGTCGCGCAGGCGGTGCAGGACGTAGTGCTCCAGCGCCCCCGGGCGGTAGACGTTCCAGAACGATTCGCGGACGAGGTTCTCGACTTCGCGGTAGTCGCTTGGCTGTTCCGGTCTGATGTTCATGGGGAAGAACTCCCTGGATTGCCCGATATTCATGGCGCGGAGTCCAACAAGAATCGGTCAAGCTCCCCGACGAAGTAGAGCGGCAGGACGCAAATGGCGCCGCCGGCGATCCGCCCGAAGTTCTCCTCCGAGGTCCGGACGGCGCGGCGCAGGCCCTTCTCCCGCATCAGGATGCCGAGGCTCTTCATCGTTCCGCGTTTCCCGGACTTGACCTCGATCGGGAGGATTTCGTCGCCGAGCTGGACGACGTAGTCGACTTCGGCGTTCGCGTCCTTCGCCTCGCGGTGCCAGTAGAAGAGCCGGTTGTCCGACAGGGGCGAACCCGACTTCTTGAGTTCGAGTCCGGCGAACATCTCGGCGAGCTTGCCGCGGTTGACGAACCGCTCCGGCGGATCGGTGGCCCATTCGGGCATGTCCAGGCCGCTTTCGCGCAGGTAGAGGCCCGTGTCGAGAAGCATGCACTTGCGGCTCTTCTCGTTGATGTCCCCGCCGAGCGGAATGCCGCCGGCGCGGGTGCAGTCGGCAGCCAGGACGATCCGCGCCCGCTCCAGCAGCTCTACGGCGTTTTTCGTCTGGGCATATTTCAGGCCGAGCGCGGAATCCGTATAGACGAACTTTTCGCAGGTCTGGCGGGCGACCGCCGTGAGGGCGCGGCGGACGACGTCCGGCGAAATGCGCGTCTTGTATTTTCCGAAATCGTCCTTGAGCGAAACGAGGATGTCGTCCTGCTCCCGCTGCGCGGCGAGGTAGCTGCCCGTTTCGACGTACCTGAGGACGGCGGCCGGCATGCCGCCGACGATCAGGAAGGACTTGAGGACGCCGAGCAGCCGGGCGTGGGCGACCTCGGGAAGAGGCTCGTCGAACGACGCCTCCCGCGCCCTGTCGAGGACGAGCCCCGAACCGACCGCCTCGGCGAACTCCGCGAAGGACAGCGGATGGACGAACAGGTTCCGGATCCTCCCGACGCCAAAGTCGCTCAGGTCGTCGAACACGAACTCGAGAAGCGATCCCGCGGCCGCGACGTGCAGCGACCGCATTTCCTCGCAGAAGAAGCGGAGCGACGAAATCGCGCGGGGGCATTCCTGGATCTCGTCGAAGAAAACGAGGGTCTTTCCGGGAACGACCGGGATGCCGGACTGGTATTCGATCTGGGCGACGATTTCCCGGACGTCCAGATCGCCGGAGAACGCATTGCGGATTCTGACGTTCTTCTCGAAATTGATTTCGACATAGTGGTCGAAGGCTTCGGCCAGATGGCGGACGGCCGTGGTCTTGCCCGTCTGTCGCGCTCCGCGGAGCAACAACGGCTTGTGTCCGGGGTCGTTCTTCCAATCCAGAAGGGCGTCGTCGATCTTCCGTTTGATATACATCAGGCGGTGTTCTCCGTTTTTCGCCATATTCTACTCCGAGAGAGGGGAAACTGCAATCGGAAAATTGGCATCTAACGAAAATCGGCATATGCAAGTTTGTACATCTCGCAAAAATCGGCACATACAAGTGATTCTATCTGGCGAGAATCGGCATATAGAAATCAAAGCGATTCCGCCCGCGGGCAGCGCCAGTCGGCGGGGAGGTCCTGGAAGACGACGACGCCGTGCTCGGCCGGGTCGTAGACGTAGCCGCAGACGGAGCTTTCGGGTGAAAGCTACAGCAGCTTCGCGATTTCGGCGTCGATCTCTTCCGGCGTCGTGGTCGGATGGAAGCGCTTCACGACGTTGCCGTCCTTGTCGATCAGGAACTTCGTGAAGTTCCACTCGATGTCGCCGGGGGCCTCAGCGCCGGCGAGGTTATGCTTCTTCAGCAGGTCGCGCAGGCCGGCGATGGCTTCGTCCGTCGCGTCGTCCTTCGGGCGGGCGGCCTTGAGAAAGACGTAGATGGGGTCGGCGCCGGGGCCGTTCACCTCGATCCTGGCGAGCTGGTCGAACGAGGTGTTGTACTTGAGCGCGCAGAAGGCGTGGATCTCGTCGTCGCTGCCGGGGGCCTGGTGCCCGAACTGGTCGCAGGGGAAGTCGAGGATCTCGAGCCCGGCGGCATGGTGCTTGGCGTAGAGCTTCTCCAGCCCCTCGTATTGCGGCGTGAATCCGCAGCCCGTGGCGGTGTTGACGACGAGAAGGACCTTGCCCTTGAGCGTGGCGAGGTCGAGGCTCGTTCCGTTGCGGCCCTTGACCGTGAAGTCGTGGATGGTCATTGCGGTGGTCTCCGGATGGTTGATCGATGTGCAGGACGAACACAGGGCGGCCAGCGCGGCCGCGGCGGCGAACAGGGGGGCGAATCGCTTCATGCCGAGGAATCTACCATATCCGCGCGCGGAGAGAAAGAGGGTTTGCGTGCGCGGCGGCAACAACTCGTCATCGCGCGTGGCGGGGTCGCACCCCGCCACGCGCCGGTGAAGCGCCGAAGCCGCTGCGCCGCGGGTCGCGGCGCGGGCGGCTTCAAACTTTCAAGCCCATCGCTTGGCCGGCGGCGCGGGCGGCGGCGAGGTCGGAGTCCCAGTGGGCGTCGCGCCAGGCGAGGTGGGCGTCGGGCTGGAGGCCGTCCATCGCGTCGTTCATCGAGTAGATCCACGCGAGCGGCTTCTTCTTCGGCGCTCCACCTCGATCTCGGGCGAGGCCGCGCGCGCGCCTTCGGCGAAGGCGTCGCAGAGCGCGGCGGTGTTCATGGCGCGGCGCGGGCCGCCGTCGACGATCAGGATGTGTTTCATGGAGGAAAGTCTACCACGGGCACCGCGTCCGCGGCAAGAACCTCTCCGCCACGGCTACTACGCCACCGGCGAGAAAGCCGGCCAAGCCTGGAACGCCGGCTCCGCCCTCGCCAAGGCCGCGCTCGGGCGGACGGCGTTTTGTTGTAACAATTGTTCCGGGTTTCGTGTAGAATGTGCGACCGCGCGTCCGACGGACGGCCGCGCAACCCGAACGGACGACACCATGGGCGGAATCAACTCTCTCAGCGGACTCAACAAGGTGAACGTGGACTTCCGGCCCGCGCTCGAGCCGAATGTCCCGAAGTCCACGGACGCGAACCGGCCGCAGCCGGAGCCGGCCGTCCTCCCCGACGACGCGCAGCCGCCCGCGGAAGCCGGCGCCAGGAGCGTCGTCCGGCAGCTCGACGTGCTGCTCCTGAACGCGGCGGGCAAGTCCGTCGCCGCGGACGCCGCGACGAACGTCCGGACGGTCGGCCAGTCGCTTGTCGACAAGGGCGTGCTGAGCCGGAAGGAGGCCTCCCGGCTCGAAAGCCTCGCCGAGGACGCGGCGGACAAGCTCAAGGCGCTCGACCGGTTCTCCGGCCGGGAGCTCGCCATGGCGCTGATGCAGGACAGGAAGACGGGCGAGACCGTCTGGCGCGGGAGCTTCTGGGGCTTGAACCCCGCCGCGAAGGCGGTGAAGGCGGCGATCGAGGCGCAGCAGACGCTTTCGGCGGAGCTCGGCAGGTTCAACGTCCGCCTCGCGGAGAACGGGCAGGTGGGCGCCGACCTGCAGGATGCGTTCACGGAGCTGCAGTTCCAGTGCGACCGGCGCGCGTCGGAGATCGACTCCGTCGTGTACCGGATGTACGACCTCGCCCAGAAGGACGTCGCGGGCGGGGCGGCCGCCGACCCGCGGAACAGGGCGCTTCTCCATGCGACGTTCAGGGAGCTCATGCCGCGCGAGGCGATCCTGATGCACGGCACGGCCGAGGCGTTCGAGAAGCTGAACGCGCACCTTGCCGCGCAGATGCGGCCGCTCGCCGAGAAGCTGGACGCCTTCGCGGCGAACGGCTCCAGGGCGCTGGGCCGGGAGGAGATCCTCGGCCTCCAGCGCGACATGGCGACGATGAAGAACGCCATCGCCAGCGTGCGCGCGAACGGCATCGAGGTCCAGGGCGGGCGCATCGAGGTCGACAAGTCCCTCCTCGACGCGATGGAGCGCGTCCTCTCCGACGCCGCCGAGCGGATCGCCGACGCCAGGGAAATCGCCGTCAAGAGGACGCGGGGGGCGTTCCTGGAGGAACTGAAGGCGGCCCTTTCCCCGGAGAACGCGCCCGGCGGCGACCGGGCGATGGCGTCAAGCCGATACGCCGGCCACCCCGTCCTGGTCGAATTCAGGAAGGCGAGGAAGGATCTCGTCGAGCTGATCCGGGACTTCGCGGTCGGCGCCCTGCCGATGGACCAGTTCGACGCGAGGTTCAACCCGTGCATCACGAAGTTCAGGATCGGGCTGTTCGACAATCTCGAGCTGGCGCTGCTCGAGGTCGGCTTCGACGCGGCCGCCGCGAAGCAGGTCGCCAAGACGGTGCGCGGGCTCGATTACGTCAAGGCGCAGTTCAAGGAGCTGATGAAATCGACCGAGGCGCTGAGGACGGGCGGGGAGGACCCCGCGCTCGCGACGGGCGACGTGCGCCGCCTCCTGCTCGGCGAAAACAGCCTCTCCAGCCTCGTCGAGGCGAAGGCGCGCGGGTTCAAGCCGGGCGACGTCGACCCCGCCGCCGACGATTCGAACGTCGTCGAGTCGAAGACGCTCGGCTCCGGCGCCGCGGGAACGACCTACCTGCTGACCACGAAGTCCGGGGAGAAGCTCGTCTTCAAGCCCGAGCTCGACAGCCGCATCGGCCTCGGCGACCTGATGCTCGGCAAGGGCAAGGCCTACCTCAACGCGCAGCAGACGGCGAACCTGAACCTCGCCACGCAGGACACCGCCAGGGCGTTCGGTTGCGAGGACGTGGTCGTCAAGTATTCGGTCGGAAGCCACAACGGCCAGTTCGGCATCTTCATGGAGAAGGCGAAGGGCATCCCCGGCTGCGGATTCACGCGGAGAAGCTCCTCGGGCGGCGGCGGCATTCCGCCCGCCGAGCTTCACCGGATCAAGGACCCCGCCGAGCAGGCGAAAATCAAGGGCGCCATCGCCCGGAAGCTCAACCAGCTGATGTGGCTCGACCTCGTCACCGGCCAGGGCGACCGCCACTGGGGCAACTACTTCGTCCACATCGACAGGGCCACCCACGAGGTGACGGTCAAGGGCATCGACAACGACGCGTCCTTCTCCGCGCTGCGCATCGGCCTGATGAAGTTCTCGCTCAACAAGCGCCAGACCTCGCTCTTCCAGGCGCAGCTGAAGAACGCCTGCCAGAAGATCCACGGCAAGGGCTGGGAGGCGGAATACAACCGGTGCCTGAACGACCCCGCCATCGTGCGCAACGGCGACACCCTGACGATCGACATCGCGAAGGCGAAGTCGCCCGAGGCGAAGATGGCGATCATCCCCACCGTGGGACTGCAGACCATCGCGCTCCCGGAGGAGATCGACCAGGACTTCTACGACCATCTCCTGGCGATGGACGGGGACACCGCCGCGAGGCGGGCGTTCCTCGGCTCCATCGCGCCCCGGATCTCCCCGGACGCCCTGAAGGCGGCCGAGGCCCGCCTCGACGAGGCCATCGCCCACGCCAAGGCGCTCAAGGCGAAGGGGAAGGTCTACGGAACGGACCAGTGGCAGAACCAGAGGAACATCGCCGCCATGACCGCCACCAAGGCGTCCGTGACGATCACGAAGTCCAACGGCGGCCAGATCAAGGCGACGCACGAGATCGAATGCGTGAGAGACTACAACGAGCGGATCTGCCCGTCGTTCTTCAAGCGCGAATTCTTCCACAATATGTTCAACAAGCCCAAGCAATCGGCATAGAGCAAGGAGACAGACATGGGGCCCGCTCGTGCGTCGCCTCGAGACCGTCCTCGGCGGCGAGAAGGACGCCGTCTCCGTCATCTGGCCCTAGCCCGCGCCCCCGCGCGGCGCCCCGAGCCCCGCGGACACGCTTGACATACCCTACGGGGGTATGGTAGACTCCGCGCCGTTTCCAACGGAACGGAGAAACCATGAAGAACCGGGACAAGGAAGACCTGACGGCCCTGCAGCTTCGCCTCAAGAAGATCGTGGGGCAGCTCAACGGCGTCCACAAGATGCTCGAGACGGACGCGCCCTGCGAGGACATCCTCACGCAGCTTAACGCGGCCAACGGCGCGCTGCACCGCCTGTCGTTCATCATCCTCGACGCCCACCTGCGGCACTGCGTCCGCGAGGGCATCGAGAGCGGGAACGCCGACGAGACGATCGAGTCGTTCGCCGAGGCGCTCGAGAACTTCTCGAAGATGGCGTAGGGAGGCGCGACCATGGACAGGATTCCCGATCTTCTCCTCTCGGCCCTCCGGGTGTTCGCGGCGATGTCGCCGTGGCTCGTCGCCGGCTTCTTCGCGGCGGGCGTGCTCGCCGTCTGGATCCCCCGGGCGTGGGTGAACCGGGCGCTCGGCGGGCGCACGGGACTCTCCGGCGTCCTGCGCGCCGTGCTCGTCGGCGTCCCGCTGCCGATCTGCTCGTGCGGCGTCCTGCCGATCGCGGCGGGGCTCCGCCGCAACGGCGCCGGCAAGGGCGCCACGGCCGCGTTTCTGATCTCGACGCCGCAGACGGGCGTCGACTCCATCCTCGCGACCTACGCGCTGATGGGGCCGGTCTTCGCCGTCGCGCGCCCGCTCGCCGCCGCGCTCACCGGCCTCGTCGGCGGCGCGGTCGTCGCGGCGGTCGGGGGCGAGGACGACGCCGCGGCCGCCGCGGCGGACGAGCCGCCGCCCCCTTCGCGCGGACTGCGGGAGATCCTGCGCCAGGCCTACGTCCGGCTCCTCGGTTCGGTCGCCAAGCCGCTCGCCGCCGGCCTCGCGGTCTCCGCGCTCGTGACCGTCCTCGTCCCGGACGGCTTCTTCGCCGAGGCGTTCGGCGGGCGCGACTGGCTCGCAATGCCGGCGATGGCGCTCGTCGGGCTGCCGATGTACGTGTGCTCGACGGCGTCCATCCCCATCGCCGCGTCGCTGATGCTCAAGGGCGTCTCGCCGGGCGCGGCGTTCGTCTTCCTGATGGTCGGTCCCGCGATGAACGCAGTGTCCGTGACGACGGTCGCCGCGCTCATCGGGCGCAGGGCCACCGCGGCCTACGTCGCGACGATCGTCGCAGGGGCGATCCTGTGCGGCTGCGCCGTCAACGCCTTCGCCGACCCCTCGGCCGCGGTCGAGGCCGCGCGCTGCGCCTCGCACGGGCTCACGCCGCTGCACTGGGCCTGCGCCGCGTTCCTCGCCGCGATGACGGCCTACAACCTGGCGCGCCCCGCCGCGATGCCCTCCCGCGGCCGCTCCGGCGAGGCGGGCGGCTGCTGCGGCGGGTCGGACGGCTGCTGCGCCGGCGGGGCCGCCGCGCCGGCGCG
>CADBEF010000144.1 GCA_902793555.1 uncultured bacterium | reverse complement strand
CCCGGTCGACGACCGCACGTTCGACATCTCCGTCGAGTCGAAGGACGGCGCCCCGCTCAAGGGCCCGTTCTGGGAGATGAGCCTCCAGATCAAGACCGCCCCGCCCACGATCTGGGCCGAGACGAGGATGGACGACCCCGTGCAGGTCGAGGCGCGCAACCACGCGCACCCGCGCCACCCCGAGTGCAACGAGCTCGCGCGCCGCGTCTGGCGGCTCCCGATGGTCGTGCATTTCCCCGACTTCGGCCACGTCCGCATCGAGGCCGCCGAGGGCGAGGCCGACTGCCTCGAGCGCCTCCTCAAGAGCGAGGAGTTTTCCGGCCTCAACCTCGGCTTCCTCAACCTCGGCTCGCACACGCAGAACTGCAGTCTGCACTACGGCCGGTCGCTGCTCGCGTTCCGCCCGAAGAAGGGCTGCAAGCGCGCGGTCCTGCGCTTCACGGTCCTCCCGGAGATCGCGCCGCACCCCGCCACGGGGGAGGACTTCACGAAGGACGCGAAGTGGGACGGCTTCCGCCGCAACTACCTCAACGGATTCACGCTCCACCGCCAGACGCTCACGATGGGCGACAACATCGTCCTGGCGGGCTACGCGCACCTCGCCGTCCAGAACAAGGCCGACCTGCTGGACCTCGCGGGCGACTCGGACGACCCGACGCTCGCCCTCATCCGCCGGATCTTCATTCACCAGACCGACGCCGCGATGCGCGCGCAGGACGCCGACGGCGAGATCAACTGGGATTACCCGCACGAGCCCAAGAAGCCCGGGATGAAGTGCGGCAAGTGGGTCGACACCACGCCCGCGAACATGATCGCCGCGTGCACCTGCCTGCGGTGGGAGCCCCGCCATGCGAAGAAGTGGTATCCCGCGCTCGTGCGCGCCGCCGACTACCTGCTCGGCATGGACGTGGACGGCGACGCGATCCTCGAGAACCCGTTCGCCGGCCGCTTCTTCTTCGAGGAATACGACCACCCGGGGTCGCGGCCCGTCAACTGGTGGGACAACATCGCCTACGGCCACAAGGACGCCTGGTACAACCTGCTCTCGCACCGCGCGCTGCGCCTCGTGGGCGACCTCGCCGCCAAGCGCGGCGACAAGGCGACCGCCGCGAGGATCCGCGACTGGATGGACCGCTTCGCCGCCGCGTTCCGCCCGGCGCTCGTCAATCCCGAGACCGGCGTCGTGGCGGGGTGGCGCGACCGCGACGGCAAGCTGCACGACTGGCTCTTCACCTGCCCGACCTCGATGGCCCTGAACGAGGCCGTGCTCACGCCGGAGGAGGGCCGCCCGATGCTGCGAACGCTGCTCGACGCGATGGCCGCGGAGGGCTTCGGCGACCTCAGGTACGGCATCCCCGGAAACTGCCGGCCGATCCCGCTCGCCACCGACACGTTCGACTGGGCGTTCATGGGCGCGTGGCCCCGCTACGAGAACGGCGGCCTCTGCGGCATGACCGCGTGGCACTTCCTCAACGCGATGTACCGCTGCGGGATGCGCGAGAACTGGCCGACGCACTCCGGGCTCTTCCCGGGCTACATGGAGAGCGTCGACTGGCGCACCAAGGAGGGCAACCCCTGCGGCTACAACTACCTCGCCGACAACTACCTCTTCCTCGGCTCGGGCTACCTCGCGCACAGCGGCCGCGAGCACACGGCGATCGCGCCGTAGCGCCTTCAACGCGGGTTTGACGCGCGCGCGGCCTGCGCGTATAATGTGAAGCACTTCCAATCCCGTCTTGCCGACGGGGCGGCGGCCGCTTTCGTGTGGACGCCGTTTCGCTTCCTCCCTTCAAGGAGACTCCGCCATGATCCGAGCGTTCGTCCTTCCGTCCCTTCTTGCCCTCGCGCTTCCCGCGGGCGCGGCGTATGCTCCCGCTACCGTCGATACAACGGGCGCGAGCGTGACGACGACCATCCTTGGGGACGATTCCGCGGTCGTGACGTTCCTTTCGGACGGCACGCTCACGTTGACGGACGACGTCACGGCCCGCGCGCTCTTCGTGGGCGGCGGCGGCGGCGGCGGCGGCGGTGTCGGCGGCGGCGGCGGCGGCGGCGGCGTGGTCGCGCTCGAGTCGCTGGAGCTCGAGGCCGGGACGTACACGATCTCCGTCGGCGCGGGCGGCGCGGGCGGCGTGTCGCGATCCTCTCCCGGTTCCAACGGCGGCGATTCGACGATGACGTTCGGCGGCCAGGCGGTTTCGCCGCTTCTTCCCGCCCTCGGCGGCGGTCGAGGGGCCGGTTGGGACTACTATGACCTCCACACGTCCGGCGGTTCGGGCGGCGGGTCGTGCAACGGGCAGGCCGGCAAGGCCGGCACGGAAGGGCAGGGCTACGCGGCCGGCAAGGCCGGTTCCCGCTCCTCCGGCGGCGGCGGCGGCGCGGGCGGCCCCGGCGGAAACGGCGACACGGCGGGCAACGGCGTCCAGAAACAGCCGCTCGGCATCGGCGGCGTCGGCGTGACGAACGACATCTCGGGCGTCGCGATCGCCTACGGCGGCGGCGGCGGCGGCGCCGGCGGCGACAGCGGCAAGTGTCCCGGCAGCCCCGGATCGGACGGCGGCGGCGACGGCACGAATGCGAACGGTCCCGCCGGCGGCAACGGCGAGGACGGCCGGGGCGGCGGCGGCGGCGGTTCCGGCTACGGCAAGGGCCTCCCCGGCGGCAACGGCGGATCGGGCGTCGTGATCGTCCGGATCGCGCCGATACCCGTCGGCCCCGAGCCGATCTTGAAGGTTCTTTCCGTTGAGGACGGCCCGGCGTCGGTCCTCGTGTCGGCGAAGCTCGTCAGCGTTGGCGAGGGGGCTTCTTCGGCCACCGTCTCCTATGCGGTCGCGTCGAGCGCAGCCGCGCTCGACGCGGCGACGCCGGTCGTGGCGGACGCCGGCGTCGAAGCCCGGGAAACGGTTTCCTTCACGGTTCCCGGTCTCACGGCCGGGACGACCTACTACGTTCGGGTGCTCGCGGAGAACAATCAGGGCGAAACCTGCCAATCGGAGGACTTCGAGTGCCTGCCCTACACGGACGCGCTGTCCGTCACGGCGGTCGGCGCGGCGCGCGAGTTCGCCGTCGGACGCGACCGCGTTGCGGTGTTCAACCGGTCGACCGACACGATGTCCTTCACGCTCGCGGAGCGCGCGGCGGTCGAGCTGCTGCTCGTGGGCGGCGGCGGCGCGGGCGGCTCGACCGAAGGCGGCGGCGGCGGCGCGGGCGGCTTCCTCCATGTGGAGAAGGCCGTGCTCGACGCGGGAACCTACGCGATCGCGGTCGGCGCCGGCGGCGTCCCCACTTCGACGATCCAGCGCCAGGGCGGCAACGGCGGCGACACCACCCTCGCCAAGTCGGGGGAGGCACAGATCCTCTTTGTCGCTCACGGCGGCGGCGGCGGCGGCGGTTATGCCAGCGGCTATCGCAACGGAAAAGACGGCGGCAGCGGCGGCGGCGCGGGCATCCAGGCGGGCGTCGCCGGCTCCTCGATCGCGGCGGACGGCGAATGCGGCCACGCGGGCGGCTCGAACGACTCGGCCCACAAATGGAATCTCGGTTCCGGCGGCGGCGGCGCGGGCGGGCCCGGCTCCCACGCGGACTACGCCAACGTCGTCGGCGGCGCGGGCGGCGACGGTTTGCCCTGCTCCATCACGGGCGAGGAGGTCTGGTATGCCGGCGGCGGCGGTGCGGGCCACAGCGAAACGGTCAACGGATTCATCTATCCCTCCGGGCGCGGCGGGCGTGGCGGCGGCGGCATGGGCTGCCGAACGGCCGACGACGTTGTCGACGACGTCGAGCGCGGCGTCGACGGCCTCGGCGGCGGCGGCGGCGGCGGCCGGTCCAGTAAAACCAGCTCGGACGGAGCCGGGACGGCGCACCGCGGCGCGCCCGGCGGCTCCGGCACGCTGATCGTCCGTTGGCATGCGACGGCGGACGCGACGGCCCGCGCGACGGTCGACTCCGTGGCGGGGTCCGTCGGCGGCGCGATCATCTCCGGCTCCCTCGATTTCACCGCTGCGGGCGCCGCGGACGCCACGCTCGAGATGGCGGTCGGACCCGCCGGCGGTCCGCTCGGCTCCTACGAGACGCTCGGGACGGGGCTCCGGACCGGCGAGCGCTTCGTCCTCACGCGTTCCGGCCTCGCGGCGGGCACCGCCTACGATTACGCGGTGCGCGTGGTCTCCGGCGGCGCGACCGGCGAGGTCGTCCGCGCCGCGACGGGTTCCTTCACGACCTTCACCTCCGGACCGGCCCGGCTGTCCGGCGATCCGGCGGGCGCGACGAAGACGACGGTCGGGACGGACTTGGTCTACGCCTTCTCGGCGCCCGGCACCTACACCTTCACGGTTTCGGCGCTCGGCCGGGCCCGGTTCCTCCTGGTCGGCGGCGGCGGCGCGGGCGGCACGAGCCGCGGCGGCGGCGGCGGCGCGGGCGGCTTCATCGAGATGCCGGCCACGACGCTCGAAGCCGGCACCTACACGGTCGTCGTCGGCGCGGGCGGCGCGGTCAACACGGCCCAGTCGGGCGTGGGCGGCAATGGCGAGGACTCGGTCCTCTCGCTCGGCAATACGGTCCTTTACACGGCGCACGGCGGCGGCGGCGGCGGCTATGGCGTCGGCGACAGCAACTTCGGCGGCGGCGGCAGCGCCGGCGGAAGCGGCGGCGGCGCCGGACCCAGCCTCGCCACAGGCGCGGCGTCGACGGCCGTTTCGCCCGAACTCGGCCATCCCGGTGGGATGGGTTCCGGCAAGAAGGACAACGGCTACAACAGCGCCGCGGCCGGCGGCGGCGGCGCGGGCGGCCCCGGCGCGGACGCCCATTCGTCCGACGCCGCGTCCGGTTCGAACCGCCGCCAGGGCGGCAACGGCGGCGCGGGCGTCGCGAGCGACATCACGGGCGAAACCCTCTACTACGCGGGTGGCGGCGGCGGCGGCACGTGGTACGACGCCAACGGCGGCTACAAGGGGCTCGGCGGCAGCGGCGTCGGCGGCGACGGCGGCGGCTACACCACCGAGGTGAACCAGGACCCCACGATGCCCACGGCCGGCGTCGACGGAACCGGCTCGGGCGGCGGCGGCGGCTACCAGTACGACAAGTGTTCCGACGCGTCGCGGCGCGGCGCGTCGGGCGGCTGCGGCGCGTTCATCCTGCGCATTGCGGCGGACGATTCCTCCGAGCTGCCCGAAGTCGTGATCGAATCCCTTTCGGCGGAGTCCACGACGGCGAACGCCGTCCTGGCGCTCCGCAATTCCGGTTCCATGGCGACGGCGGACCTCTCGCTCGTCTACGGCGCGGCCGAGGACCTCCTTGAACTCTCGGCCCCCGTCGCCGCCGGCGCGGCGCCGGGGCTCTACACCGCCACCGTCGCCGGCCTCGCGCCGGGGCGGACGTGGTTCTTCGCGCCCGTCGCGTCGAACGCGGGCGGCACGGCCACCGGCGCGGTGCAGAGCGTGACGCTCCCGGCCGCGGGCGCGCTCCCGGCGGGCGACGGATCGTCCGGACTCTGGCAGATTACGCGCCGCACCACCGCGGACGCGTTCGCGGCCGTCTTCACGAACGCGTCGCTCTGGGCCGAGGCGACGGTCTCGAACCTCGTCTCCGGAGCGCTTGCGGCGATCACGGGCAGCACGCTCTTCACGGACCCCGCCACGGGCCTTTCCTATGTCTGGTCCGGCGCGCCGGCGCTCTATGCCTACCGCGGCTGGATCTACCTCGAGGGCGGCAAGACGGTCGTCTTCGGCTCGCGCTACGCGGACAGCGTCTATCTCGCGATCGACGGACGGACCGTCCTCTACGTCTCGAAGTCCTTCAAGAGCGAGTCCTTCGGCTCGATCGAAACCGAGGAGGCCGGCTGGCACGAGATCGAGGTGCGCGTCGGCCACACGACCGAGAACTTCGGTCCGGACGGCGACGGCAACGCCTCCTGGTCCTCGTTCGGCGTCGCCTTCAACACGGTCGGATCCTCCTCGCCGATGCCGGAAAGCGCGTGGACGCCGCTGGTCGACCCGGGCGACGGTTCGCTGCTCCGGCCGTCCCGGCCCGAGGCAAGGACCCTGAGCCTTGTCTCGCAGAGTGTCGCAGGAGGCTCGCTCACGCTCGGCGCCAAAGTCGGTTCCGGCGAAAACGCGGCGCACGCGTATCTCGTCTACGGAGATCAGGACTTTGGGACTCTAGGAGCCCTAGACAGTCTAGCGGCTCTAGCGGCGCTAGGCAATCTAGGCTGGACCACGACCGATCTCGGCGAGGTCGCGGCGGCGAACGCCGCCACGGACCTCGCCGCGCAGGTGGCGGGGTGGGGGAGCGCCGCGAAGGTCGCGCGCCTCGTCCTCGAGACCGAGGGCCTGCTCGCGTGGACCGAGCCCGTGGCCTACGCCGCGACGACGCTGCCGCAGGTTTCCGGCGCGCTCGTGTCCGACTACGCGAACGGCGACCGCGCGACGTTCGACGCGACCGTTTCCGGCGGCACCGCGCCCTACGCGGCGACGCTGCTCGTGGGCACGGCCGCCGATTCGCTCGCCGCCGCCGCGACGACGAACCTCGCCGCGGCGGGCGACTTCTCGTTCGGCGTCGTGACGGGCCTCGCGCCCGGCGCGCAATACTTCTATCAGGTCGTCGTCGCGGACCAGAGCGGCGCCACGGCGCGCAGCGAGGTCCTCTCGTTCGTGACGCCCGGCGCCTCGCGCGTCTACGATTTCTCGGACGCGAACACCGCGACTCTCTGGAACAACGGCAACCCCTTCCAGATCCGGCAGCGGATGCTCGTCGCGGGCGGCACGCTCTCCGAGCTCGGCGCGGGCGAGACCACGGTCCGGCTCCTGCGCAACCAGGGCTACTACGGCTTCCCGGGCGGAATGACGACCGAGCCGCACGAGGGCGAAGAGCTCGTCGTCGCTGCGGCCGGCGCCTACACGCTCCCGGTCCTCCTCGACTGGGATCAGGACGTCGCGTGGAACTGGTCCGTCTCCAACGCGACCGAGACCGCTAGCTGGGGCCCGACGGCCCAGATCCGCGATTCGCAGGGCTGGGCGCGCAACGTGACGGTCGTCGACGCCACGACCTACACGTGGAGGGGCGGCGACGGCCTCTGGACCGACACGGACCAGTGGTCGCCGGACGGCGTCTGGGACGACGTCGCTGGCTACCCGCGCCGCGGCTCCTACGCGGTCTTCCCCGCCGGAACGTCCGTCGTGTCGGTCCCCGACACCGCGACCACCAACCGCTTCACGAGGCTCACGATCCCGACCGGCGCGGACGTGACGTTCCGTCCCGCGGCCGGCGCCACCGACGCGACGCTTCGCATGCAGGGCGAGTCGAGCGCCTCCCCGGCGCGCAATTACGATGTCTCCCTTTCCCAGTCGGCGAACTCGACCCTCCGCTTTGAAGGGAGTGAACTCTCCGTGACGTTCTGGGGAAACTGGGCCTGGTATCCGGCCGGCGCCGACACGACGCTCGACTTCACGGACGGCGTTCGCGCCGATCTCTGCAACGGCAATGACAAAGGCTGCTGGAGCGGCAACAACAAGGCGCGGTCGGTTTTCTCCGTCCGCAACGGCGCGGATGTGACGACGCGCGGATACCTGCGCCTGACCGGCGAGGACACGCAGCTGATCCTGGACGACGCCACGATCAGGCAGACCTTCTACGCGAACGACAACTCCGGCATCTTCCTGAGCACCCGTTCGTCGACCGGGCTGGCCGCGCTCGTCATCCGCGGCGCGTCGCCGTCCTTCAAGGCCAGCCGCCGGTTCTACGCCAACAACGTCGATTCGGCCAGCGCGGACCAGTTCATCGACTTCGAGGTGCCGGAGGGCGGCTGGGCGCTGCCGCCGATCTGGACCGATCCCGCGAACACCTACACGTTCGGCCAGGGCAGCGCGGTGGTCAACGGGAATCCATTCCGCATCCACCTGCGCATTCCGGCGGATTCGCCCGCGGTCGTCGCCAGGCAGTCGCTCGACGTCCCGCTCGTGCGCTGGCCGGCCGGAGTCCTTTCGACCGCGGTCCCGCTCGACCCGGCGTATCTGCCGCACCCCGCCACGGATTCGTTCTTCCAGACGACCGACCCGGTGACCGGTCAGATCACCGTCTGGGCGCACCTCGTCGGCCAGGCCGACACGACGGAGCCGCAAGCGTCCGACTTCCGCGTCCGCTCGCTCTCGCAGACCGGCGCGGACCTCTCGTTCGTCGTCATCCCCGGCAGCGGCGGCGCCACGGCGGTCGACGTTTCCGTCCTCGACGCGAACGGCGACGCCGTCGCCGGCGCGACCGTTTCGCCCGCGACCGCGACGTTCTCGGCGAGCGGAACGAACCTCGTGACGGTCGCGGGCCTCGACCCCGCCACGGCCTACCAACTGCACATCGCGCTCGACGACGGATCGAACCCCGTCATGACGACGAACTTCGCGTTCAATTCGCTCGACGACTGGGGCGAAGGCGAGTCCGACACGGCCGGCTCGGTCGTCGAGGACGGCCCCTACACCGTATGGACCTTCACCGACACGACGCCGCATGCCGGCACGTTCACCGTCACTCGCGGCGGCCTCGCCGAGATCCTCGTCGTGGGCGGCGGCGGTTCCGGCGGCGCCGGAGCGAACGCCACGACCTACGGCGGCGGTGGCGGCGGCGGCGGCCAGGTGATCGCGACGAACGTCGTTCTCGTCCCCGGCACCTACTCGATCCAGGTCGGCAAGGGCGGCGCGAGGGTGACCGCCCGCGGCATCGGCAACAACGGCGCGTCCTCGTCGTTTGCCGGCATCGTCGCGGTCGGCGGCGGCGGCGGCGGCTACAACTCGGCCGGCAAGGACGGCGCGAGCGGCGGCGGCGGTTCCAACAACAAGGCCGGCGGTGCCGGAACGGCGGGCTTCGCCGGCGGCAGCGCTCCGGCGAACCTCGCGGGCGGTGGCGGCGGCGGCGCGGGCGGCGTCG
>CADBEF010000143.1 GCA_902793555.1 uncultured bacterium | reverse complement strand
GCGGCCGCGCCGCCGCGCGCGACGCCGCCTTCGCCGCCGCGCAGTCGGACGCGGCCGCCGCCGCCCGCACCGAAGCCGAGGAGCGCGAGTGGCGCCACGCCGTCTACGAGATCGCCCTGCGCGAAGTCCTCGACGACCCCGCCCTGCGGGAACGCACCAAGCAGATCTTCCTCCGCACCGCGATCCGCGGCGAAGCGCCGGAGTCCGTCGCCGCCGCCTTCGGCATGAAGCGCAACGCCGTCGACCAGGCCAAGAACCGCGTCCTCGTGCGGCTCAAGGCGAAGATCTCGGAACTGGAGGGTGTCTGATGGACGGCTCCGTCGAGGCCTGGCTCCGCACGCCGGGGGCCGCCGGTGCGGAGCCGCCGTCCCCGCCGCTCGCGGACGGCGCCGCGTTCGGGTCCTTCCGCGTCCTCGGCGTCCTCGGCCGCGGCGGGGCGGCGGACGTCTACCGCGCGCGACAGGAGTCCGCGGGACTCGTCGGCGCGCTCAAGGTCCTCCGTCCGGACGCGGACGACACCCGGAAGGCCCGCTTCGCCCGCGAGATCCGCTTCCTCGCGGAGCATCCGCATCCCGCCCTGCCGCGCTATCTCGGATCCGGGGAGACGGACGGCGCCCCATGGCTCTTCCTCGAAGAGCTCGCCCCGGCGCCGCTGCCGACCTCGGACCGCCGCGTCGCGCGTTTCCTCCTCGCGCTCGGCCGCGGCGTCGCGCACCTGCACGCGCTCGGCTTCGTCCACCGCGACATCAAGCCGGACAACGTCCTCTTCCGCAAGGGCGGAGCCCCGGTCCTGATCGACCTCGGGCTCGTGAAGGACGTCCGCGCCGGGACGCCGGCGGCGCGCGGCGCCGCGCCCGTTCCGCCCGGAATCTCCCTCTCCGGCGTCGGCACGCCGGGATGGAGCGCGCCGGAACAGTTCGACCGCGGCGAGGCGACGCCCGCCTCGGACGTCCACGCGCTCGGCGTCCTCGCGGACGCCTGCTTCGGCGGCCGGCCGCCCCGCGCCTGGCGCGGCATCGTCCGGCGCGCCACGAGCTCCCTGCCGGCCGAGCGTTTCCCGGACGTGGCGTCCTTCGCCCGCGCGATCCGGCTCCGCCACGCGGGCCGTTGGGCCGCGGCCGTCGCGATGCTCGTCGCCGTCGTCGCCGTCGTCCTGTCGGGCGGGCGCGAGGAGCCGCGCGCCCGCCCGTCGGGACGGCCCGCCGCCCCGGAATCCGTCGCGCGCTTCAAGGCGCGCGAAGCCTCCCGCGAAGAACGCTGGGCGCCGTTCTGGGAATCCTTCCGCGCGTGGTGCGCGGCGCACGGCTCGCCGTTCGCCGCCTGCGAGCCCGGCGTCGGCCGGGCGGGCAACTCGATGGAACTCGCCCGGGGGCGCGGCTTCCACGTGCAGTATTCAATCTCCGACGCCGGCCGCCTGCAGCTCGAAATCTATTCGTCGGCGGACGAAGCTGAAGCCGCCGGCGTTTCGCCGCAGGCCGTGATGGAGCGGCTCCACGGGCGCCGCGCGGAAATCGAAGCGCGCTTCGCCGACCCCGCCACGCTCGAAACGGGCTGGTTCTCCGGCAAGGCGGGCGCCCGATCGCGCGTCACGCGCTTCGTCCGGCCCGGCGTCGTCGACCCGGCGCGCCCCGACCCCGACGCCATCGCCCGCGCCGCGGCCGACGGAGAAGCTCTCCTCGCCGCCCTGCGCGACCTGGGCGAACTGCGGTAGCGCGGCTCCCGGCGCGCGGCCGCGGCCACGCGACGGGAGACGGCGGCGTTTCACGGCGCGGCTTCCAGAACGTCCTCCATGCGGCAGCCGAGGGCGAGCGCGAGTGCACGGACGGTGCGGGCTTCGGCGCGGTTGACGTCCTTGCGGCGCTGCTCGTACATCTGCAGCGAGCGCAGTCCGATGCCGGCGCGGGCCGCGAGGGCGCGCTGCGTGAGGCCCGCCGCCGCGCGAAGGCGCGAGAGTCGCGTTCCGGGCAGGACCCGCGCGAGGCGCTCGTCCATCCGGTCGGCGAACGTGTCGGGGCCGGCCTCGTGGAGAACCGGGTAGAGCGCGAGGACGTCGGCACACGACATCGCGCGGCGCAGCTCGGAAAAGCGGCGGCCCGAACGCCACTGCGCGTAGGCGAGGACCCAGCCGCACCAGAATTCCGGCGAGCGCGCGAAAGCCGGGCGGGACGGAGCCGCGGGCTCGCGCCCCTCCGTTTCGCGCAGGACCGCCCGCGCCAGTTCCACGCCGGACATTCCCGAAACGACGCGCGGCGACCCGCGCTCGAACTCCGCGCAGAACGACGACGCACGGAACCGGTCGAAGAAAACGTCCGGAGGAACCGCGCAGTCGTTCGCCGCGTAGTCGAAGGCGTCGCCGAGCGCGGTCATCGCGCCGGCGAGCCGGTTTTCAGCGTAGGCGCTCGTCTCCATCGCGGATGTCCTCCCGGATGGCGTCGGACAGGTAGAGCCCCTTTTCGTCGAGATCGAGCAGGAGCCGTTCGTAGCCCTCGCGCGCCGCGTCGTTGCGCGTCTCGCGGCGGACCGCGTAGACCGTCCGGTCGGCGGTTTCCGGACCGGTGAAGCGCAGGCGTTCCGGCGCGAAGACTCGATCGGATTTGAGAACGACCTGGGGGCCGAGGTTTCCGAGACGCATCGCGGCGGCGAGTTGCTGGACCGTGATCGCGTTGTTGAGGAACGCCTCCGCGTAGTCGAAGTAGGAATCGTCCGCGCGCCAGCCCACAACGAGATCGTATCCTTCGACGACCACCGGGAACCGGGCGGCCAGATACCGGAGCCCCCGCGCGGCGATCGGATTGCGGACGCGGAACGTGCGGTGCCGGACCAGAACGGAAATCCAGTGCAGGACGCACCAGCGCGGATCGTCCAGGCGCAGGACGGACAGATTCGCCGTGTCCAGTTCGTATCGGTTGGCGATGCCGTCCCGGTCGTGCGTCGCGGCCCATTCCTTCGCCAGTTCGGGGTCCTCGGTGCAGTAGAACCCGCGTCCGAAGTCGTTGTGCTCCCGGCCGAGTCCGAGCATCGGTCGTTCGATGACATGATCGGAGCCGTGGAACAGAACGAGAGGGTTTGGAAGCGGGTTGTTCGCGTTCATGAGGCGGTATTATCACTATAGTGATATAAACTGTCAAGCGGTATTTTCCGCCCCTGCCGCGCAGCCGGATTCTCGCAGGATCCCGGCGGCGCGGGATCCCGGCGGCGGCTTCAGCCGCCCCCGAGATTCCGCCGCGAGATTCCCGGATCCCGAGAATCCCAGAACCCGGCACCGGCCGCCTTGGAGGCCGGCGTCTCCGCTATTCCTCCTTCAACGAAACCTTCACCTTGAAGAAGCGGAAGTCCGTCTGGTCGAGATGCGGTGTGGACGTCACGTCGGCCCAGGCGCTTTCCTTGGCGCCGGGTTCCGTCGCCCCGAAAACCGCGTAAACCCGGTCGGGGCGCAGGTCGGGCGACCACGTCACGACCGGATCTCCTTCTTCCATGGCGATCCGCGCTTCGAACCGCGACAGCGCGTTGGTCGGATCGAGGCCGGCCACATAGCATTCCCAGACCTTGTTCACGCCGTTTGCCGCCACGGCTTCCGCCGCGGCGATGTTGTCGCCGCCCGCGGCCAGTTCGTATCGGTCGAGCCAGTCCTCCGGAACCGACAGGGCTTCGATGTCTCCGTAGAAGTAAATCGTGCAGGTCGGGACGATGGACATCGGATCCGTCTGTCCTTCGAATCGGCGCGGCAGATATATCGTCTCCAAACCGGTCGCCCCGTCGAAAGCGTTTGAATCGATGGTCTGCACCTTGGGAGGGACGACGAGTGTCGTCAAGGACGTGCAAGCGCAGAATGAGTTCCCTCCGAGAAGCTTCAGCCCGTTGCCGAGGTTTGCGGACTCCAGATTCGAGCATCCCCTGAAAACGGCCCCGCCGATGCTTTCCACGCTGTCGGGCAGCGTCAAGGAACGGAGCCCCTTGAAACCGCGGAAGGCGTAGCGGCGGATCGTCCAGACACCGTCCGGCACGACGAGGTCCGTGACCTCCGTTCCGTCGACGACGAAATGCTTGGCGTAGTAGAGGGGGGTGGCATCGCCCGATTGATAGAACCGGTGGCACCACGCGGCCAAGTCGTCGGTCCGCACCGTGTCGAGCGCCGTGCAGCCATGGAACGCCTTGCTTCCCATGTTCGTCACGGACGAAGGAACGGTAATGTCCGTCAGCGCCGTGCAGCCTTCGAAGACGGAATTGGTGACCCACTCG
The DNA here is from genome assembly GCA_902793555.1 of uncultured bacterium. Lineage (GTDB taxonomy): Bacteria > Verrucomicrobiota > Kiritimatiellia > RFP12 > UBA3636 > UBA3636. The sequence continues at coordinate 3,173 of CADBEF010000143.1, read as the reverse complement.
GTTCCCTCCGCGAAGGCGGCCGTCCGGATGCCCGACCAGGAATCGGGAAACAGCGTTTGAGGCGAAAGCCGGCCCGGAAACGTCGCCGTCGCGATGGCCGTGCAACCGGAAAAGGCGCCCGTGTCCACCGTCGTTACCGTGTTCGGAACGGACACCGAGGCCAACGCCGGACAATCGGCGAACGAAGTTCCGCCGAGCAGCTTCAGTCCTTTTCCGAGATCGGCCGACGCCAGATTCGCGCAACCGCGGAAAACGGCCCCGCCAACGCTTTTCACGCTGTCGGGCAGCGTCACGGAAAGCAGTCCAGAGAAACCGCGGAAGGCATATTTCCGGATCGTGACGACGCCGTCCGGAACGACAAGGTCCTTCACTTCGGTTCCATTGACGAAAAGGTGTTTCGCGTAGTAGAGGGGATTGGCGTCGAAGGATCCGAAAGCGATGCCGCACCACGCCGCCAGATCCGCAATGCGGACCGTGTCGAGATTCGTGCAATCCGCAAACGCCTTCGACTCGATGTTCGTGACGGTGGAAGGAATCGTGACGGAAGAAAGCTGAGTACAACCGGAAAACATCGAAGAAGGAATGTTGGCGGAACCATCCGTTACGATTGCATTTGTAATTTTTGCGTAGTCGTCCGTAAATACAGAAGACACCTGAAACCGGCTGGGCAGCGAAACCGAGCGGATTCTTCCGCAGTAATCAAATACATTCGATCCAACACTCGTCAAATCATTTCCGAGCATGACAGATTCCAGAGAATCACAGAATGCAAAGGCCGACCCGCCGATGGTTCGAACGCCGCGCATCCCTCCAACCGTCTTCAATGAGCCGCATTCCCGAAATGCTTTTTCGCCAATTGACGTTACGGTTGCCGGGATGAAGATTTCCGGCAACCTCGAACAATAATGGAAGGCACCATTCCCAATTGAAACGACTCCTTCGGAGATGACGACCGACTGCAAGTAAGAACAGTCATAAAAAGCCGACTCTCCAATGTTCGTCACGCTGCCGGGAATTATGACCGAGTTCAATCGGATGGCTCCGGAAAACGCACTCTTTCCGATGAACTTCACGCCGTCCGGAATGATGACAGAAGTTATCGAAGAACAACTGCCCAGCGCATAATCGTTGATGCCGACTACTGGCAATCCGCCAAGTTTCGCGGGAATGGAAATGGCTCCGGAAGTGCTGGGATCTATTGCCGTTACCGAATATTGCCCCTTTCCTATGGTGGCAACATTGCCCTCGTTCATGAAACCCCACCGGATTCCATCGACGGTTTCATATTTGTACCCCGCCTGTGCTGAAGCGGCCAGCATGAGAACCAGAAGCGGGCAACTCATTGTTTTCATCGATTTCCTTTCTTTCATCGTTGATGCCGCATGTTGTCGTACGCCTTCGTTTTTCTGCAATAACGACGTGTGATTTGCCGCCGTTTCCGGGTTTCTTACGCGGAAATTTTTGGGAGCCGGGCGGCGGAGGCAGGGATGGCGGGATCGGAAGAAGAGTCTCTTCCAATCGTGGCTTCGTTGTTTGAAAGCGAATATGTCCACGTAATGCCGTTCACGGTTTGCGTGGCAGCGAAGGCGGACGTTGCGGACCAGAGAAACGCCGAGAGGCAGAGAGAGGAAGGTTCTTTTCATGTCGATGCGAGGTTGGGAAACGGATTGAGGATGTTTACGCCAGCGCGCGGGGAGTATCTATCACTTGCCGGCGGCGGCGGCGGTCTTACGCGGGGGCGAAACGGCGACCGGCGCCCCGCGCGTCGCGCGGGGCGGGGACGGGAGTGCTGGTCGTTTGCGTGTCAAGAGGGAGCGCGCCTCGGTCGGTGTCTTCCCCTGGGCTCCTTGGAAAGCCTTGCTTGAAAACACGGAAGGAGACGCGCTCCAATGGCGCGCATCCCTGCTTCGTGCCGTTCAAGCTTGAATGTTCCAAGGATTCAGGGGAACGACGGCTGGCAGTATGCTGATTTTCCGCCGCGTCGGTCCGGGCTTGCGCCCTTCGCGCCGCGACATCGGAAAACATACCAGATTCCGGCTTTCGCCGCAAGCGGGTTCCGGGAAGGAACCAACTGTTTTCTTGCCGCCGCCTCCGCCATTCTTACGCGCCGCTCGGAACGCTTGCGGGGGACGCGGAGCCTGTGCTAGACTCCGCGTCCATGCGAACCACGAACCGCTCCGCCTCCTTCGCCGCCGTTCTAGCCTTCGCCTGCACGGCCGCCTCCGCGCAGACGAACGAGGCGCCGCCGGAGGCGGTTCCGCCGCCGGCGCCCGCCGAGGTGGCGGAGGCCGCGCTTCGGGACAACATCCCGTCGCTCGCGTTCGAGGCGGCGACGAACGCGCTGGAGCTTGCGGAGACGCCCGAGGCTCGCGAGCGGGCGTTCGAGCTCGCCGCCGCCGCGCGCGAGCGGACCGCCGCGCCGGCCGACATGCTCGCGTGGCTCGACGAAGCGGCGGCGGGGACGAACGCGCCGCCGGCCGCCGCCTCGGACTACTTCCGCGCCCGCGCCCTTGCGGCCCTCGGCCGCCACGGCGAAGCGATCGCGCTTCTGCGCCCGCTCGCGGCGGGCGGGGCGCTCGGCGGTTCGCCGCTCGCCGCCCCGGCGCGGCGCGACTTGGCCTATTCGCTTGGCGTGTCGGGGCGCGTCGCGGAGGCGCTGGAGCTCTTCGACCGCCCCGTGCCGGGCGACGCCCCCGCGGCGCTCGACCTGGCGCGGCTGCTCCTTTCGAACGGCCGGGCGGACGACGCCCTCGGCCTTCTGGAGCCGCTTTGCGCGGACACGAACGCGCCGCCCGCCGCCGTCGCCCCGGCCGCGCTGCTGCGCGCGCTCGCCCTCAACGATTCCGGCGCCGTCTCGAACGCGCTCGATGCGCTTGAGGCGGCCACGAACGCCGTTTCCGCCGACGTCCGAGCGCTCGCGCTCGCCTCGCGCGCCGTCCTGCTCGCGGAAACCGGCGGGGATTCCGCCACGAACGCGCCCGCTCTCGCGGAGGAGGCCGCCGGGCTTGCGGAATCCCCCGCGGCGAAGCTCGACTGCGACCTCGCGCTGTTGCGCCTGCGCGCCCGCGCGGTCGGCCCGGACCGCGGGGCGCCCGTCGCGGAACTCGCCCGTTCGCTCGTCGCCGCGGCCCCCGGGTTCCCCGCCGTGGCGGCCGCCGTGCGCGACGCCGCGG
>CADBEF010000142.1 GCA_902793555.1 uncultured bacterium | reverse complement strand
CGCCCGCGCAGCGCGCCGTCCGCGCCGCGGCGGGCCTCCGCCTCGCGCAGGACCCCCGCGACGAGCGGGTGCGCGGCGCCGCCGCCTTCGGCGGCCGGGACGAGCGAGAGCAGGAAGAGCGCCTGGCCGAGGTTGTCGGGCTCGGCGTCGCCCGCGTTGTTGCGGTCGTAGGGCTTGGCGAGGCCGAGAATCCAGTCGCGCAGCAGGTGCAGGTTGCCGGTTTCGCACAGGGCGAGCGCGAGCATCGCGGCGTCGCGGTACCACGGGCGCGGGTAGGCCCAGGGGTTGGGGACGGGGCCGACCGGCATGCAGCAGAGCAGCAGGTCCGCGTGCATGCGCCGCAGGGTCGCGGCGTGCGGATGCCCGGCGAAGTCCGGCAGGCGCACGGGGTCGCCGGCCGTGAGCGTCGTGCGCTCGCCGCCGCGGACGGCGTGGACGCCGGCCTCGTCCTCGACGAGCAGCTCCGGGCCGTCCGCGGAATCGAGGCGGACGGTGCGCGCGGCGGCGTCGATCTCCGCGTCGCGCACGCGGCCGAGGTCGAGCGCGGGCTCGAGCGTGAAGGCGTCCAGCAACCGTCCTCCCGCGTAGACGAGCTTGCGCCGGCGCGGGCCGAAGCCGAAGAGGAGGAAGGGCGGCGGTTCCATGTCAGGGCGCGGGGCGGGGGAGGGGGGAGAAGGGGCGGTCGGCGGCGGGCTCGCGCAGGTCGTCGTCGAAAACCTCGAGCGTGCTGCGGATGCCGCGGTAGACGACGGGCCGGTAGGTGAAGTGGTGCTTGAGCTCGACCTCGTCGCCGACGACGCGGATCTCGATCCGGTACGGCATGCGCCCGTAGAGGTCGAGCGCGCGGCGCTTGTAGGCCTCGATCTCCTCCGCGGGGAGCTCCCCGCCGGTCACGTCCACGATGCAGGCGTCCATGTCCGTCCTCCTCCGTTGCGCTACCAGTTGAAGTTCACGTGGACGCGGCGCCCGCCGCCTCCTCCGCCGCCGCGGCCGCCCCAGCCCCAGCCGCCGCCGTTCGGGCGGCCGCCGCCGGGACGGTACACCGGCGCGTCGTCGTCGCCGCCGCCCCACGGCATCGCGAGGCGGCCGGACGACGCGTCCGGGCGCACGTCGAGCAGGCCGTCCGGCAGCTCGCGCAGGAAGCGCGACGGCGCGCAGTCGAAGAAGCCGCCGTCGGGCGTCTTGCGCCAGCGCGGCTGCAGCAGGTGCAGGCGGTCCTTGGCGCGCGTCACGGCCACGTAGAAGAGGCGGCGCTCCTCGCCGTCGCCGCCCTGCTCGGCCATGGCGCGGCCGGAGGGGAAGATGCCCTCGCAGACCCAGAGCAGGATCACCACGGGCCATTCGAGGCCCTTGGCCTGGTGGACGGTCGAGAGCAGGACGCTCTTCTCGCGCTCCTCGGGGTCGAGGCCGCGGCCGCGGTCGAGGTTCGTGAGCAGCGCGACGTCCTCGAGGAACGCGCGGACGCCGTCGTGCGACGCGATGTCCGCGGCGAGCTCCTTGAGGTCGTCGCCGCGCTCCTCGGGGTTCTCGAAGTCGCGGCGCAGCTTCTCGTCGTAGAACGAGGAGCGGAAGGAGTCGAAGAGCGCGGCGACGTTGGCCGGGAACACGCCGCGCCGGTAGGCGGCGAGCGCCTCCCCGACGGGCTCCCACGCGCGGCGGGCGCGGCCGGGGAGGGCGTCGAGGATCGCCTTGCGCGCGTCGGGGTCGGACGCGTCGAACCGGTCGCCCAGCGCGTTCCACACGCGGCGCGAGACGGTCTCGCCGACGGACGGCAGCAGCTGCACGACGCGGTCGAAGCTCAGGCCGTCCGACGGGTTCTCGGCGAGGCGCAGCAGCGCGAGGGCGTCCTTGACGTGCTGCTGCTCGTAGAAGCCGGTGCCGGACGTGATGCGGTAGGGGATGCGCGCCTTGGCGAGCGCGAGCTGCGCCTCGGTCGCGTTGAAGTGCGCGCGGTAGAGGACCGCGATGTCGGAGGGCGAATAGCCGTCGTCGAGCGCGCGGCGCACGAGCGAGACGACCTCCCGGCCGAGCGCGAGGCCGTCCGAGAGCTCGACGTGCTCGGGCCGCAGCGGCGAGCCCGGGCGCGTGGCGCGGAGCGTCTTGGGGAACTGCTCGACGTTGTGCGCGATGCTCGCGTTGGCGACGGCGAGGATCTCGGGGCGGGAGCGGTAGTTGCGCTCGAGCTTGACGATGCGCGTGCCGGGGTGCCGCTCCGGGAAGTCCATGATGTTGCGGTAGTCGGAACCCCGCCACGAGTAGATGCACTGGAAGTCGTCGCCGACGACCGAGAGGTTGCGGTGCTTGGCGGCGAGCAGGTCGACGAACTGCGACTGCAGCGCGTTCGTGTCCTGGTACTCGTCCACGAGCACGTGGCGGAACTTCTCCTGGTAGACGCGGCGCGCGTTCTCGTTCTCGCGCAACAGGCGCAGGGCGTTCACGAGCAGGTCGTCGAAGTCCATCGCGTGCAGCTCGCGCTTGCGCGCCCGGTATTCGTCCATCACGCGCAGCATCGACTCCACGGAGGCGTCGTAGGTGCCGGCGCGGCTGTCGAGGAACTCGGCGGGCGAGAGGCCGCGGTTGACGGCGCCGGAGAGCAGCGAGAGCACGAGCTCGCGCTTGGGGAACTCCTTGGGCGAGTGGCCGAGCTCCTTGATGCAGCGGCCCATGAGCGCGCGCTGGTCGTCCGCGTCGAGGATCGGGAAGTCGGACGGGAACCCGAGGCTCGGCCCGTAGCGGCGGAGCATGCGGTTGGCGACGTGGTGGAACGTGCCGCCCCAGAGCCCGCCGGCCATCCCGCGAGTGGCGGCGTCCGCGCGCTCGAGCATTTCGCGCGCGGCGCGGTTGGTGAACGTGAGCAGCAGGATCTCGTCCGCGCCGAAGCCCCGCTCGATCAGGTGCACGACGCGGTAGACGAGCGTGCGCGTCTTGCCGGTCCCGGCCGCGGCGAGGATGAGCAGCGGCCCGTCCGGGGCCGTCGCGGCCTCGAACTGCTCGGGGTTGAGTAACGATTGGAGGTCGGTCATTGCGCGGTTCGGCCGGCGATGGCGCGGCGGAGGGTGAGGGGATCGGAGTAGCGCACGCCGCTGTCGGCGGGGAGGCCGAAGGCGAGGCGCGTCACGGAGACGCCGGTGGGGGCGAGCTTCTCGCGGAGCCACGCGGCGGTGGCGTCGCCCTCCACGTCCGTGCCGAGCGCGAGGACGAGCTCGCGCACCGTCCCGTCCGCCAGGCGCGCCTCGAGGCGGGCGACGGCGAGGTCCTTCGGCCCCGTGCCGGCGGCGGGGCTGATGCGGCCGCCGAGAGCGTGGTAGAGGCCGTTCCAGGCACCCGAGCGCTCGATGGCGAGGATGTCGCCGGCCTCCTCCACGACGAGCAGCCGCGCGCGGTCGCGCGAGAGGTCGGTGCAGAGCCGGCAGGGGTTCTCCGAGGCGGACGTCACCGCGCCGCAGCGCGCGCAGAGCGCCACGCCGGTGCGGACCGCCGACAGGGCGTCCTCCAGCGCGGCGAGCGACGGCGCGCCCTTGCGGACGAGCGCCAGAGCGGCGCGTTCCGCCGAGCGGCGGCCCACGCCGGGGAGCTTGGCGAGCTCCTGGACGAGCGACTCGAAGGGGGCGGCCACGGCGCTAGCCGAGCATGCCGCTCATGCCGAGCTCTTTCATCGCCTCCTTGCCGCGCTGCTCGGCGACGTCCTTGACGAGCTTGAGGGCCTTGTTGGCGTTGTCGAGGAGCAGGCGTTCGAGCTTGTCCTTCTTCGCGGGGGCGAGGAGCGCCTCGTCCGTGATCGCGACGGCCGCGATCGAGATGTCGCCGCGGGCGGAGACCTTGACGCCGCCGTTCTCGTAGTCCTTGACGGTCTCCTCGAGCTCCTTCTGGAGCTTCTTCATCTTGTTGCGCATCTCGAGCGCCTTCTTGGCCTGTTCGAAAAAGTTGGGCATGGCTGGTTCCTTGTGGGTTGGGGGTGGTTGAAACGGTTGAAAGGATTGTTCATCGGATGTCGACGATTTGGCCGCCGAAGGTCTTCAGGGCGGCCTTGATTTCGGGGCGGTTGCGGATCTCCGCGGCGTCGAAGCCCGTCGGCTCGGGATTCGCTTCGACCGCGGGGACGGGCGCGGGCGGCGGGGTGGGGGCCGCGCCCCAGGGCGCGACCGTCTCCGCCGGCTTGGCCGCCTTCGGCGGTCCACCGTTCGCCATTGCCGGCGCCGCCGGCCCCTTCGTTGCCGGCGTCGCAGACACCGGCGTCGTCATTGCCTGCGGTGCAGCCGCAGGCGCCGTCGTTGCCGGCGTCGCAGACGTCGGCGGCGGGGCGCCGGCTTCGAGGGCGGCGATCTTCTTGAGGATCGTTTCGAGGTCGACGAGATTCGACGCGCGGGCGCAGCGGATGAGCGAGGTCTCGACGAGCGTCCGCTGCGAGAGCGCGAGGCGGAGCGTGCCGTCGAGGCGGATGAGCTCCTCGACGATGGCGAGCGCGGCGGACGCGGTGGTGCGGCCCGCCTGCGCGCGGAGGACCGCGCGCTGCGCCTCCGTGGCGTCGAGGCTCGAAGCATCGCCCTTGAGCTCGATGCAGACGAGCAGGTTGCGGAAGTGGTCCACGAGCTCGGCGACGAGGCGGCGCAGGTCCTTGCCCGCCTTGTCGAGCTCGTCGAGACGGCCGAGGACGCGCGCGATGTCGCCGGAGAGGACGGCGTCCGCGAGGTCCTCGATGAGCGAGCGCGAGACGAGGCCGAAGACGCCGAGGACGTCCTCCTCGGAGATCTTCCTGCCGGTGAACGCGATGATCTGGTCGAGCGCGGACTCGGCGTCGCGCATGCCGCCGTCCGCCCCGCGTGCGATCGCGAGCAGCGCGTCCGGCGCGGCGTCCACGCCTTCGGCCTTGCAGATCTTTTCGAGCTGCCCGACGATGTCCGCCTGCGAGATCTTGCGCAGGTCGAAGCGTTGGCAGCGCGACTGGATCGTGCCGAGGACCTTGTCCGGTTCGGTCGTGGCGAAGATGAACTTGACGTAGTCCGGCGGCTCCTCGAGCGTCTTGAGGAGCGCGTTGAACGCCGCCGTCGAGAGCATGTGGACTTCGTCGACGTAGTAGATGCGGTAGCCGCCCTCGGTCGCGACGGGGAGCTGGTTCACCGAGGAAAGGATCTTGTCCTGCACGTCCTCGACCTTGTTGCTCGACGCGCCGTCGATTTCGAGGACGTTGAAGGACTTGCCTTCCATGATCGCCTTGCACGCGGCGCACTTGCCGCAGGGGCGGGCCGTCGGGCCCTTTTCGCAGTTGAGCGCCTTGGCGAAGATGCGCGCGAGGGTGGTCTTGCCGGTGCCGCGCGGCCCGCAGAAGAGGTAGGCCTGCGCGATGCGCTTGCCCTCGATCGCGTTGCGGAGCGTGCGGACGACGTGGTCCTGCCCGACGACGTCTTCGAACGTCTGCGGGCGCCATTTGCGGGCGATGACTTCGTAGGACATGCTCTGTGTCTCCGTGTTTGCGGGCTAGAGTCCGCGGACGGCCGCCGCGGCGCGCTTGAAGCCCTCGGCCGCGCCGAGGATCGTCTTCTCCTCCACGCAGAACGCGAGGCGGACGTGCCCCGCCAGGCCGAAGCCGCGGCCCGCGACGGCGAGGATGCGCTCCTGCAGCAGCGCCTCGACGAACTTCGTCTCGTCCTCGCACGGGGACTTGACGAAGAAGTAGAAGGCGCCCTTCGGCAGGAAGAACTCGATCCCGGCGGCACGCAGCTCGTCGGCCATGAGGTCGCGACGGCGCTTGTAGATTCCGGCGTCCACGCCCGCCTCGGCGCAGCTCTGCAGGATCTGCTGCCCGACGGCCGGGGCGTTCACGAAGCCGAGGATGCGGTTCGCGAGGATGAGGCCGCCGAGGAGCTCCTCCGCGCCCGCGATCGCGGGATTGACGGCGAGGTAGCCCACGCGCTCGCCCGCGAGCGAAAGCGTCTTGGAAAAGGACCCGACGACGACGACGTTCTCGTAGGCCGCGAACACGGACGGGATCGGCGCGCCGGTGTAGTTGAGCTGGCGGTAGGGCTCGTCGGAGACGAGGTAGACCACGCGCCCGAACTCGGCGGAGCGCCGCGCGAGGATCGCGCCGAGCGCGGCGAGGTCCTCCGCCGGGTAGATCTGGCCCGTCGGGTTGTTCGGCGTGTTCACGATGATCGCGCGGGTCTTCGGGCCGATCGCCGCGTCGATCGCCGCGAGGTCGAGCGAGAAGTCTCCGGGCTTCGTCGGGACGGGCTTCAGGACGCCGCCGAAGTTGCCGACGTAGTTGCCGTATTCGACGAAGTAGGGCGAGGGGACGAGCACCTCGTCGCCGGGCGCGAGGACCGCGCGGAAGAGGACGTTGAGGCCGCCCGCGGCGCCGACGGTGACGACGACGTTCGCGGCGGGCGTCTCGACGCCCTGCTCCTTGGAGACGAGCCTCGCGAGCGCCTCGCGCGTGGCGGGGTAGCCGGCGTTGGGCATGTAGCCGAGCGCGAAGGGCTTGTCGGCCGAGGCGGCGATCTTCTCCAGCGCGGCCTTCACCGCCGCGGGCGGAGCGAGGTCGGGGTTGCCGAGCGAGAAGTCGTAGACGTTGTCGGCGCCGTACCTCTTCTTCAGCTCGATGCCCTGCTCGAACATCTTGCGGATGGCGGAGCCGCCGGAGACGGCCTTTGCGACGGAGGGGGAGAGAAGCGTGCCCATGGGAGTCGGACGGGTTGAAAGCGGGAATGGGGAAGGACGGACGTCCGTTGCGTGGCGGACGCGAAGAAGAATACCACAACGAAGCGGAAACGGAAAGCGGTTTTTCGCGAAAAGGCGCGCCCCCGGCCGCGGGGCGGCCGGGGGCGCGGGAGGGGGCGGGCGGGCGGCTAGGCCTTCTTGCCCTGGTTGGCGACGGCGTTCATCTTGGCCTTGAGGGCCTCCTGGTCGCCGAGGTAGTACTTCTTCTGGAATTTCCCGTCGTCGTCGAACTCGTAGACGAGCGGCGAGGCGGTCGGGATGTTGACGCCGACGATCTCCTCGGCGCTGAGGCCCTCGAAGTACTTCACGAGCGCGCGGAGCGAGTTGCCGTGCGCGGCGATGAGGACGCGCTTGCCCTTCTTCATCTCCGGGAGGATGAACTTCTCGTAGTAGGGGACGGCGCGCTCGATCGTGATCGCGAGGCTCTCGGTGAGCGGGACGAGCGCGGGGTCGACGTCGCGGTAGGCGGGCTGCTTGCGCGCGTTGCGTTCGTCGTCCTCCGCGAGCGGGGGCGGCGGAACGTCGAACGAGCGGCGCCAGACCCTGACCTGGTCCTCGCCGTACTTGGCGGCGGTCTCGGACTTGTTGAGGCCCTGCAGCGCGCCGTAGTGGCGCTCGTTGAGCTGCCAGGCCTTCACGACCGGGAGCCACTCGCGGTCCATCTCGGCGAGGCAGTTGTTGAGCGTGTGGATCGCGCGCTTGAGGTAGCT
>CADBEF010000141.1 GCA_902793555.1 uncultured bacterium | reverse complement strand
CGGGCGCGGACGAAATCGTCGCGCGCGGCGGCCCGCCGCCGGGCGGCCCCGTCGCGCCGCTCGTCGCGGACGCGCTGGCGCGTCCAGGCGCGCGCCCGCCGTCCGAGTTCTCGACGCGCGCCCCCGTGAAGATCCAGGACGGCTGCTCGTTCCGCTGCAGCTACTGCATCGTGCCGGACGCCCGCGGCGAGCCGCGCTCGCGCCCGCTCGGCGAAGTGCTCGCGGAGTGCCGCGGCCTCGTCGCCCGGGGGTTCCGGGAACTCGTCCTCACGGGCGTGAACGTCGCGTGCTGGCGGGAGCCGGGGTGCTCGTTCTCGGACCTCGTCCGCGCCGTCTCCGCGCTGCCGGGACTCGCGCGCGTGCGCTTGAGCTCCGTCGAGCCGCGCACGACCGAGGCGGAGGTCGTCTCGCTCATGGCCGCGCCGGGCTCGAAGCTCTGCCCGATGCTGCACTACCCGCTGCAGAGCGGGTCGGACAAAATCCTGCGCGCGATGCGCCGCCGCTACACGGCCGCGGAGTACCGCGCGGCGGTCGAGCGCGCGCTCGCCGCGGTCCCGGGCCTCGGGCTCGGGGCGGACGTCATCGCGGGCTTCCCCGGCGAGACGGACGCGGACTTCGAGGAGACGGTGCGGCTCGTGCGCGACTACCCGTTCTCGAACCTGCACGTCTTCCCCTACAGCGAGCGGCCCGGCACGCCCGCCGCGGCGCTGCCCGGCGCGGTGCCGGTGCGCGTGCGGCGCGACCGCGCGAAGGCGCTCATCGCGCTCGGCGACGAAAAGCGCGCCGCGTTCGCGGCGTCGTTCGCGGACAAGGCGGTCGAAGTCCTCGTGGAGCGCGTGTCGCCGGACGGGGTCGCCGAAGGCTGGACCGGCCCGTATCTGCGGGCGCGCATTTCCGGACGCTCCCCGGCCGACGCCGGCGCGCTCCTGCGAGGCCGCGTCGCCGCCGTTGCCGGCGACGCGCTGGACGTCCGCGCCTGACCGCGCGGCGTTGCCGCGCGCGAGGGGCTTGTGGTAGAATGTCCCGCATGCCCGGAATCCCGCCAGAGGAAAGACCCGCCGTCGCGCACGTCGCGACGGACGCCGCGATCGGGCGGACGTTCGACTACGCGATCCCGCCCGCGCTCGCCGCGTCCGTCGTCCCCGGCGCGCTCGTCCGCGTGCAGTTCGGACACCGCGAGATCGAGGCGCTCGTGCTCGGAACGTCGGCCCGCAGCGGCCACCCCGGCGCGCTCAAGCCCGTCCTCGGCGCGGCCGCCGGCAAGCCCTGGCTCTCCCCCGCCCTCATCCGGCTCGCGGGCTGGATGTCCTCCTATTACCTGGCGCCGATCGAGCTGTGCCTCAAGATCATGCTCCCGCCCGTCGTCCGCGACGGCACGCGAGAGGACGGCTTCAAGCGCCGGCTGGTCGTCCGCCGGGCGCGTCCGGCGGACGGCGGCGCGCTCCCCGGCCTCGTCCCCGCTCCCGCGACGGCGCGCCAGCGCGAGATCCTCGAGCGCCTCGGCGACGGCGAGGAGGCCGTGGCGGGGTTCTGCAAGGCGTGGAACGTCTCGCCTCCGACGCTGCGCAAGATGGCCGCCGCGGGGCTCGTCGAAATCGAGGAGAAGGTCGAGCGCCGCGACCCGCTCGCGGGGCGCCGCGTGCTGCCCTCGCGGCCGCTCCCGCTCACGGACGAGCAGGCCGCCGCCCTCGCCCTCGTCCGCGCGGCGTGCGACGCCCCGGCGGACGGCCCGCCGCCCCGCCCCGTCCTGATCCGCGGCGTGACCGCGAGCGGCAAGACCGAGGTCTACCTGCAGGCCATCGCGGGCGAGCTCGCGAAGGGGCGCGGCGCGATCGTGCTCGTCCCGGAAATCGCGCTCACGCCGCAGACGATCCAGCGCTTCGCCGCGCGCTTTGGCGACACCGTCGCGGTGCTGCACAGCCAGCTTGGCGCCGGCGAGCGCCACGACGAATGGGCGCGCATCCGGGACGGCTCGGCGCGCGTCGTCGTCGGCCCGCGTTCGGCGCTCTTCGCGCCCGTGGAGAACCTCGGGCTCGTCGTCGTGGACGAAGAGCACGAACCGAGCTACAAACAGGACGAAACGCCCCGCTACAACGCCCGGGACACGGCCGTCGTCCGCGCGCGCTTCGAGCACTGCGCCGTCGTGCTCGGCTCCGCGACCCCGTCGCTCGAAAGCTGGCGCAACGCGCAGGAGGGCAAGTACGCGCTCGCCACGCTGACGCACCGCGCGGTCGACGCCGCGGAGCTGCCGCGCACGGTCGTCGTGGACATGCGCGGCGACGCGGCCAAGGCCGGCGGGAAGCTGCCGGTCTTCTCCGATACGCTCGTCGAAGCGGTCCGCCGGCGGCTCGACCTGGGGGAGCAGACGATGCTCTTCCTCAACCGCCGCGGCTACGCGCCGGCCGTCTCGTGCCCCGCGTGCGGGCACCGCGAGGAATGCGAAGACTGCTCGGTCGCCATGACCTGGCACCGCGACGACGGCGTCCTGCGCTGCCACGTCTGCGGCGCGTTCCGGCCCGCGCCGGAGCGCTGCCCCGCGTGCGGCTGCCCGGACTACCGCTACGGCGGCGTCGGCACGCAGCGCGTCGAGGCCGTTGCGCGCAAGCTCTTCCCCCGCGCGACGATCGAGCGCATGGACGTGGACGTCACGACGCGCAAGAGCTCGCACGAGGAGATCCTCGGGCGCTTCCGCGCGGGGAAGACCGACATCCTCGTCGGCACGCAGATGATCGCCAAGGGGCTCGACTTCCCCAACGTGACGCTCGCCGGCATCCTCAACGCCGACGCGGGCCTCGCGATCCCCGACTTCCGCGCGGCCGAGCGGACGTTCCAGCTCGTCGCGCAGATGGCGGGCCGCACGGGCCGCGGGCTGCGCCCCGGCGACGTGATCGTGCAGACGCTCTCCCCGGAGGAGCCCGCGATCGCGCTCGCCGGCAAGGAAGACTTCGAGGCCTTCGCCCGCGGCGAGCTCGCCGAGCGCCGCGAGCTGTGCTACCCGCCGTACGCGCACCTGCACTGCGCGACCTTCCGCTCCGAGAGCCGCGAGGCCGCGGCCGCGGCCGCCGCGCGCTTCGCGGCCGCGATCGGCCGCTCGGACCGGTACCTGCTCGGCGACCCCGCCCCGGCGCCGATCGAGAAGGCCAAGGGGGCGTGGCGCTTCCAGGTCTCGCTGCGCGGACCCGACCCGGCGGTCCTGCTGGAGCGCCTCCGCGCCGCGGCCGCCGCGACCGCCCCCGCCGCCGACCGCGACCGCGTCTCCGTATCGATCGACATCGACGCCGTCGGCGCCCTTTGACCGCGGGACGCGGCGGTCCTCGCGCGCGCGAGCGCAGAAAACGCTTGCCCCGCGCGGCCGTTTTGCCTATAATCGCGCGCCTTTCGCACGACCGAGGGACATTCGCATGGCCTGGTTCACCAAAAAGGAAGAGGCGCCGCAGGAGCTGTTGCCCGACATCTGGCACGTCTGCTCCAAGTGCGGCGCGCACATCTTCAAGGATTCCTGGGAGAACAACCTCAAGGTGTGCCCCAAGTGCGGCCACCACGACCGCCTCTCCGCCCGCGAGCGCATCGCGCTGCTGGTCGATCCCGGCACGTTCCGCGAGTACGGCCAGGAGGTCGTTCCCACCGACCACCTCGGCTTTGCCGACGCCAAGGGCCCCTACGCGGCCAAAGCCGCCGGAGCCGTCAAGAAACTCGGCATCAGCGAGGCGGTCGTGACCGGCTCGGGCGACGTCGAGGGCATCCGAGTCGTCTTCTCCGTCATGGACTTCGCCTTCCTCGGCGGGTCGCTTTCCTCCGGCGCCGGCGAGAAGATCGACCGCGCCATCCAGCACGCGATCGACTTCAACCGCACGTTCGTCATGGTTTCCGCCTCCGGCGGCGCCCGCATGCACGAGGGCATCCTTTCGCTCATGCAGATGGCCAAGACCTGCGCCGCCCTGAACCGCCTGCAGGAGGCGGGGCTGCCCTACGTCTCGATCCTCACGGACCCGACCACGGGCGGCGTTTCGGCGTCCTACGCGCTGATCGGCGACGTCAACATCGCCGAACCCGGCGCCCTCATCGGCTTCGCCGGCCGCCGCGTGATCGAGACGACGATCAAGCAGAAGCTGCCGGACGACTTCCAGACCGCCGAATACCTGCGCGACCACGGCTTCGTGGACGCGATCGTCCCGCGCAAGGACATGCGGCACTACCTGGCGACGCTGCTCGCCTACCGCCAGAAGTAAGGAGGGAAGCGCCATGTCCGAATCCGCGAAGAAGAACGCCAAGGCCGCCGCCCCCACCGCGTGGGAGGTCGTCCAGCTCGCCCGCGACCCCGGCCGCCCCACCGCGCGCCAGTACGCCGAGGGGATGTGCGACGAGTTCCTCGAGCTGCACGGCGACCGCCTGTGCGCGGACGATCCCGCCGTCCTCGGCGGCCTCGGCCGCATCGGCAAGACGCGCTTCGTGCTCGTCGGCCACCAGAAAGGCTCCACGACCGAAGAGCGCATCGCATGCCGCTTCGGCATGGCGAGCCCCGACGGCTTCCGCAAGGCCGACCGCCTGATGAAGCTCGCCGAGAAGTGGGGCCTGCCGGTCGTCACGCTCGTCGACACCGCCGGCGCCTACCCCGGCCTCGAGGCCGAGCAGCGCGGCCAGGGCGAGGCCATCGGCCGCAGCCTGCTCGTCATGGCCGGCCTGCAAACGCCCATCCTCTCGGTCGTGACCGGCGAGGGCGGCTCGGGCGGCGCGCTCGGCATCGCCGTCGGCGACCGCGTCCTCATGCTCGAGCACGCGATCTACTCCGTGATCTCCCCCGAGGGCTGCGCCTCCATCCTGTGGCGCGACGGCGCGAAGGCCCCCGAGGCCGCCGCCGCGCTGCGCATCACCGCGAAGGACCTCGTCGCGCTCAAGGTCGCGGACGGCATCGTGCCCGAGCCCCCGGGCGGCGCCGGCCGGGACCCCGCCACGGCGATCGCCCTCGTCCGCAAGGCCGTCGTCGAAAACCTCCGCTCCCTCGCCGGCGAGCCCGGCGGCATCCGCCTCGTCGAG
This sequence comes from uncultured bacterium, assembly GCA_902793555.1. GTDB lineage: Bacteria > Verrucomicrobiota > Kiritimatiellia > RFP12 > UBA3636 > UBA3636. Next base: position 2,709 of record CADBEF010000141.1, on the reverse strand, counting down.
AAGCGCTACCGCAAGTTCCAGGCCATGGGCCGCTTCGACCCGCGCAAGGCCGTCCGGGTCTGACCGATTCCATTCCGCAGGTTCCCCCCTCTTTCATCCGCCCGCCCATGAAATTCCGCACGCTCTCCATCGTCTTGCTCGCCGCGGCCGCGTCGTTCGCGTCCGCCAAGAAGGACGCTCCCGGGGCGCCGGCCGCCAAGGGCGCCGTCGCCGGGCGCTGGACGCAGGATTACGACGCCGCCGTCGCCCTCGCCAAGGAGCAGGGACTTCCCCTCATGCTCAAGTTCACCGGAAGCGACTGGTGCGGCTGGTGCAAGCTCATGGAAGGGGTCGTCTTCGCCACGTCCGATTTCGAGAAGTGGGCCGACGGGCGCGTCGTCCTCGTCACGCTCGACTTCCCCCGGGCATCCGACGTCGTCCCCGCCGAATACAAGGAGCGCAACCGGAAGCTCGCCGCCGAGCACGGCATCCGGGGCTATCCGACCTATGTCGTCAAGGATTCCGACGGGAAGGAGCTCGGCCGCCTCGGCGCCTCCCAGGACGCCTCGGTCGAGAAGTTCACGTCCCAGTTCGAGGCCCTGGTCGGGACGATGCCCGAAAAGAAGGCCGCGCCCGCCGATCCCGCCGCCGCGTCGCGGGCGAACGAGCTGGAGCAGTGGCTCCGGACGCACTGCACGGCCTCGCAGCAGGCGGCTTTCCGCGAAAGGCTCTCCGACGCCGAGCGGGCCGAATTCCCCGGTCTCGTCTTCGCGCAGCGGGACGCCGACGCCGAGCTCTCGCGGCTCCGCGCGGAGCGGCAGAAGCTCGTCGACGACGTCCAGAAGGAGCTCTCGGAGCTCTCCCGCACCGATCCCGACGCCGCGAAATCCCGCAAAGAGAGGGCCCTCGCCCAGCTCAAGGAGCTGGACGCCGCCCAGGCCGCCCGCAAGGCCGAAATCCAGGCCGAACTCCCGGAAAAGGCCGCCCGCCTCCGGGAACTCCTCGCCAAACTCCGCTGATCCCGCCGAACCCGGAACCCGCGAACCGAAAATGAAAAAGGCCAAAAAGATATCCGCACCCGGACCCCGCCACGTCGCCCCGATCGACGACGCGGTCCTGCTCGGCAACCGCATCCCGCTGCGCATCACGGACACGACGCTCCGCGACGCGCCGCAGTCCCTCTGGGCCACGCGCATCCGCACGAAGGACATCCTCGAGATCATCGACGCGATCGACGCGGCCGGCTACTACTCGCTGGAGTGCTGGGGCGGCGCGACGTTCGACGTGTGCCTGCGCTTCCTGCGCGAGAACCCCTGGGAGCGCCTGCGCGAAATCAAGGCGCACGCGAAGAACACCCCGCTGCAGATGCTCATCCGCGGCCAGAACGTCCTGGGCTACCACAACTACCCGGACGACCTGCTGGAACGCTTCATCGCGCTGGCGGCCAGCAACGGCATCGACATCTTCCGCACGTTCGACGCCCTGAACGACAACCGCAACATCGAGAAGTCGGTCAAGTTCATCAAGAAGTACGGCGCCCACGCGCAGGGCTGCATCGCCTACACCGTCTCGCCCGTCCACACGATCGAGGAGTTCGTCCGGATCGCCAAGGAGCAGGAGCAGATGGGCGTCGACTCGATCTGCATCAAGGACATGGCGGGCATCCTCGCCCCGCTCGAAGCGCGCCGGCTCGTGGCCGCGCTCTGCAAGGAAATCACGATCCCGATCCAGGTCCACTCCCACGCCACGAGCGGCATGGCCACCGCGACCTACCTCGCGGCCGCCCTCGCCGGCGCGGGCGCGGTCGACTGCGCCGTCTCCTCGATGGCCGGCTTCTCCTCGCAGCCCCCGGTCGAGACGATCGCCGCGATTTTCGCCGACAGCGGCGTCGCGCCCGAGCTCGACATGGACAAGGTCGCCGAGATCAACCGCTACTTCAAGGGCCTGCGCCCGATGCGCGAACCCGCGCACCGGATGCACGACATCATCGACCCGGGCATCCTGCGGCACAAGATCCCCGGCGGCATGATTTCGAACCTGCGCTCGCAACTCTCGCAGCAGGGCGCGCTCGACCGCATCGGCGAGGTGATGGAGGAGGTGCCGCGCGTCCGCGCCGACCTCGGCTACCCCCCGCTCGTCACGCCGACGTCGCAGATCGTCGGCGTGCAGTCCGTCCTCAACGTCCTCGCCGGCAAGCGCTACGAGATGGTCGCCGAGGAGACGAAGAACTACGTCAAGGGCCTCTACGGCCGCGCCCCCGGGCCGATCGACCCGAAGCTCGCGAAGAAGATCCTCGGCAAGGACAGGCCCGTCACCGGCCGCCCCGCCGACCTCCTGCCGCCCATGCTCCCGCACGCGGTGGACGCCGTCGACCCCTCGCTCATCAAGGCCGAGGAGGACATCCTCTCCTACTGCCTCTTCCCGGAGCCCGCGCTCTCGTACTTCCAGTGGCGCGCCACGCCGCCCGCCACGCGCCCGCCCATCCCGGCAGACGAGGAGGAGAAGAAGCGCAAGGTCGAGGCCGCGCCGATCGCGCTGCCGGCCCAGCCGCTCATGGCCCCGGCCGACTACCCCGCGCTGGAAGGCCTGCTCGCGACGGTGAAGAACCTCGGCATCAACGAACTGGTGATCCGCCGCGGCGACGTGAACGTCTCGCTCGCCAACGGCGCCGCCGCCCCCGCGGCCGCCCACGTCGCGCCCCCCGCCGGCGCCGCCGCCCCCGCGGCCGCG
>CADBEF010000140.1 GCA_902793555.1 uncultured bacterium | reverse complement strand
GAGCGCGTCCCGGGCTCGCGAGCCGCGCTCGCCGCCGCCGCGACCCCGGAGGCGAAGGCCGCCGCGCTCGCGGACGCGACGGTGCTGCTCAACGGGACGCCCGTCGGCATGTGGCCGCACGCGGGCGGCATCCCCGTCGCCCCCGCCGCGCTGCATCCCGGCCTCGCGGTCTTCGACCCGGTCTACTGCCCCACCCCGTCCCGCCTCGTGCTCAACGCGCGCAAGGCCGGCGCACGCGCCGTCGGCGGCCTCGCGATGCTCGTGCGGCAGGCCGTCGCCGCGCAACGCATCTGGAACCCCGGCCTCGCGCTCGACGAGGACGCGCTCCTCGCCTCGCTCCTGCCTTCGCTCGCCGCGGACCTCTGGCGCAAAAACGCGACGAAGGTGCTCCTCACGGGCTTCATGGGCGCGGGCAAGTCGACGGCCGGCCGGCTCCTCGCCGCGCGCCTCGGGCTGCCGTTCGCGGACCTGGACGACGAGATCGCCGCCGCGGCCGGCGCGCCGATCCCGGCGATCTTCGCCGCGCGCGGCGAGGCGGGCTTCCGCGCGCTCGAGACGGAGGTCGCCCGTCGCGTCCTCGCGCGCCCCGGCTCGGAAGTCGTCGCCTCCGGCGGCGGCTTCCCGACCTTCGAGGCGAACCGCGCTCTCGTGCGTGAGACCAACACGCTCGTGCTGCACCTCGACGCGCCGTTCGAGACGCTCTGGGCGCGCCTTGCGGGCGGCAACGGCCGCCCGCTCGCGAAGAAGCGCGAGGAGACCGCGGCGCTCTACGCGCGCCGCGCGCCGGTCTACCGCGCGTTCTGCGACGCGATCGTCCCGACCGCGAACGACGCGCCGCCCGAAGCGGCCGCGGACGCCCTCGCCGCCGCGCTGTCCGCGACCGCGTAGCGTCCGCCACCGCTACGGAAGCCGGAACCACAGCGGCCGCAGCAGCGCGCCGAGGGACGCGCAGAGCAGGATGAGCGGCATGATCCGCAGCCGTCCGCGCCAGAGCGCCCAGGTCGAGAATCCCGCGAGCAGCAGACCGAACGGGCGGACGTGCAGATTGAGATCGACGGGACCGGCCGGCGACTCCGCGAAGACCTGGATCCCGCGGAGGAAGTTCCAAAGCGATCGGAGCGCGACCTCGCCGTCGAACACCGACATCTTCGCGAAGATGAGCGTCGCCACGAGCATGAGCGCGACCGTGGCCGGCGCGACGCCGCGCAGCAGGCCCTTCACGAGCGGATTGGCGCGCCACTTGTCGAGCGAGCGCAGCGCGAGGACCATGAGGAAGAACGACGGCAGGAGCAGGCCGGCCGTCGCCACGAACGAGCCGCCCGCGCCCGCCAGGCGGTAGCCGAAGAACGTCGCCGCGTTCACGCTGATCGGGCCGGGCGTCATCTGCGTGACCGCGAGCAGGTTGTTGAAGTCCTCCGCGGGCAGCTGCAGCAGCGGCGCCTCGGGGCCGACGAACTCGTCGAAATAGACCGGCACGAGCACGTTGCCCCCGCCGAAGCAGAGCAGCCCGAACTTGGCGAACGTCGCGAAGATCGCCGGCGCCGCGGCCGCGCACGCCGCGCCGAAGAGGACGCCGGGCCACAGACCCCGCCACGGGCTTTCGCCGGCCGGCGCGGCCGCCGCGCCCCCGGCGCGCGGACGCGCCAGCTCGAGCGCGATGCCGCAGACCATGCCGCCGACGAGCGTCCACGCGGCGTTGACGCGGAACCAGAGCACCAGGACGAGGCAGACGGCCAGCGCGAGGTACTCGTAGGCGCCGCGCATGACGCGCGGCCAGGTCTTGAACGCCGTTCCGAGCACGATGCCCGCGAGCGCGCTCCGCAGGCCGAGGAACGCGCCCTGCACCCAGACGTCGTCCATCGGGAGCCACTCGTAGCCGCGCGCGACGGCGAGGATCACGGCGAACGACGGCAGCGCGACCGCCGTCATCGCGGTCGCGACGCCCGCCAGGCCCGCGACCTTGAGCCCGACGTAGGCGGCGCTGTTGCCGGCGATGAGGCCGGGGATCATCTGGAAGACGGGCAGATGGTCCAGCAGTTCGCCCTCGCGGAGCCACTTGAGGCGCTTGCCGAACGCCTCGTCCGCCGCGACGATGATCGCGTAGCCGCCGCCGACCACGCAGAGCGAGATCTTGACGTATTCGAAAAACAGGCGGAGCAGCGTCCGCCGCCGCGACGCCGGTGCGGGCGCCGCGGCCACTACACGAGCCCCTTGTCGAGAAGGACCTTGAACGCGGCGGCGCCGCGGAAGCCGAACGGCGGGACGCGCCCCGGCGCGGGGCCGGTGGCGTCGTAGCAGAAGACCGCGGCGTCGGCCGGGTCCGGGAAGCGGACGGCACGGCGGTAGGCGAACGACGCGCGCGGGAGCGTCCGCGTCGCGAAGACGCCGTCGTCGAACGCCGCGCGCCAGGGCTTGCCGGCGCCGCGGGCGGACCATTCGTCCGCCGCGAGACGGGCGAGTTTGAGCGAGCGCAGGGAAAACGCGCCGTCCATCGCACGGGAGTTGAACAGCCGGGCGACGACGCGCGCCCACCAGCCGCCGCGCGCACGCGGAGCGCCGACGAAGTCCAGGCCGTCCATGTAGGCGGCCAGGCCGGGGCGCACCGGGAAGGCGTCCTCTCGGACCGTCAGGACGAGATTCGTCGAAACGCGCTCCGCGAGCTTCGCGTTCAGGTCGGCCGCGACCGTCTCGGGACGGTTCGGGGAGAGCGAGGGCTCCTCCTGGACCCGGACGAGCCCGTTCGGAATCGAATCGGCGAACGCGCGGACGGGCTCGCTCGCGCGGTCGACGACGATCACCGTGCGGAGCAGTCCGCAGTGGCGCCACGCCTCCCGGACCGCGCACTCGAGGCGGGGGAAACGTTCGTCGAGCCGGTCGCGCGGCGGAACGAAATACGCCAGAAGCGTGACCTCGGAGGGGCCGCGCGCCGGCAGGGGCAGCGCGCGGTCCCGGTCGAGGCGTTCGAGCTGCCACGCGGCGAGGAAATCGTCCGCGCGGCGGCGCTCGGCGTTCTTCTTGCGGCGGCGCGACATCGGCTACGCCTTCTTGTGGAGCGAGGACGTGTCGATCTTGTCCATCGGGTTCTCCGAGTAGACCTTCTCCGTCGGCGGATCGCAGTCCCAGCAGTTCGTCTTGGCGTTCGGGAGCGTCTGCGCGGCCCAGCGCGCGGCGTTGCCGAGGACCTTGAGGACCTCGGGCTGGCGGTAGATCGGGAACGTCTCGTGGCCCGGCGAGAAGTAGAAGATCTTCCCCTGGCCGCGCTGGAAGGTGACGCCGCTGCGGAAGACGTTGCCGCCCTCGTACCAGCTGATGAACACGACGTGCGCCTCGGGCGGGATGCCGAAGGGCTCGCCGTACATCTCCGTGTGCGGGATGACGAACGAGTCCGGGACGCCCTGCGCGATCGGGTGGTCCTTGTCGACGACCCAGACGCGCTCCTTCTCGCCGCACTCGCGCCAGCGCAGCGAGCAGTGCGTGCCGAGCATGCGGCGGAAGATCTTCGAGTAGTGGCCGGAGTGCAGGACGACGAGCCCCATGCCCTCCTGGATGCGCTTCTGGATGCGGTCGACGAGCGCGTCCTCGACCTTGTCATGGCCGCAGTGGCCCCACCAGAAGAGCACGTCGGTGTTCTCCAGCAGCTCCTGCGGCAGGCCCTGCTCGGGCATGTCGAGCGAAACGGGGGTGATCTCGAGGTCGTCGGCGGCAAGGCCCTCGGCGAGCGCGTTGTGGATGCCGTTGGGATAGAAGGAGCGGATCAGGTCGGCCCAGCTGCCCTCGGCCTTCTCGTGGATGTTCTCGTTCCAGATGGTGACGCGGATTTTTTTCATGTCGTTGGTTTCTCCGGTTGTACGGAAGACGCGGACATTCTACCACGCCGCCGCCCCGCGGACAAGCGTGAAAATCGGCCGGGCGGCGGCGGACGCCGCGCAACCGACCGATGCAGGGCCGGCGGGCCGCTCTGCGGCCGCCGGCCCCGCGACGTCGCCGAACTGGCGGAGGAAGAGGGATTCGAACCCCCGGACCCTTGCGGGTCAACGGTTTTCAAGACCGCCGCGATCGACCGCTCCGCCATTCCTCCTGGCGCGTTGTGGAAATTCAGCCTTCGCCCGCGAGGCGCGCGTTGCACGCCTTGGCCGCGGCGCGGCCCTCGCCCATCGCGAGGATCACCGTCGCCGCGCCGAGCACGATGTCGCCGCCGGCGAAGACGTTGCGCATCGTCGTCTCGTGGTTCGCGTCCACGACGATGTGGCCCTTCTTGTCGACCTCGATCTCCGAGGTGGTCTGCGGAATGAGCGGGTTGGACGCGTTGCCGATCGCGACGATGACGCAGTCCACGTCGACGACGTGCTCGCTCCCGGCGACGGGCACCGGGCTGCGGCGCCCGCTCGCGTCGGGTTCGCCCAGCTCGTAGCGCAGCACCTCCATCCCGGTCACGACGTCGTTCTCGTCGCCGAGGATGCGCGTGGGGTTGCAGAGCAGGTGGAACTCGACGCCCTCCTCCTTCGCGTGCGCGACCTCCTCGACGCGCGCCGGCATCTCGGCCTCGGTGCGCCGGTAGACGAGCATCACCTTCTCCGCGCCGAGGCGCAGCGCGGTGCGCGCGGCGTCCATCGCGACGTTGCCGCCGCCGAGGACCGCCACCTTCTTCGCGTGGTAGAACGGCGTGTCCGCGTGCTCCTCGTCGAACGCCTTCATCAGGTTCGAGCGCGTGAGGTACTCGTTCGCGGAGAAGACGCCGATCAGGTTCTCGCCCGGGATGCCCATGAAGCGCGGGAGTCCCGCGCCGGACCCGACGAACGCCGCGTCGTAGCCGTCCTCGGAGAGGAGCTTGGCGAGCGGGCGCGAACGGCCGACGATGAAGTCCGTTCGGACCTCGACGCCCATCGCCTGCAGCCCCTCGATCTCGCGCTGGACGATCGCCTTCGGCAGGCGGAACTCGGGGATGCCGTAGGAGAGCACGCCGCCGCCCTTGTGCAGCGCCTCGAAAATCGTGACGTCGTGGCCCGCGCGGCGGACGTCGCACGCGAAGGCGAGCGACGCGGGGCCGGCGCCGACGACGGCGACCTTCTTCCCGGTCGCGGGCGCGACGGCGGGCGGCGCGGCATCGCCGCGCTCGCGCTCGAGGTCCGCGACGTAGCGCTCGAGGCGCCCGATCGCGACGGACTTCTGCACGTCCTTGGCGATCTTGCCCACGGTGCAGCCCTTCATGCACTGGCGCTCCTGCGGGCAGACGCGGCCGCACACGCTCGGCAGGAGGCTCGCTTCCTTGATGACGCCGATCGCGCGCTTGTCGTCGCCCTCGGCGATCGCCTTGACGAAGCGCGGGATGTCGATCGAGACGGGGCAGCCGGCCGTGCAGGGCTTCGTGGGGCACTGCAGGCAGCGCTGCGCCTCGAGGCGCGCCATCGGCTCGGTGTAGCCGAGCGCGACCTCGCGCATGTTGCGGATGCGCGCCTTCGGGTCCTGCGAAGGCATCTCGCGCTGCGCGATTTTCGTGCGTTGCGCGGGCTTGAGCGCGCTCAAGTCGCCCAGCGCGGCGAGTTCCGCGCGGGCGGCGGCGTCGAGTTCGTTGCGGTTGTCGTTCATCTTACTTGCCCTCCTTCGCGGCGGCATCCGCCATCGCGGCGAAACGGCACTCGTGGTCGAGTTCGCGCTGCTTCGCGAGCGCCTCGAACGGCTTGAACGCCTTCATGCGCTTGAGCATGTTGTCCCAGTCGACCTGGTGGCCGTCGAAGTCGGGGCCCTCGACGCACACGAAGCGGATCTTGCCGCCGACGGAGACGCGGCAGCCGCCGCACATCCCGGTGCCGTCGATCATGATCGTGTTGAGCGAGACGAACGTCGGGATGCCGAAGGGCTTCGTCGTCGCCGCGCAGAACTTCATCATGATCGGCGGCCCGATCGCGATCACGCGGTCGGGCGGCGTCGCGCTCTCGCAGAGCTCCTTGAGCGGCGCCGTCACGAGGTCCTTGCGGCCGTACGAGCCGTCGTCCGTGCAGACGATCACCTCGTCGGAGGCGGCGCGCATGCGGTCCTCGAAAATGAGCAGGTCCTTCGTGCGGGCGGCGAGGATGCTGGTGACGTGGTTGCCGGCGGCCTTCATCGCCTGGGCGATCGGGTGGATCGGCGCGACGCCGATGCCGCCGCCGCAGAGAACGACGCGGCCGAACTTCTCCACCTCGCTCGGCATGCCGAGCGGGCCGAGGACGTCGGCGAGGGCGTCGCCGACGCCGAGACGGGCGAGCTTGAGCGTCGATGCGCCGACGGCCTGGAAGACGACGGTGACGGTGCCGGCGGCCTCGTCGGCGTCGGCGATGGTGAGCGGGACGCGCTCGCCCCAGTCGTGGTCGACCTGGACGATGAGAAACTGGCCGGCCTTGTGCTCGCGCGCGATGTGCGGGGCCTCGAAGGCCATTTCGTAGACGTCGGCCGAGAGCTGCTTCTTGAAGACGATCTTGTTCATGGGAACGTCGGGGTGGTTGGAACGCGCGGCAGTCTACCACAAACCGGGGCCGCGCTCAAGAAATTCCCGGGAAGCGCGATCAGCGGGAGGCGGCGGCGCCGGGGGCCCGGAAGACGAACGTCTTCTGCAACGCGTAGCTCGCGAAGAAGAGGCAGAGGTCGACGACGGCCTTGATCGGCGTGACGAGCGTGCCGGGCATCTGCGCGGCGACGCCCTTCGTGAGCGCCCAGGACGCCGTCATGATCCCGGCGGCGAGCAGCAGGTACCGCGCCAGCGAACGCCCCTCGACGGCGGCGTGGCGCGCCCCGTCGCGGAAGACGAGGTGCCGGTTGCAGCCGTAGTTGAACGAGAGCGAGACGAGGCGCGCGATCGCGACGGAGAGGAAGAGCCGCCCGGCCGCGCCTTCGCGGAACGCGAACTCGTGCAGCGCGTGGAAGAGCCCGATGTCGAGCGCGAACGACGCGAGCGAGACCGCCGTGAAGAGCGCGAAGCGCCGGCCGCGCGCCGCGCTCCCGCGCAGGACGAGCCGCAGGATCGAAAGCGAGTCCTTCACGGGGCGGAAATGCGTCCCCTTGTTGCCGTTCTCGTAGATGGTGCGGATCTCGTACTGGTCCATCGGACGCTTTCCGAGGCGCAACAGCATGTCGCTCTCGAACTCGAACCGGTCGCCCGGCACGTCCAGCAGCTCGCGCATGAAGGAGGCGGGGATGCCGCGGAGGCCCGTCTGCGTGTCGAGGAAGCGGCGGCCCGTCGCGACGCGGAAGAGGAACTTCATCCAGTTGTTGCCGAAGGAGCTCTTCCACGGCACGTCCGGCCCCGTGAAGCGGCGGCAGCCCAACACCAGCGCGTCGGGCGCGGCCTGGAGCCGCCGCAGGCACTCCACCACGTCCTCCACGGCGTGCTGGCCGTCCGCGTCCGCCGTCACGCAGCCGGCGATCCCCGGCTTCGCGAGAAGGTTCCCGAACGCGGTCTTGAGCGCGCGGCCCTTGCCGCGGTTGACGTCGTGCCGCAGCAGCTCGACGCCGCTTGCGGCGCGCACGCATTCGTCGAAGACCGGCCGCAGCTCCGCGCGGCTGCCGTCGTCGACGAGCACGATCGGCGCGTCCGTCGCGGCGCGCAGCGCGCGGCAGTAGGCGGGCAGGCGTTCGTCGGGATCGAGCGACGGGATGACGATGGCGATGTCCATGGCCGCGCATTCTAGCGAAAACGGACGCAAAAGGCCAGCGCTACGCGCCGAGCATCCGGCCGGCCAGCCGTTTGGCCGCCGTCCGGAGCCACAGGGCGGCCTGCTCGCGGCTCTCGGGCATCCCGAGCCCCGGGCGCGACGACGCCTCCGCCGCCGCGACGCCGAGCGCGGCGAGAGCCTCGTCGCCGAGGTCGATCCGCCCGCAGCACGCCGCCACGCGCGCCCCGGCCGCCAGCGCGACCGCG